>DJUV01000206.1:574-33856 GCA_002440625.1 Rhodobacteraceae bacterium UBA6273 | reverse complement strand
AGGTCACGGTCTTGAGGCTGGTCAGGTCCTGCTTTGACTGCCGCCGCGCACGGAAAAGGCGGACAGCGATATAGGACAGGATGAAAAGCGCGGCGTAGAAGGCGAGGACGGTCATGCCGCAGCCCCTTCGGTGCGGCCCATGATCTCTTCCTCCATGCCCCAGATCATCGACAGGATCTCTTCCCGCCGTTCGGCGAAGCCTTCGGATTTCTTGACGAGGCGCAGGTCCTGATTGACGCCGCGTTCGGCGAAAGGCAGGCGGTATTCCTTGTAGATGCGGCCCGGTCGCGGGGCCATGACCAGAAGCCTTTCGCCGAGGAGAAGCGCCTCTTCCACCGAATGGGTGATGAGGATCACGGTCTTGCCGGTTTCCTTCCAGAGCTTGAGGACCAGGCCTTGCATCTTCTCGCGCGTGAGCGCGTCAAGGGCGCCAAGGGGTTCGTCCATCAGGATCACATCGGGGTCGTTGGCAAGGCAGCGTGCCAGTGCCACGCGCTGTTGCATGCCGCCGGACAGCTCATAGACCGCCTTGTCCTTGAAATCGCGCAAGCCAACGGTTTCAAGGAGATGGTCTGTGATCTTGTTGCGCTCCGCCTCGGGCATCCCCTTCATACGTGGCCCGAAGTCGACATTGCGCCGGACATTCATCCATTCGAAAAGCGCGCCCTGCTGGAAGACCATGCCGCGTTCCGGTCCCGGCCCCGTCACCGGCTTGCCGCCGAGCGTGACCCTGCCGTCCGTGGGCGCGAGAAACCCCGCGAGGATGTTCAGAAGCGTGGTCTTGCCGCAGCCCGAGGGGCCGAGGACGGAGAGAAGCTCTCCCGGTTTCAACTCAAGCGAGACGTTCTTCAACGCCTGTACCGAACCGCCGCCCGGCAGGTCGAAGCGCATGGAGATGTTGTCGATGATGAGCCCGGTCATGATCCCTCGATCCGTGAAGAAGAAACGGCCCGGAAACCGCGTTTCCGGGCCGGGAGGGAAGCGGGTCTTACATGCCCTTGACGGCTTCGAGAGGCGCAGTATTGACCGCCGCGTCATAGGTGTCGCGCGCGGCGGGGATGGAGCCCGCGTCGAGGAAGACCTGGGAGACGCCCTTCATAAAGGCCTGCGCGCCGCCGCCGAGCCATTTCTCGGACAATTGCTCATCGACCGAGGGGAAGATGAAGGTCGAGATGTCCTTCTTCGCCGTCTCAAGGTCCATGCCGGCGTCCTTGGCGATGACCGCGATCATCTCGTCCTGCTTGGAGCCTTCGTTCCACATCGCATTGGCGTCTTCCGTGACCTTCATGAACTTCGCCGCAAGGTCGGGGTTTTCCGCAAGAAAGGTAGCGGGGGCCGAGATCACGTCGAAGACGAGGATTCCAAGCGCTTCCTTCTCGGCGCCGGTCAGGAGGACGTTGCCATGTTCCTTCATCCGGTTGAGCCCGCCGCCATAGCCGCAGGCCATGTCGACCGCGCTTTGCGCAAGGGCGGCGGCGCCGTCCGGCGGGGCCATGTCGACGACCTGGAGCTTCGAGAGGTCGATGCCGAAATGGTCCATCTGCCGCAAGAAGCCGTAATGGGCGGCGGTACCAAGCGGCACGGCGACCTTCTTGCCCTCAAGCTCCTTGGCATTGTCCTTGGTGATCTCAAGGTCAGAACGCACCACGCAGTTGTCATTCTCGGAATAGGAGACGGCAACGGCGATGGTCTGCAGATCCTGCCCGGCGGAAGTCGCGACGACGAAGGGCGGAACACCCTGGCTGACGGCGAACTGCACATCGCCCGAGGCCATGGCCGCCGACATCGCGGTGCCGGTGTCGAAAGCGCGCCAGTTGACCTTGACGCCCATCTCGGCGTCGTAGGTGCCGTTGGCCTTGGCATATTCGAAGGGCATCGGCCATTCCATGAAATAGCCCACGGTGATCTCTTCGAGCGCCATTGCCGCCTGGCCGCCGGCCATGAAGGCAAGCGCCGCCACGGTAGAAGTCAGCATCGTCTTACGCATTTAAGTCTCCCTGGTCTGCAAGGGTCGTCCATCGCCCCAGCTTATGGTTACTATGTTGCCGAGCCAGCTTGTGGCATATGACCAGATCACGCAAGGAGGATAGCGCCAGATTTGCAGGTCAGCCTGCCGGGGCGCCGCAGTCTGGACTGAAAGGAGGCAGCCTACTGGACATACGGCGGCGACGGGTTTCATGATGTTTTCAGCCAAAGCCCGAATGCCGGCTCCGCCGGTCGTCCGGGCGCGCGTTCCCGGAAAGGCAAGGCAAATGGACAGCACACGTTATTCGAACGACATCACCGAAGTGGTCGAGGCCGACCGCGCCCATCTCTGGCATCACCTGATCCAGCACAAGCAGTTCGAGACCAACGATCCGCGCATCATCGTCGAAGGCAAGGGGATGCGGGTCTGGGATGCCAAGGGCAAGGAATTCATCGATGCCGTCTCGGGCGGGGTCTGGACCGTGAACGTGGGCTATGGCCGCGAGACGATCGCCAAGGCGGTCTATGACCAGCTTATCAAGATGAACTACTTCGCCAATTCGGCGGGCTCGATCCCGGGTTCGATCTTCGCCAAGCAGCTGATCGAGAAGATGCCGGGCATGTCCCGCGTCTACTATACGAACTCCGGCTCAGAGGCGAACGAGAAGGCCTTCAAGATGATCCGCCAGATCGCGCACAAGCGCTACGGCGGCAAGAAGCACAAGATCCTGTTCCGCGACCGCGACTATCACGGCGGCACGCTTGCCACCATGTCTGCCGGCGGGCAGGACGAACGGGTGATGCAGTACGGGCCGCTGGCGCCGGGCTTCGTCCGCGTGCCGCATTGCATGGAATACCGCAAGCAGGATGGCGCGCCGGTCGAGAATTACGGGATATGGGCCGCGAACCAGATCGAGGAAGTGATCCTCCGCGAAGGCGCCGACACCGTCGGCGGCCTCTGCCTTGAGCCGGTGACGGCGGGCGGCGGCGTCATCACGCCCCCCGAAGGCTACTGGGAGCGGGTGCAGGAGATCTGCAAGAAGTACGACGTCCTCCTCCATATCGACGAGGTCGTCTGCGGTATCGGCCGCACCGGCACCTGGTTCGGCTACCAGCACTACGGCATCAAGCCGGATTTCGTGACCATGGCCAAGGGCGTCGCCTCGGGCTATGCCGCCATCGCCTGCTGCGTCACCACCGAGGCCGTATTCGACATGTTCAAGGACGATGCCGCCGACCCGATGAACTACTTCCGCGACATCTCCACTTTCGGCGGCTGCACGGCCGGCCCGGCGGCGGCGATCGAGAACATGCGGATCATCGAGGATGAGGGGCTTCTGGCCAACACCGTGAAGATGGGCGACCGTGCCCTGGCGAACCTTCAGGCGCTGATGGACAAGCACCGTGTCGTCGGCGATGTGCGCGGCAAGGGCCTGTTCCTTGGGGCCGAGCTTGTGGTCGACCGCAAGACCAAGGAAGCGGTGGACGAGAAGCGGGTGCAGGCGGTCGTTGCCGACTGCATGGCGCAGGGCGTCATCATCGGCGCCACCAACCGCTCGGTTCCGGGACTGAACAACACGCTCTGCCTGTCACCGGCGCTGATCGCCACGGCGGACGACATCGACGAAATCACCGGCGCCATCGACAAGGCGCTGACGCGGGTCTTTTCGTAAGGGGGGGCGCCCCCGATCAGATCGGGGGCGATCCGGGCGGGAGCCTTGTGCTACTTCGCCGCGTCGCAGGACGCGGCGATGGCACCGGTAGCCCCGGTGCAGCGAAGCCAGATGTCGAAATACTGTCCCGACGACATCTGCTTGTAGTCGCGCAAGGCCTCCGCCCAGCCGGGCACGTCCCGCATCAGTTCATACCATGAGAACGTCGAGGCATCGACGAAGTCGGTGCCCTTGTGAATCGCAAGGATGTCGGGCCGGCCCTTGACGAGATCGTCGACATTTTCCCGCCGCGAGCGGTCGAGAATTGCGGTCAGTTGATCGCACCGCGCCTTGTCGACCGCGCAGTCGGTGTGCTGCAGACCGTTCAGCGCGCCGGGTATGAGCCAAGCATGAGGATAGCGGCTGGTCCAGCGGGTATGCAGCGCCAAGGCAACCGGCGGTCCGGGCATGACCTGCGTCGAAAGGACCATGAGGCCATCCGGCTTCCATGCCGGATCCGTCTGGGCAAGCAAGGCGTTCACATAGCCGTTCTTGTACGGGCCAAAGAAAACGACGCGGAAAGCGGTCAGGGACAAACCGATGCAGGCGGCCATCGCAAGAGGCGTGTAGCTCCGCACGCGGACGAGCACCCAGAAGGCGGTCATCACGGCGAAGGCGGAAAAGGGGACAAGATGATAGGGGAACCCGTTCCACTGCAGGAAGTAGCTGCAAAGTCCGGCAAGCGTGGCTGCGGCGAGCACACCGATCCCCGGCAGGTCCGGGCGGGAAACAAGCAGGATAACCGCAAAAGGCAGGAACGGAAGCGCCCGAAAGGCCAGCACCCGGTACAGCACCTCATCGGAAAGCGCGATCGTACCGTAGACGAGGCGCGCGACCGGGATCACGTCGCTGAAATACTCCGGATGCAGGACATAGGCCGCCGCGACATAGGCGATGCCGACCGTGAACATCGTCAGGTTGCCGAGCGACAGCACCGGGCGGAGAGAGCGGGCCGACAGCACCTGCCAAAGGGTCACCGAAAGCGGCAGCAGGAGGAAGTAGGGCTTGAGGCAGATGCCCACCGCCGCAACCGCCGCAAGCGCCATGGTGACAAGAGGCGAGAGCCGCTCCCGCCGCGGCAACTGCGCCAAGAGCCAAGGTGTCGCGAAGATCACCATTAGTTGCTCGCGCTGGCCGATGTCGCGCAGCGCGGGCAGGAAGAGCGCGAGCGCCACTCCGAAAAGGAACACCAGGCGCCGGGAGGTCGGCAGATCGTCCTGTCGCGAAAGGATTGTCCAACTGGCCAGGAGGCTGATGAACATCCAGACGCAGATCATCGCCGAAAGTGCATTCCCGTCGGCAATGCCCGTCAGGTCGGCGAGGAACACCGCCGGCGCCGTGAGATAGAAGTTGAGCGGCGGGTTGACTTCGTAGATGTCGACATAGAGTCGCGCGCCGCCCAGCCATTCGCGCGTGGCGATCAGGTACCAGGCCACGTCGTGGTTGACGGTGCGCCCCCACAGAAAGCCGAGAACGAGCGCGGAGAAAATCAGCGCCCCCGCAGCCGCGACCAGTGCCGAAGATTGACCCATCCGGTTGCGGATCAGGTCAGGGAACTGCTCCTGCGCCGCTGAAGAGGTTGCATCGCTCACTGGTTACTCCCTGCCGGTCCGTTCCGGCCACATGGCCCGACCATTCGGGCAGGATTGAGGCTTGTGGCAACTTTTTCGTCAAGGTGTCCCGCCATCGCCTGGGGGACTTGACGGCGGGGTGGGTTTTCGCTGCCATAGGTCCAGATGCCGCAGCGCGCATAGGGCCAGCAATGTCGATCCCCGCCGAAGCCTTCTTCCTGACCGCCGGGTTCAACGGCACCCTGCAGCAGGAAATCCAGCAGATGGTGGCCGAGGGCATCCTGCGCGGCCGCTTCCGTGCGGCCGAGAAAATGCCGTCGAGCCGGGGCCTTGCGCGCCATCTCGGCGTCAGCCGGATCACGGTGACGCTGGCCTATACCGAGCTTGTCTCGGGCGACTATCTCACCTCGCGCGGGCGGTCGGGCTATTTCATCTCGGACACGGCGCCACGCCCGCCCGAGTTCAAGCCGGTCGATGCGCCGCGCCGAGAGGGCGTCGACTGGGCGGCACTTATCGGCGGGCGCTTCACCCGCCACGCGCTGCCCGCGAAGCCCGAGGACTGGCGGAGCTATCCCTTCCCTTTCATCTACGGGCAGGCGGATGCCGCACTTTTCGATCATCAGAACTGGCGACAATGTGCGCTCCGCGCCCTTGGGCGCCGCGATTTCGAGGTTCTGACCGACGACTTCTACGAACGCGACGATCCGATGCTGGTCGAATACATCGTCCGCAATATCCTGCCCCGGCGCGGCATCGCCGCCCGGCCCGAAGAGGTGCTCTTGACCATGGGGGCGCAGAACGCGCTCTGGATCGCGGCCGAGGTGCTGACCGGGCAGGGGACGCGCGTGGCGGTGGAAAACCCCTGCTATCCCGGCCTTCGCGCCATTCTCGGCCAGCTGGGCGCCACGATCCTGCCGGTCAGCGTGGACGAGGAGGGGTTGCCGCCCGAAGCGGTACCCGAGGGCGTCCGCGCGGTCTTCACCACCGCGAGCCACCATTGCCCGACCAATGCCACCATGCCGATCAAGCGGCGGGCAGCGCTTCTGGAACGGGCGGTGGCGGAGGACTTCCTCATCATTGAGGACGATTACGAATTCGAGATGTCGTTCCTGAAGCCCGCCGCGCCGGCGCTGAAGTCTTTGGACCGCGAGGGGCGGGTGATCTACGCGGGGTCCTTCTCGAAATCGCTCTTTCCGGGCCTGAGGCTCGGTTACCTCGTCGCGTCGCAGGGTTTCATCCGCGAGGCGCGGGCGCTTCGGGCCGCGATGCTGCGTCACCCGCCCGGCCATATCCAGCGCACGGTGGCCTATTTCCTGTCGCTCGGCCATTACGACGCGCTCATCAACCGGCTCAATCAGGCCTACAAGCGCCGCCGCACGGTGATGGACGAGGCCATCGCGGCGGAGGGGTTGGAAATAGCCGGGCGCGGCGCCTTTGGCGGGTCGAGCTTCTGGATGCGGGGGCCGGAGTCGGTGGATACCGACCGGCTGGCTGCGGATCTTCGCACCAAGGGCGTGCTGATCGAGCCGGGGCGTCTTTTCTTCGATCCGTCGACGGCACCGGGCAATTACTACCGGCTCGCCTATTCCTCGATCGCGCAGACGCGCATCCCGGAAGGCATCGCGCTGATCGCCGCGGCGATGCGCGCGTCTGGACATAAGAGGCCGTGAGGACTGGCCCTACTGAGCCAAGGGTCGCGCGCCGTAAAAGAAAAGCGAAACCGCGATAGCGAAGGAGACCGGCGATGAAGATGACTACGGAAGAGGCATTCGTGAAGGTGCTGCAACGGCACGGGATCGAACATGTCTTCGGCATCATCGGTTCGGCCTTCATGCCGATCTCGGATATCTTCCCGAAAGCCGGTATCCAGTTCTGGGACTGCGCCCATGAAGGGTCGGGCGGGATGATGGCCGACGGCTTCACCCGCGCGTCGGGCAAGATGTCGATGATGATCGCCCAGAACGGGCCGGGCATCACCAACTTCGTGACTGCCGTGAAAACCGCCTACTGGAACCATACGCCCCTGCTCCTGGTGACGCCGCAGGCTGCCAACAAGACCATCGGGCAGGGCGGTTTTCAGGAAGTCGAGCAGATGGCGCTCTTCAAGGACATGGTCTGCTATCAGGAAGAGGTGCGCGATGCCTCCCGCGTGGCCGAGGTGCTGAACCGGGTCATTCTTCAGGCGAAACGCCAGTCCGCCCCGGCGCAGATCAACATGCCCCGCGATTTCTTCACGCAAGTCATCGACATCGAGCTTCCCGCGATGGTGGAGTTCGAGCGTCCGTCGGGCGGCGATGAGGCGATTGCGGAGGCGGCGAAGCTGCTCAGCTCCGCGAAGTTCCCGGTGATCCTGAACGGCGCCGGCGTCGTCATCGGCGGCGCTATTCCGGCCTCGATGGCGCTGGCCGAGAGGCTCGATGCGCCGGTCTGCGTCGGCTACCAGCACAACGACGCCTTCCCCGGCTCGCATCCCCTGTTCGCCGGGCCCTTGGGCTACAACGGGTCGAAGGCAGGGATGGAACTGATCCAGAAAGCCGATGTGGTGCTGGCGCTCGGCTCCCGCCTCAACCCCTTCTCGACGCTGCCGGGCTACGGGCTCGACTACTGGCCGAAGGAAGCGAAGATCATTCAGGTTGATATCAACCCGAACCGGATCGGCCTGACCAAGAAGGTCGCCGTCGGGATCGTCGGCGATGCGAAGAAGGTGGCCGAAGGCATCCTTGCCCGGCTGGCCGACACCGCTGGCGACGCCGGAAGATCGGACCGCAAGGCGCTGATCGCCAGGACGAAATCGGCATGGGCGCAGGAACTCACCTCGATGGACCACGAGGCGGACGATCCCGGTACCACCTGGAACCAGCGCGCCCGGAACGCGAAGCCCGAGTGGATGAGCCCCCGAATGGCCTGGCGCGCGATCCAGTCCGCCTTGCCGAAAGAGGCGATCATTTCGTCGGACATCGGCAACAACTGCGCCATCGGCAATGCCTATCCCTCGTTCGAGGCCGGGCGGAAGTACCTGGCGCCGGGCCTCTTCGGCCCCTGCGGCTACGGCCTGCCGTCCGTCGTCGGCGCCAAGATCGGCTGCCCTGACGTGCCGGTTGTGGGCTTTTCCGGCGACGGCGCCTTCGGCATCGCGGTGACGGAACTGACCGCCATTGGCCGCGAGGAATGGCCGGCAGTCACCATGGTCGTCTTCCGCAACTATCAGTGGGGCGCGGAGAAGCGGAACTCGACGCTCTGGTATGATGACAACTTCGTCGGGACCGAGTTGGACACCGGCGTCTCCTATGCCGGGATCGCCAAGGCCTGTGGCTTGCAGGGCGTGCAGGCCAAGACGATGGACGAATTGCGCGATGCGCTGGCCAAGGCCATCGACGACCAGATGAAGCATGGCAAGACCACGCTGATCGAGGCGATGATCAATCAGGAACTGGGTGAGCCCTTCCGCCGTGACGCGATGAAGAAGCCGGTCGCGGTGGCGGGGATCGACCCGGCCGACATGCGGCCGCAAAAAGGGGCGTGATGGCGCTGGACCTGTCGCTGGGGGCGACGGTCTGGATGGCGGTGGCCATTCTGGTCGCCGCATTCATCCGGGGCTATTCCGGCTTTGGCTATTCCGCCATCGTGATCGCGGCGGCGGGGGTGGTGACGAACCCGCTTTTGTTCGTCGCCACCGTGGTCATCCTTGAATCGGCGATGAGCCTTCAGGCCATGCGCGGCATCGGCCCGAACATCGACTGGCGCCGTGTCTGGCTGATGCTCGCCGGGGCGGCGATCGGGCTGCCGCTTGGTCTCTGGGCGCTGACCGGCGTGTCAGAGACGACGGCGCGGGCGCTGATCTCGGGCTATATCCTTCTGATGTGCTTCGTCCTCCTCGCCGGCTGGCGGATCGGGCAGGAGGTGCGCAGCACCCCTGCGAACCTCGCTATCGGCGCGGTGTCGGGCATGGCCAATGCGCCCGGCATGGGCGGCCTGCCGGTCGCGGCCTTCTTCGCGGCGCAGCCGATGGCCGCGGCGACGTTTCGCGCCACCCTCATCGCCTATTTCCCGCTTCTCGACCTCTATGCCGCGCCGCTTTACTGGTGGCACGGGCTGATCGGCTGGCACACGCTCTGGATTGCGCTTGCCGCCCTGCCGCTGACCTTCCTCGGTAACTGGCTCGGCAGCCGGCATTTCCTGAAAACCGA
This sequence comes from Rhodobacteraceae bacterium UBA6273, assembly GCA_002440625.1. Lineage (GTDB taxonomy): Bacteria > Pseudomonadota > Alphaproteobacteria > Rhodobacterales > Rhodobacteraceae > Albidovulum. The sequence goes on along the minus strand of DJUV01000206.1, from coordinate 24,421 downwards.
TCCGGGCGATTTCCGCCGCTTTGCCATCCTCTTGCTGGCAGCACTTGCCGCGATAGGGCTTGTCAGGGCCGTTCTGGGATGAGGGTAATGGGCGAAATGACCGGAGCATGACCGCGATGTGCGAACCCTTTCCCTTTCTGACCGACAAGGCTCCGGTCTGCCCGCCTGGACTTGTCGCCCGCGCGAAGGCGTTTGCTCCGCCGCGCGTGGCGCTGGTCAATGCCGGTGCCGCCTTCCCGCTTCAGGGCATGCGCGAGGCGGCGGAGGCGGGGTTGGCGCGGCCGATCCTGATCGGCGACCGGGCGAAGATCGAAACGGTGGCGAATGAAATCGGCTGGGACATTTCAGGCATTCCCCTGATCCACGCCCCGCGCGACACCGCAGCACCCGAGGCCGCGCGGTTGGCGCGGGAGGGTGCCGCCGATGCGATCATGAAGGGGCAGGTCCATTCGACGAGCTTCCTCAAGGCGCTGCTGCCCGCTTCCGTTGGCCTCCGCGACCGGGCGACGCGCTGCGGCCATGTCTTCCACATCACGGTGCCGGGGCATGAACGCCCGCTGCTTCTGACCGATGCGGCGCTGAACGTGGACCCTTCGGTCGAGATCCGGCAGGCCTGCCTGACCCATGCGGTGCGGCTGGCGGGGCTTTTGGGGAATGCCCGCCCGAAGGTCGGCCTCCTCGCCCCGTCCGAGGATGTGACCGCCTCGATCCCCAATACCGGCGAGGCCGCCGCCATTGCGGCTTGGGCCAAGACCGCGCTGCCGGAGGTGCTGGTCGAAGGGCCGATGGCGCTCGACCTCATCTTTTCGCGCGCGGCGGCAGAGGTGAAGCATTTCGCGTCCGAGGTCGCGGGGGATGCCGACATCATGGTGGTGCCGAACGTGACCACCGGCAATGCGGTCTTCAAGCTGATGGTGCTTGGTATGGCGGCCTGCGCGGGCGGGCTTGTCCTCGGCGCTAAGGTGCCGATTCTTTTGACCTCGCGGTCGCAGGACGCCGCCGCGCGTCTGGCTTCGGTCGCCCTTGGCGCCATCGTCGCGGGGGCGAAATGATCTTCATCGTCAATGCGGGATCATCCTCGATCAAGGCGGCGCTGTTTGGGGGCCCGCCCGCGCCGATCCTCACCGGCATGGTGAGCGAGATCGGCGGGGCGTCGCGTCTGACGGTGGGCGAGGTCACACGGGATGCGCAGGCCGCGACGCATGAGGCGGCGCTGGCGCTTCTCCTTGACGGTTTCGCCGGATCCGGTCATCCGCTGTCGTCGTTCGAAGCGGCCGGCCATCGGGTCGTGCATGGCGGCGCCTCTCTGACCGCGCCGGTTCTGGTGAATGCCGAAGTGCTGGAGGCGATCGAAGCCGCCGTGCCGCTCGCGCCTCTCCACAACCCGCACAACCTGTCGGCCATCCGCGCGCTGATGCGCCTCGCCCCCGGTCTGCCGCAGGTCGCCTGCTTCGACACCGGCTTTCACGCGACGAACCCGGAGGTGGCCTGGCGTTACGCCCTGCCGCCGGCAGAGGAGGCGCGGGGGCTGAGGCGCTTCGGCTTCCACGGGATTTCCTTCGAAAGCCTGACGCTCCGTCTGCCGGAGATGTTGGGCGCGCTGCCCGCGCGCGTTCTTGCGCTCCACCTCGGCAATGGCGCCTCGCTTTGCGCCATCAAGGACGGGCGGTCGGTTGCGACCACGATGGGCTATTCCCCGCTCGACGGGCTGACGATGGGCACGCGGACTGGGGCCATCGACGGCAACGCGGTCCTGCGACTGGCAGAGATCCACGGGATTGACGCCGCCGCCCGTATCCTCAACCGCGAGAGCGGCTTGCTGGGGTTGGGCGGCCATTCCGACATGCGGGCCTTGCGCGCGGTAGGCACACCCGAGGCGCGCTTCGCGCTGGAGCATTTCGCCTATTGGGCGGTCCGTCATTCCGGCTCGATGATCGCCGCGATGGGCGGGCTCGACTGCATCGCCTTCACCGGCGGCATCGGCGAGAATGACCGGGCGATGCGGGCGGCGATCTGCGAAGGCCTTGACTACATGGGCGTCACGCTTTCCCCCGCGGCGAATGAGGCCAATGCGGCGCGGATCGACCTGGGCGGCCCCACCGTCGTGATCGTGCCCGCCGCCGAAGAGGCGCATATCGCGCGGGCGACGGCAAGGCTGACCGAAGGCGGGACATAGGTCTTGCAATGAGCGGCAAAGGCGGAGAACGTTCCGCGCAACGGGCAGGGTAGGGAACGGATGGGCTATCAACAGCCAGAGCTTGACACCTCGCCGAAGGTCTCGGACGAGGTCCGCAAGACCACCTGCTACATGTGCGCCTGCCGCTGCGGGATCAACGTCCACCTGAAGTCGGGCAAGGTCAGCTATATCGAGGGCAACCGCGACCACCCGATCAACAAGGGCGTCCTTTGCGCCAAGGGTGCCTCGGGCATCATGCAGGTGACAGCACCCTCGCGGCTCCGCGCCCCCTTGCGCCGGGTCGGGCCGCGCGGGTCGGGCGCCTTCGAGGAAATCTCATGGGATGAGGCGCTGGGCCTTGCCGTGCGCTGGCTCGCTCCCCTCCGCGCCAAGGCGCCGGAAAAGCTCGCCTTCTTCACCGGGCGCGACCAGTCTCAGAGCTTCACCAGCTATTGGGCGCAGGCCTTCGGGACGCCCAACTATGCGGCGCATGGCGGCTTCTGTTCGGTCAACATGGCGACGGCGGGTATCTACACCATGGGCGGCGCCTTCTGGGAATTCGGCCAGCCCGACTGGGACAGGACCAAGCTTTTCGTGATGTTCGGCGTGGCCGAGGACCATGACAGCAACCCGATCAAGATCGGCATCGGCAAGCTGAAGGCGCGGGGCGCGCGCGTCATCGGGGTCAACCCGGTGCGTAGCGGCTACAATGCCGTTGCCGACGACTGGTACGGCATCACACCCGGCACCGACGGCCTCCTGATCCTCGCGCTGATCCATGAGCTTCTGAAGGCCGGCAAGATCGACCTTGACTACGTCGCGCGCTGGACCAACGCGCCCTGCCTGATCGAAGAGGCGGAAGGCGAGGAAAAGGGGCTGATGCTGCGCGACATGCTCGGCAAGCCGCTGGTCGTTGACAAGGCCAGCGGCGACCTCGTGCCCTTCGACACACCCGGCATCCGGCCCGACATTGCGGCGGTCAGGAACGGGTGCCGCACGGTCTTTCAGCATATGGCGGAGCGCTACCTCGCGCCCGACTACGCGCCCGAGGCGGTTGCCGCGCGTTGCGGCATACCGGCGGAGCGCATTCGCGGGCTGGCTGCCGAGATCGCCCATGCGGCCTTCGACGAACCTGTCGTCCTCGACCGGCCCTGGACAGATTTCCGGGGGGAGCGGCATGAGCGCATGGTCGGCCGCCCCGTCACCTTCCACGCCATGCGGGGCATTTCCGCCCATTCGAACGGCTTTCAGACGGCTCGCGCGCTCCACGTGCTGCAGATCCTTCTCGGCAGCGTCGAGACGCCCGGCGGCTTCCGCTTCAAGCCGCCCTATCCGAAGCCCGCCTTCGCCCATCCGACGCCGCATTCCTACTTCATGCCGGGCCGCCCGCTCGACGGCCCCCACCTCGGCTTTCCGCACGGGCCGGAGCATCTGGCGCTGAAGCTTGACGACCAGACGCCGGCGCGGATCGACAAGGGCTTCACCTGGGAAAACCCGCTGTCGGCGCATGGGCTGATGCATATGGTCATCCCGAATGCCCATGCCGGCGATCCCTACAAGATCGACACGCTGATGCTTTACATGGCGAACATGGCGTGGAATTCCTCGATGAACACCGCCGCCGTGATGGCGATGCTGACGGACAAGGACGAGGACGGCGAATACAAGATCCCGCGCATCATCTATTCGGATGCCTACGCGTCAGAGATGGTGGCCTATGCCGATCTGATCCTGCCGGATACGACCTATCTTGAACGGCACGACTGCATCAGCCTGTTGGACCGGCCGATCTGCGAGGCCGACCATGCGGCGGATGCGATCCGCTGGCCGGTGACGGAGCCTGACCGCGATGTGCGGGGCTTTCAGTCGGTGCTGGTCGACCTTGCCGGACGGCTTGGCCTGCCGCCCTTCGTGACCAAGGACGGAAAGCCCAGGTACCGCGACTATGCCGACTACATCGTCAACCACGAACGGCGCCCCGGTGTCGGCCCGCTGATGGGCTTTCGCGGCGACGGAACCGCTGTGGGGCGGGGGGCGCCGAACCCAAAGCAGATCCAGCGCTATATTGACAACGGCGGGTTCTTCCAGGCCGAAGTGCCGGAAGGGGCTGCCTTCTTCAAGCCGTGGAACGCCGCCTATCAGAACTGGGCCGTTGCCATGGGTTTCTACGACCAGCCGCAGCCCTATATCTTCCAGCTTTATGCCGAGCCGATGCGGCGCTTCCAGCTTGCTGCCGAGGGCTATCACGAACGCCAGCCGCCCGACCGCCTCCGCGACCGCATCAAGGCGACGATGGACCCGCTGCCTATCTGGTATCCGCCCTTCGGCGATGAGGTGGGCGCGGACTATCCCCTCCATGCGCTGACCCAACGGCCGATGGCGATGTACCATTCCTGGGGTTCGCAGAATGCCTGGCTGCGGCAGATCCATGGGCTGAACCCGCTCTATGTACCGACGAAGGTCTGGGATGAGCATGGTTTTGAGGACGGCGATTGGGCGCGCGTGACCTCGCCGAATGGTGAGATCACTGTGCCGGTGGCGCTTATGGCGGCGCTCAACGAAAACACCGTCTGGACCTGGAACGCCATCGGCAAGCGCAAGGGGACCTGGGCGCTTTCCCCCGATGCTCCGGAGGCGACGGAGGGGTTCTTGCTCAATCACCTCATCAGCGAGTTGCTGCCGGAGAAGGGCGACGGCCAGCGTTGGCTCAACTCCGACCCGATAACCGGACAGGCGGCATGGTTCGACCTCCGCGTCAGGATCGAGAAGGTGGAACCGCAGACCGAGGCGCAACCCGCCTTCGGGCCGATACCGTCGCCCGTGCCGCCTGCAAAAAGGAACCGGCCATGACCGCGCTGCCGCCGCCTTCGGCGAAGAAACTCGGTCTGGTGATCGACCTTGACACCTGCGTCGGCTGTCAGGCCTGCGTCACCGCCTGCAAGGGCTGGAACGATCAGGGCTACGGCGCGCCCTTGTCGGACATGGATGCTTACGGATCCGCGCCTTGCGGCACGTTCCTGAACCGCGTTCACAGCTACGAGGTACAACCTGAGGCCGCTGCTCCACAAATCATCAACTTCCCGCGGTCCTGCCTCCACTGCGACAACGCGCCTTGCGTCACCGTCTGCCCGACGGGCGCAAGCTACAAGCGCGCCGAGGATGGTATCGTCCTTGTCAATGAAAGCGCCTGCATCGGTTGCGGGCTTTGCGCCTGGGCCTGCCCTTACGGCGCGCGGGAGCTGGATGCCGAAGCGGGGGTGATGAAGAAATGTACCCTCTGCGTCGACCGCATCTATAACGACAACCTGGCCGAAGAGGACCGGGTGCCGGCCTGCGTCCGCACCTGTCCGACCGGGGCGCGGCACTTCGGCGACCTTGGCGACCCCGAAAGCGCCGTCAGCCGCCTTGTGGCCGAACGCGGCGGCTATGACCTGATGCCTGAGATGGAGACGAAGCCGGTGAACAAGTACCTGCCCCCCCGGAAGAAGGGCGCGGTGGAAGCCTCGCCCCTCGCGCCGCTGCTTGACGTTCAGGCGACCGGGTTTGCCGGCTGGCTCGACCGGCTTCTGGAGAAGTTCTGATGCATCCCGCGCCGTCGGTCATCCTGTTCACCGTCCTCTCAGGCATGGGCTTCGGTCTCCTCGCGCTTCTGGCACTAGGCGCGGCGCAGCCGCTCGGCCTTGCCGCGCTCCTGCACTGGGGGCTTGGCTACGGGCTCGCGGTTGGCGGGCTTCTGGCCTCGACCTTCCACCTCGGCAATCCGCAAAGGGCGCTGCGCGCCTTCACCCAATGGCGGACAAGCTGGCTCAGCCGCGAAGGCTGGGCGTCGGTCCTGACGCTTTTCATGCTGGCGCCGGTGGCGCTGGCGGCGATCATGGGCGCAGGCCTGCCGTCCTTCTTCGGGGCGACGGGGGCGGCGATGGCACTCCTCACGGTCTATTGCACCGCGATGATCTACGCACAGCTCAAGACCGTGCCGCGCTGGAACCACTGGATCACGCCGGTCCTCTTCCTTCTCTTCGCGCTGACAGGGGGCGCGATCTTGACCGGACGGAATGGCTTTGGCGCGATCATGGCGCTGCTGCTGGGGGCGGCACTTTTCTATTCCTTCCGGCGCGGGGACGGTGCCTTTGCCGAAAGGGGCGCCACCATCGGATCGGCCACCGGCCTTGGCGCGCTTGGTGAGGTCCGGCAGTTCGCGCCGCCCCATACGGGCGGCAACTACCTGATGAATGAGATGATCTTCCGCGTCGGGCGCAAGCACGTCCGCCGCCTTCGGATCATCGCCATCCTCGGCGCCAGCCTTCTGCCTGCGCCGATCCTTGTCTTCGTGCCGCCGCTGCCCTGGGTCATGGCCGTCGCGGCGGTGATCCATCTTGTCGGCGCCTTCGCCGCCCGCTGGCTCTTCTTTGCCGAGGCGGAACATGTGGTCGGCCTTTACTACGACGCCCACTAGACCCGCCGCTTTCGATTTCTGAAATCCGCGCTTCGGACTTGGGGGAAATGGTCATGCCGTGCTTGCCGGTGTGGATATCTTGCGGGCAAGACTGACGCCGACATAGCAGAGGCAAATCCCCGCAATGCGGCTACCCCGCCGGTATCACTGTGAAGCTATCGCCAAGCCAGGGCGCCACGTCGCGGGCCGGCAGGATCAGGCGGTTGCGCATGATCTGGCGCAGCATGTTGGCGATATCGCCGGCGATGGGCATGGTTCCGTCGGCAGGCGCGAAAAGCGAGATGGTGCGCGACATGGCGGCGAGCGGCAGCGGGTAAAGCGCCACCTTGGCAAGGAAGACCCGCGCCCGGATCAGGGCCAAGGGCGTGGTTATGGAAAACCCAAGGCCCGCCGCCACCAGCGCCATGATCGACTGGTTGCTGTCGATCTCGAACCGGTCGGGAAGCGCGACCCTGTGGCGCGCCAGATGCGCCTCGATCTGCCGGCCCATCAGTTGCGCTCGGTCGTAGCGCAGGAAGGGCAGCGCGGAGAGCGCCTCCATCTCGCGCCCCTTCGGCACGACGAAGTCGCGCGGAACCGCCAGCACGAATGGATCGCGGAGCAGTTGATGTTCGACCGCGCCCTCGACGGCATCCTGCGGTGCGGCGGCGATGACGATGTCAAGCTCGCGCGCCGTCAGCATCGCCGTGACCTCATGGCTCGGCCCGGTGGTCAGGCTGAACTGGCAATCCTTCAGGTTCTGGCCAAGGGTGATGACCAGATCAGGCGTGATCTCGGCATCGAAATCGTCGATGACGCCAAGCCTCAGGTGACCGATGCGGGCGATGTCAAGGACGGCGAGCTCGGCCTGCGCCTGACGGAGCTGGCTTATCGCATCGCGCGTGCGCTTCAAGACCAGCCGGCCGGCGACGGTCAGCGTCAAGGGGCGGTGGGCGCGGTCAAAAAGCGCGGCTCCGAGCGCGGTTTCCAGATTGCTGATCTGCTGGGAGGCGGCGGGCAGGCTGAGGCCAAGCCGCCGTGCGCCGTCGGCCAGCGTACCGGCCTGCGCCACGGCGTCAAAAAGCTCAAGCGCGCGCAGGCTGACGCCCTTTGGGAAGGCTGGCATCGGGTTCTCCGGGCTGGTTACGGATTTCAAAAAGGTGAACTCTGCCGGGTTTGCGGTCAAGCCCCGGCGCCAGTTGTTCACGAAGGGAAGTAGAGAATGGGTGCGGAATTCATCAAGCGGGCGAAAGATGAGGCAGAGTTGGCGGAGGCAGAGCTTCGCGCGAACGTCGCTGCGATGCTGGCGCGCCTGAGACGCGAGGGCGACGGCGCGGCGTTGGACCTCGCGCGGGAGTTCGACGGCTGGACCGGGCCGGTCATGGTGCCTGCCGATGAGGTCGCGGCGGCGGGCGATGATCTGACGGATCAGATCAAGGATGACATCCTCTATGCCCATGACAACATCGCCGCCTTCGCCCGCGCCCAGCGCGCGAGCATCCGCGAAACCGAGGTGGAACTGCGCCCCGGCCTGCGCGTCGGCCAGCGGCTGATCCCGGTCGCGGCGGTCGGGGCCTATGTGCCGGGCGGGCGCTACTGCCACATCGCCTCGGCGCTGATGACGGTGACGACGGCGCGCGAGGCGGGGGTCGGCCATGTCGCCGCCGCGACGCCGCCGCGCCGGGGTGGCGTGCCGGCTGCGGTTCTTTACGCGCTGAACGTGGCGGGGGCGGACCGCATCCTTGCCCTTGGCGGGGTGCAGGCGGTCGCGGCGCTGAGCTTCGGGCTTTTCGGTCTGCCGCGCGCCGACATGCTGGTCGGGCCGGGGAACGCCTATGTGGCCGAGGCCAAGCGCCAGCTTTTCGGCGAGGTCGGCATCGACATGGTGGCGGGGCCGACCGACAGCCTTGTCATCGCTGATGCTACGGCTGACGCCGAATTGGTGGCGTGGGATCTGGTCGGGCAGGCCGAGCATGGGCCGACCTCGCCGGTCTGGCTGGTCACCGACAGCCGCGATCTTGCCGTGCGGGTCGGCGCGCTGGTGCCGCGCCTGATCGCCGGTCTGCCCGAGGTCAACCGCGACGCCGCCGAGGCGGCATGGGCCGCGCGGGGCGAGATCATCCTGTGCAGCGACCGCGAGGCGATGGCGGAGGAGGCGGACTGCATCGCGCCGGAGCATCTGCATGTGCAGGCCGCCGACCTTGACTGGTGGCGCGGGCGGCTCCGCTCCTACGGCGCGCTCTTCCTCGGGGCCGAGGCGACGGTGGCTTTCGGCGACAAGGCTTCGGGCACCAACCATGTACTGCCGACTTCCGGTGCTGCGCGCTATACCGGCGGGCTGTCGGTCCTGAAGTTCCTGAAGGCGGTGACATGGCAGGAGGTCTCGCCCGAGGCGCTGCGCGACCTTGCCGCCGTGACCGCGCGGATTTCGCGCTACGAGGGGATGGAAGGCCACGCCCGAAGTGCGGATATTCGGCTGGAGAAGTTCTTCCCGGGCGAGACGTTCCGGCTGAGGTGACAATGAAGCTGGTCGGGGTATTGGGCGGCATGGGGCCGGAGGCGACCGTGCTTCTGATGCAGAAGGTGATCGCCCTTCGCGTCGGGGGTGGCGACGGCGATCACATCCCGCTGCTCGTCCACCAGAACCCGCAGGTGCCAAGCCGGATCGCCGCGCTGATCGAGGGGACCGGCGAAAGCCCCGCGCCGGTGCTGGCCGAGATGGCGCGGGCGCTGGAGGCGGGGGGGGCCAAGGCACTCGCCATGCCCTGCAACACCGCCCATGCTTATGGCGACGCGGTACAGAGCGCGGTGGCGGTACCCTTCTTCGACATGATCGCGCTCAGCACGGCGGCGCTTGCGGCGAAGGGGCGGCGGATCGGGATGCTCGCTTCGCCCGCCGTGCATCGGGCGCGGGTTTTCGACGCGGCCTTTGCCAAAGCCGGGCTGGCGATGGTCCTGCCGGAGGATGAGGCGCCGGTCCTCGACCTCATCCGGGCGGTCAAGGCGGGGCGGACTGGCAGGGCGGAAGGCGCGGCACTGGCCGGGCTGGCGGAGGGGCTGGTGGCGCAAGGTGCTGACCATATCGCCATCGCCTGCACCGAGTTGTCGCTTCTCACACCGCATCTGCCTGAAGGCCTCCAATGGACCGACACGCTCGACTGCCTCGCCGCGGCCATCGTCCGGTTCTCGCTGACCGGAGATCTTCCCGCTGCAAGCGATTGATCTTTGATGGCTTTGCCCGGAAGGTTGGCGCCGACTCGGGGAATGCCGCCCCGTAGCCCCAATCAACCCGGAGGAGTCATGAGCCTGAAAGCGCTGGTCGTCGAGAAGGATGCGGAGGGCAAGACCCATGCCGCCGTGCAGGTGATCGAGGAAAGCCGCCTGCCCGAGGGCGAGGTGACGGTTGCCGTCGAATACTCCACCGTGAACTACAAGGACGGGTTGTGTATCGGGCCGGGGGCGGGGCTGGTCCGCAGCTATCCGCATGTGCCGGGAATCGATTTCGCCGGCACCGTCGAAAGCTCGACCGACCCCCGCTACAAGCCCGGCGACAAAGTCGTCCTGACCGGCTGGCGCGTGGGCGAGGCGCATTGGGGTGGCTATGCCCAGAAGGCGCGGGTGAAGGCCGACTGGCTGGTGCCCTTGTCGAAGGGACTGACGACACGTCAGGCGATGGCGGTCGGAACCGCAGGGCTGACGGCGATGCTGGCGGTGATGGCGCTTGAGGATCAGGGGCTGACACCGGGGCAGGGGCCGGTGCTCGTCACCGGGGCGGCGGGCGGTGTCGGCTCGGTCGCCGTGGCGATTCTCGCGCATCTTGGCCATGAGGTGGCCGCTGTCACCGGGCGCCCGGATCAGGCCGACTACCTGAAGGGCCTTGGCGCCACGCAGATCGTTCCGCGCGAGGACTTCGCCGAGGTGACGAAAAAGCCGCTTGAAAGCGAGATTTGGGCCGGCTGCGTCGATGCTGTCGCGGGCGTGATGCTGGGCCGGGTACTGAAACAGATGAAGTATGGCGCCTCCGTCGCCGCCATCGGCCTTGCCGGAGGTGCTGCGATCGAAGGGGCGCTCATCACGCCCTTCATCCTCCGCGGCGTCAACCTTCTTGGCATCGACAGCGTGATGCAGCCCTATGCCAACCGTGTCCGCGCCTGGGAGCGGATCGCCCGCGACCTGCCGATGAAGACGCTGGAACGTATGGTAGAAGCCGCTACGCTCGCCGACCTTCCAAGGTTTGGGGCCGAGATACTGCAAGGCAAGGTTCGGGGCCGCGTCGTGGTCGATGTGAACGGCTGATCCGGGGCGATGTTGCTGGCATGGCCGTGTCATGCGCGCGATGCTAGACTTGGCCGGGCAAAGGCGCTATGAGCGGGTCCGTTAGCGCTAACGATAGCAGCAGAGGTGAGGTACACATGGTTTCGCGCGTGATCCCCGTCCAGACCTTCGACCTCGTCATCTTCGGCGGCACCGGAGATCTGGCACGCCGCAAGATCCTGCCCGGCCTTTACCGCCGCTACATCGCCGGCCAGATCCCCGAAGGTTCGCGCATCATCGGTGCTGCGCGGGCGGACCTCAACGATGAAGGCTTCCGCGCGCTGGCAACGCAGGCGATCGAGGAATTCATTCCGGCGAAGTCGCGCGATGCGGAAACCGTCGCCCGCTTTGTCGAGCATATGCATTATGTCAGCGTCGATGCGACGGGCACCGGCGGCTGGAAGGAACTGGCGAAGCTCGTCCGCAAGGATGTGGTGCAGGCTTTCTATTTCTCGGTCGCTCCCGCGCTCTTCGGCGCCCTCGCCGAGCGGCTCCACGCCAACAAGATCGCCAACGCCGAATCGCGGATCGTCGTTGAGAAGCCCTTCGGACGTGACCTTGAAAGCGCGCAGGCGCTGAACGCCACGCTGGCCGAGCATTTCCATGAAAGCCAGATCTACCGGATCGACCACTATCTCGGGAAGGAAACCGTCCAGAACCTGATGGCGGTGCGCTTCGCCAACATCCTGTTCGAACCCTTGTGGAACGGCCGCCATGTCGATCACGTCCAGATCACCGTGGCCGAAACCGTCGGCGTCGGCGGGCGCGGCGCCTATTACGACAAGTCGGGCGCCATGCGGGACATGGTGCAGAACCACATGATGCAGCTTCTCTGCCTCATCGCGATGGAAGCGCCCTACAAGTTCGACCCCGACGCGGTTCGGGACGAAAAGCTGAAGGTCATCCGCGCGCTGGAACCGGTGAAACCGGAAGAGATCGTGCGCGGCCAGTACCGCGCCAACCGGGACGGCAAGTCCTATGTCGAGGATTCCGAAAACCCGGCCTCGCTGACGGAAAGCTATATCGCGATGAAGGTCCATGTCGCCAACTGGCGCTGGGCCGGCACGCCTTTCTACCTGCGTACGGGCAAGAAGCTGCGGGCGCGGACTTCCGAGATCGCCGTCGTCTTCAAGGAAGTGCCGCATTCGATCTTCGGCGACAGCGAGGCCTGGCACGAGAACGTGCTGGCAATCCGGCTGCAGCCGAATGAGGGCATGACGCTTTCGGTGATGATCAAGGAGCCGGGGCCGGGCGGGATGCGGCTGACCGAAGTGCCGCTCGACATGTCCTTCGCCGATGCGCTGGGTGATTCCGGAGCCGACATTCCCGATGCCTATGAACGGCTCATCATGGATGTGATCCGCGGCAACCAGACGCTCTTCATGCGCGGGGACGAGGTCGAGGCCGCCTGGGCCTGGACCGATCCGATCATCGACGGTTGGGAGGCGCGGGGCGACCGGCCGAAGCCTTATGACCCCGGTTCGTCGGGGCCGGAGGATGCGCTGATGCTTCTCCACCGGGACGGCCGGAGGTGGCGGGAGCTGAAGGAATGAACCTCGTCGAATATCCCGATGCCGAGCTGATGATGTTCACGCTTGCCGACAAACTGGCAAGCGATCTGGCCGCGCAACTGAGGACGAATGACGCGGCCAGCCTCTGCGTGCCGGGCGGTACGACGCCGGGGCCGGTCTTCGATGTGCTTTCCGGCGTCGGGCTTGACTGGGACCGGGTGACGGTGTTCCTGAACGATGAACGCTGGGTGCCGGAGACGAGCCCGCGTTCCAATGGCAGGTTGTTGCGCCAGCGGCTCTTGACCGGCAAGGCTTCGGCGGCAACCTTCCTGCCGCTTTACGCCGATACGCCGGAACCGGAAGCCTCGGTCGCAGCACTGGCGGCGGCGATCGAACCGCATCTGCCGATCTCGGTTTTGCTCCTCGGCATGGGCGCAGACATGCACACCGCCTCTCTCTTTCCCGGCGCGGACCGGTTGGCGGACGCGCTCGCGCCCGATGCGCCGATCCTGATGCCGATGCGGGCGGAGGGGGCGGGTGAGCCGAGGATTACACTGACGGCACGCGTGCTGGCCGATGCCATGTCGATCCATCTCTTGATCACCGGCAAGGAAAAGCGCGCGGCGCTTGAGCGGGCGATGGCGCTTTCGCCGTCAGAGGCCCCGGTCAGGGCCGTCCTGGACAATGCGACCGTCCACTGGGCGGCCTGAAGAACGAGGGAGTGGTTCGAGATGAGCCTTTGGAACGATCTGCAATACCATCACCGCGACACGAAAGACCGCCATATCCTGAAATTGTTCGAAAATGAACATAGAGCAGCGGGTTTCAGCGTCTCACATGACGGTTTTTTGTTCGATTACTCCAAGACGGCCATTGACCCACATGCCCGCGACCTGCTGATCCGGCTGGCCGAGTCCGCCCATGTCGGGGCCAGCGCCGAAGCCATGTTCAGCGGCCAGAAGATCAATGAGACCGAGGGCAGGGCGGTCCTGCACACCGCGCTCCGCAATCTTGATGGCAGCGTGACGGTCGATGGCCGTGACGTGATGCCAGAGGTCCGGGCAATCTATGCCAAGATGGAAGACTTTGCCCGTGACGTCCGCGAAGGCCGCTTCAAGGGGCAGGGCGGCAAGATCACCGATATCGTCAACATCGGCATCGGCGGGTCCGACCTTGGCCCGGCGATGGCGGCGATTGCGCTGTCGCCCTATGCCGACGGGCCACGCGCTCATTTCGTCTCCAACGTCGACGGCGCGCATGTCCATGACGTGCTGAAACCGCTGAACCCGGAAACCACGCTGGTCGTCGTCGCGTCCAAGACCTTCACCACCATCGAGACGATGACCAATGCCGAGGCCGCGCGGTCCTGGATGGCGCGCAAGGTCAATGACCCGGCGGCACAGTTCGCCGCCGTCTCGACCTCGCTCGACAGAACCGAGGCCTTCGGCATTCCGGCGACCCGGGTTTTCGGCTTCGAGGATTGGGTCGGCGGGCGCTATTCGATGTGGGGGCCGATCGGCCTGTCGCTGATGATCGCCATCGGGCCGGAGAGTTTCGGCGATTTCCTCAAGGGCGCTGCGGCGATGGACGCGCATTTCCGGGAAGCGCCCTTCGATCAGAACATGCCGGTCATGCTGGCGCTGGTCGGCATCTGGCACAACCAGATCTGCGGCTATGGCACCCGCGCGGTCCTGCCGTATGAGCAGCGCCTCGCCCGGCTGCCCGCCTATCTCCAGCAGCTTGAGATGGAGAGCAACGGCAAGCGCGTGGCGATGGACGGCGCCGACCTGACCGAGCATTCCGGCCCCGTGGTCTGGGGTGAGCCGGGGACGAACGGCCAGCACGCGTTCTACCAGCTCATCCATCAGGGCACCCGGGTCGTGCCTTGCGAATTCATGCTGGGGCGCGAGGGGCATGAGCCTGACCTTGCGGCACAGCACCGGCTTCTGGCCGCAAACTGCCTTGCGCAGTCCGAAGCGCTTCTGCGCGGGCGGAGCTTTGATGAGGCGCGGGGGATCATGGCGAAGAAGGGCCTGACGGGCGATGAGTTGGACCGGCAGGCGCGCCACCGGGTCTTTCCCGGCAACCGTCCCTCGACGACGCTCCTTTATCCGAAGCTGACGCCTTACGTCCTCGGCCAGATCGTGGCGCTTTACGAACACCGGGTCTTTGTCGAAGGCGTGATCCTCGGCATCAATTCCTTCGACCAATGGGGGGTGGAGCTTGGCAAGGAACTGGCGCTGGCACTCGATCCGGTCTTGAAGGGCGAGGAGGACGGCGCGGCCAAGGACGGTTCGACCCGCCAGCTTGTCGCCTATCTCAGGGCCTGAGGGGGCGGGGCCGGCGTCAGTCCGCCAGTCCGTCCGCCAGAAACATCGCGCAGCCGGTCAGGGCGAGGTAGTCGTCCTCGACGATAGAGACCGCGAATTCCTTCATGAACTCCGAGAAACGGCCCTTGTCGCAGAACGCCGCTTCAAAGCCGAAGTCGTCGTAGAAGGCGGTGAAGGCCCGCGCCACGCCGCCGATCAGGTAGATGCCGGCATAGGGCACATGGATCAGCGCGAGGTCGCCCGCGACCGCGCCGACAAGGCGGATGAAGTTGCGGCCCGTTACCATCACCACCGCGTCCTTGCCCTCGGCCATCGCGGCCATGATCTCGGAGGCCTTGAGGCGGGTGGAAAGACCGGCCTCGCTGGCGTGGAAGGCATAAAGCCGCTCCAGCCCCCGGCCGGACAGCACATCCTCGACCCCGGCAAATCCGTGTGCCTTTTCGACATGGCGCATCAGCGCGAGGTCAGCTTCCGACCTGACCGGAAGCGTGACATGGCCGCATTCGGAAGGGGCGACGAGGCGTCCGCCCGGCGCGTGGTGGACCGGTGCGGCGTTGAAGCCGGTGCCGACGCCAATCACCAGCCGCGAGGCGCGGCTCCGGTTCGTGGCGGGCCGCGCGATCAATTGGCGCACGGCGGCGGGGCTGAGCGCATCAAGGCCGTGGCCCTGCGCCTGAAGGTCGTTGAGGACTGCGACCCGTCCGGCGCCCGTCGCCTGCGCGACGCCCGCGCCGTCGATATACCAGTCGAGGTTGGTCATGTGGGCCACGCCATTGTCCACCGGACCGGCGACCGCAACGCAGGCCCCGCCGATGCCGGGCGTGCCCGCCTCGGCAAGGTAGCGCGTGAGCACTTCGCCGAGGCCGCCATGTTCGGCATTGGCGTAGCGGCGGATGGAGCCGCGGTCGATTTCGGCCCCATCGGCAAGCGAGACCCGCGTGTTCGTACCGCCGATGTCGGCGACCAGTGATTTCGTCATGTAAGCCTGTGCCTGTCTGAGTTCATCGCGTAGCGAGCGCCGTTGCCAGCGCGTGATAGGATGCTTTCGGGTGCCGCTCCAGTGAATCCATGTCGACATAGACCAGCCCGAAGCGGCGGTCATAACCGAAGGCCCATTCGTAATTGTCGAGAAGCGACCAGTAGAAGAAGCCGCGGATGTCGTCTCCGGCGGCGATACGCCGTTTCACCACGTCCAGATGGCGTTCCATGAAGTCGATGCGCACGGGGTCTTCGACCCGGTTGCCGCGAAGCTCATCGCGCCAGGACATGCCGTTTTCGGTGATGTAGATCGGCAGGCCGGGGGCCTGTTTGGTGGCCAGCCGGGTCAGGATGAACTCCAGCCCCTCGGGGTAAATCTCCCAGTCCATCGAGGTCTTGGGCAGAGGGCCGGGGCCGCCGGTGGTCGAAGGCCAGAGCGCGCCGGGCGCATCAGCGTAGAGGCGGCGGGTGTAGTAGTTGACGCCAAGCCAGTCGATGGACTGGCTGACGCGGCCCATCTCTTGTTCCCATCCCTTCGGCATCCATTGCCGAAGCCCGGCAAGCGCCTCTTCGGGGTATTTGCCCGAAGATACGCCCTCGACGAACCAGCGGTTGTAGATCGCATCCTCGCGCGCGGCGGCGGCGTGATCGGCCGGGGTGTCGGACATCGGGCCGCAATATTCGAAATTCGTCACAAGGCCGAGGTTCCTGTACCCGTCGGCACGAAGGGCCGCGACCGTGTCGCCATGGGCGAGAAGGACGTGGTGCATGGCATGGGCGGCAGCGCGGATGTCACGCAGACCCGGCGCATGGGCGCCGAGGAAATGCGACAGCCAGGAGACGCACCAGGGTTCGTTGATCGTGGCCGTAGTGGCTACCCGATCGCCGATCCGGCCCATCACCACGCGGGCATAGTCGGTGAACCAGCCGGCGATGTCCGGGTTGGTCCAGCCGCCGCGCATGGCGAGGTCGGAGGGCAGGTCCCAGTGGTAAAGCGTCAGGAAGGGCTTCAGCCCGCGCGCCAGCATCCCGTCAACGAGCCGGTCGTAGAAATCGAGGCCCTCGGCATTCGGCGTGCCGCGCCCCTCGGGCAGGATGCGCGCCCAGCTTGTCGAAAAGCGGTAGGCGTCAAACCCGGCATCGCGGATCAGGTCGAGGTCCTGTTCCCAGCGGTGATAGTGGTCGCAGGCGGTGGCGCCGTTTTCTCCGTTCAGCACATTTCCGGGCGTTGCTGAGAATGTGTCCCAATGGCTGGTGCCGGTGCCGCCGAAGCGGGTGCCCTCGATCTGGTAGGCGGAGGTCGCGGCGCCGAACTGGAAGCCGGCCGGAAAGTCACTGCGGCTGAGACGCATGGGCTACTCTCCACGAAATCAGGACCGGACCGGTACGGGGCCGGTGGACTGCCCGACGGTCAACTCGGCTTCGAGCAGCCGGTCGAGATGCGGCAGCGAAGGATCGGCGATGGCGCTGATGAGCATCTCGGCGGCAAGCCGCCCGGCTTCGCGCACCGAAGACCGGACGGCGGTGAAGATCGGGATGTCGTCACCGTTCCGAAGATAGCTCAGGTCGTCGTCATAGGTGACGACGGAGATGTCGCGCCCCATCGTCAGGCGCGATTCCTCGATGGCGCGGCGGACGCCGATGGCGATCAGGATCGAGGCCACAAGGAAGGCCGTCGGCGGCTCGGGCAGGGCGAGCGCCTCGGCGGCGGCACGGTGGCCGAAGCCTTCTGTCATTTCCGCGCTGTGCATGAGGGCGGGGTCAGGCTCGATGCCGGCCTCGCGCAGGGCATTCTCGAAGCCGGCGCGCCGGCGGATGGCGAAGTCCATCATCTCCGGCCCGTTCAAAAGGGCGATGCGTCGGTGCCCGAGGTCAAGCAGGAAGCGCGCCGCCCTCTCGAACGCGCGGCGGTTGTTCACGTCGATCCAGGAATAGCCGATGTCGCAGCCCGAGGACCGGCCGTGGACAAGGAAGGGCAGGCCGATCTCATGAAGATGCCCGATCCTGGAATCGTTCAGCCGCGGCGAATGGACGATCACCCCGTCGACATTGCCCTTGGACTTCATGTCGCGATAGACGCGTTCCTCATCGTCGTTGCGCACGACGGAGATGAGCATGTCATAGCCCGCCTTCGAATAGCTCTCGCCGGCGCCGGCGATGAAGTCGGCGAAGATCGGGTTGACGATCTCGAACTTCGCGGAAATCGGAATGACATGGCCGATGGCCATGGCGCGGCCAGTGGCCAGCCCCTTGGCGCGGGCGTTCGGGCGGTAGTCATGTTGCCGTGCCGCTTCCACCACGCGGCGGCGGGTTTCCTCATTCACCTCAGGATAGCCGTTCAGCGCACGGCTAACCGTTGTCTGAGACAGACCCAGCTTTTCGGAAAGCTGTTTCAGGTTCATGTTCGGGTCATTCAAAGCGCTTCGGTTCAAGGGAAGGTAGCGGCGGGCATTCCCCACGTCAACGCCACAGAATTGCTGCGAGTGCAACGCCTTGTTCGCTGCTTCGCAGCAAAATTGCAATCAAAAGCGCTTTGGATTGACACACGCTAACACAACCGGCATGTTCGATCTGCCAAAGCGCTTTGAGAATCGTCGCCTTGGTCAAGTTTCGGGGGAAACCCCCAAGGGAGGACTGCATGAAACGGACGTTGTACGCGGGTTCGGCCGCGCTGGCGTTGCTGGCCGGTGCCGCAGGCGCTCAGGATCTGAAATTCGCGCCGGGCGAAGATGCCCGGTTCAACTGGAAAAGCTATGAAGACTTCGGCGCGGCGCACAAGCTTGAAGGCCAGTCGCTGAACGTCATGGGCCCGTGGACGGGTGCGGACCAGGATCTGGTCCTGTCGGTCTTTGCCTATTTCGAAGCTGCGACCGGTGCCAAGATCAACTACACCGGCTCGAACAGCTCGGAGCAGGACATCCAGATCGCCGTCGATGGCGGCACCCCGCCCGATATCGGCATCTCGCCCCAGCCGGGCAAGGTGGCTGACTATGCCAAGGCCGGAAAGGTGAAGGCGCTTCCGGCCGAAGTGGCCGACTGGATCAAGGCGAACTATGCGGCCGGCGACAGCTGGGTTTCGATCTATTCCGCCGCCGGCCCGGACGGGGCATCCGCGCTTTACTCCTTCCCCTACAAGACCGACGTGAAGTCGCTGGTCTGGTATGTGCCCGACAACTTCGACGACGCGGGCTACGAAGTGCCGGGGACCATGGAAGATCTCAAGGCGCTGACCGAGAAGATCGTCGCCGACGGCGGCACGCCCTGGTGCATTGGCCTCGGTTCGGATGCGGCGACCGGCTGGCCGGCGACCGACTGGGTCGAAGACATGATGTTGCGCAACAATCCGCCCGAGGATTACGACGCCTGGGTGGCCAACACGCTGCCCTTCAACGACCCGAAGGTAATCGCTGCAATTGACGATTTCGGCTGGTTCGCCAAGAACGACAAGTTCGTGGCGGGCGGCGCCGGCGCCGTCGGCTCGACTGACTTCCGCGACAGCCCCAAGGGCCTCTTCGACAGCCCGCCCAAGTGCTACATGCACCGTCAGGCGTCGTTCATCCCGTCGTTCTTCCCGGAAGGCACGGAAATCGGCAAGGATGTCGACTTCTTCTACTTCCCGGCCTATGCGAGCAAGGATCTGGGCAAGCCGATCCTGGGCGCCGGCACTTCGTTCATGGTGATGAGCGACAATCCGGCGGCGATGGACCTGATCCAGTTCCTGGAAACCCCGATCGCTCATGAGGTCTGGATGGCGCAGTCGGGCTTCCTGACCCCGCACAAGGGTGTGAATGTCGATGCCTATGCCAATGACGTGCTGAAAAAGCAGGGCCAGATGCTCTTGGATGCGACGACCTTCCGCTTCGACGCGTCTGACCTGATGCCCGGCGGTGTTGGCGCCGGCACCTTCTGGACCGGCATGGTCGATTATGTCGGTGGCAAGGATGCAGCGACCGTTGCTGGCGACATCCAGAAATCCTGGGACGCGCTGAAGTAAGCCTTGGCGGCCGGCCGGGCGGGAAACCGCCCGGCCTAAGGCGCCCGGCCAATTTCTGACAGAGGAGGGGGTTATGGAACAGGTCTTTCAGGCCTTGGTCACGATTGCCATCGGCGTCGGCGGCTGCGCCTTGTGGTATTGGGCATCGAACACCGTACTGGATACGGTCTTTCCGGCGCGCGGCCCGAATGCGGGCAGCAATATCAACAAGACAAATCTCATCCGGCCCTGGCTCTTTGTCGGACCGGCGGTGGTCATCCTGGCCGCCTATCTGATCTACCCCGTCGTCAACACCCTCTACCGGTCCTTCATGGACAAGAGCAGTACCAACTTTGTCGGAACATCGAACTACTCGTGGCTTCTGGCCGACGGCAAGTTCCATGAATCGATGCTGAACCAGTTCCTCTGGCTTCTCGTCGTGCCCGCGCTTGCCACGTTCTTCGGACTTCTGGCCGCGCAGCTGACCGACCGCATCCGCTGGGGCAACTTCGGCAAATCGCTGATCTTCATGCCGATGGCGATTTCCTTCGTCGGTGCCGGCGTGATCTGGAAATTCGTCTATGCCAATAGCGACGGCAACCAGATCGGCCTTTTGAACGCGGTGGTCCAGTTCTTTGGCGGCGAGCCGCAGCACTGGCTGCAACTGCCGTTCTGGAACAACATCTTCCTGATGGTCGTGCTGGTCTGGATTCAGGCCGGGTTCGCCATGGTGATCCTGTCGGCCGCGCTCCGCGGCATCCCCGAAGATACGATCGAGGCCGCCATCATCGACGGCGCCAACCCCTTCCAGATCTTCTTCAAGATCAAGGTGCCGCAAATCGCCAGCACCATCGGCGTGGTCTGGACCACCATCACCATTACCGTGCTGAAGGTGTTCGACATCGTCTACGTCATGACCAACGGCGAATGGGGCACGCAGGTGCTGGCCAACATGATGTATGACCTTCTCTTCGACCAAAGCGACTATGGCCGCGGCTCGGCAGTGGCGATCGTCATCATGATCCTGGTTCTGCCCATCATGTGGTGGAACGTGCGCAACGCCCGCAAGGAGCTTCGCTGACATGGAAAACATGGCTGGAAAAAAGCCGGCGCTGGTCTGGGCGGTCAATCTTTCGGCGGCGGCGCTGGTTCTCTTGTGGCTGATCCCGACGGTCGGTCTCTTCGTCACTTCGTTCCGCGACAAGGACCAGATCATCGCTTCGGGCTGGTGGAACGCCTTCTTCAGTTCAGAGCAGACCGAGCGGTTCCGCACCGACCCTGACACGCAAAAGCAGGTCGGCGCCGAATGGGTCATCGAGGGTACGGCGCTGCCGTCCGGCTCCAGCGCGGTTTCTGCCTGGGGCACCAAGACGACCGAGCCGGGGGCCAATGCCCCCGGCGCGACGGTCGACATGGGCGATGGCGTCAATCTGACGGTCAACGCTGACGGTACCTACAAGATGGTGTCACCGACCGAGTTCGATGACGACCAGCGCATCTTCGTGCAGGCCGAAGTGCCGCCCTCGTTTTCGCTGAACGGCTACAGTCGCGTGCTGATGGGCGAAGGCATCGGTCAGGCCTTCTTCAACACCGCGACCGTGGCCATCCCCGCGACGATCATCCCGATCCTGATGGCGGCATTCGCGGCCTATGCCCTGGCCTGGATGGACTTCAAGGCGCGGGGATTTCTGATCGCGGTCATCGTCGGCCTGCTGGTGGTGCCGCTGCAACTCGCGCTGATCCCGATGAAGCTTCTGCACAGCTCCCTTGGCATTCAGGGGTTCCTTGGCGTCTGGCTGGCGCACAGCGGATTTGGCCTGCCGCTCGCCATCTATCTTCTCAGGAACTACATGGTCGGCCTGCCGCGCGATATTATCGAGAATGCCCGTGTCGACGGCGCGACCGAGTTCCAGATCTTCTTCAAGATCATCCTGCCGCTGTCTTTCCCAGCCCTCGCCTCGTTCTCGATCTTCCAGTTTCTCTGGACCTGGAACGACCTTCTTGTCGCCAAGGTCTTCCTTCCGACCAAGGATCAGGAAGTGCTGACGGTGGCCATCGCCAAGATGATGGGCTCCAAGGGCGGGGAGTGGGATCTTCTCGCAGTGGCGGCCTTCGTCTCGATCGTCGTGCCGCTGATCGTGTTCTTTTCGCTCCAGCGCTTCCTGGTGCGCGGCCTTCTGGCCGGTTCGGTAAAGTGAGACACCTATGACGAAAGCAACTGAGCCCGGCCGCGCGGCCGGGCGACAAGACAAGGACTGGTGGCGCGGCGGGGTGATCTATCAGATCTACCCGAGGAGCTTTCAGGATTCGAACGGCGACGGGATCGGCGATCTCAAGGGCATCACCGGGCGGCTTGGCCATGTGGCCGGGCTCGGCGTCGATGCGATCTGGATTTCACCCTTCTTCACCTCGCCGATGAAAGACTTCGGCTATGACGTTTCGGACTATCGCGGCGTTGACCCGATGTTCGGCACGCTGGCCGATTTCGACGGGCTTCTGGCCGAGGCGCATCGGCTGGGCCTGAAGGTGATGATCGACCTCGTCCTGTCGCATACCTCTGACCAGCACGAATGGTTCAAGGAAAGCCGCAAGGACAAGACCAACCCGAAAGCTGACTGGTACGTCTGGTCGGACGCCAAGCCCGATGGCAGCCCGCCGAACAACTGGCTGTCGATCTTTGGCGGTACCGCCTGGGCCTGGGACGGGCGGCGGATGCAGTACTATCTGCACAACTTCCTGACTTCGCAGCCCGATCTCAACTTCCACAACATGGAT
Source organism: Rhodobacteraceae bacterium UBA6273 (assembly GCA_002440625.1). Lineage (GTDB taxonomy): Bacteria > Pseudomonadota > Alphaproteobacteria > Rhodobacterales > Rhodobacteraceae > Albidovulum. The sequence continues at coordinate 1,929 of DJUV01000206.1, read as the reverse complement.
GTGCAGGAGGCGCTTCTTGACGTCGCCCGCTTCTGGCTGAAGCGGGGGGTGGACGGGTTCCGGCTCGACACGATCAACTTCTACTTCGCCGACAAGCTTCTGCGCGACAACCCCGCGCTGCCGCCGGAAGAGCGCAACGATCTGACCGCCCCTGCGGTCAACCCCTACAACTGGCAGCGCCACATCTATTCGAAGAACCAGCCTGAGAACCTCGACTTCCTCCGCCGTCTGCGTGCGGTGATGGAGCCTTACGGCGCCGCCGCGGTGGGCGAGGTCGGCGACAGCCAGCGCGGGCTGGAAATCATGGGCGAGTACACATCGGGCAATGACCTGATGCAGATGTGCTATGCCTTCGAATTCCTCGCCAAGGCAAAGCTGACCGCGCCCTACGTCGCCGAGACCTTCACCCGGCTGGAAAAGGCGGCGCCCGAGGGCTGGGCCTGCTGGGCCTTCTCCAACCATGACGTCCCGCGCCATATCAGCCGCTGGGGCCTGTCGGACATTGCGGCCCGGGCGCATGTGACGCTGATGATGTGCCTGCGCGGGTCGGCCTGCCTCTATCAGGGCGAGGAGCTGGGTCTGAGCGAGGCCGATCTGGCCTTCGAAGACCTGCAGGATCCCTATGGCATCGAGTTCTGGCCCGAGTTCAAGGGCCGCGACGGCTGCCGGACGCCGATGGTCTGGGAACGCGACAACCGCAACGGCGGCTTCACTGAAGGCAAGCCGTGGCTGCCGGTTCCGCCCGAACATCTGCCGCATGCGGTCAACGCGGTTGCCGCTGACCCTGCCGGGCTGACGGCGCATTACCGCCGCGCCATTGCCCTTCGCCACGACCATGAGGCGCTGATGACGGGCGAGCAGGACGACATGCGCGCCGACGGCGGCGTGATCCGTTTCGTCCGGACCGGCGGCGGCGAGCGCATCTTTGTCGCGGTCAACCTGTCGGACAGTCCGGCGGTCATCGACGGCCCCGGCGCGGGATGGAGCGTCATCGGAACGGAGCTGGGAAGCGCCGGGCCGGGCAGGGACGGAAAGATTCAACTGGAACCTTGGCAGTGCAGCCTTCTGGCCGCACCGAACGCGTGATGAGGGGGACACATGGCCAATCTTAAACTGACCAACGTCGAGAAAGCCTACGGCGACGTCAAGGTTCTGAAAAACATCAATCTCGACATCAAGCAGGGCGAGCTCATCGTCTTCGTCGGGCCTTCGGGCTGCGGTAAGTCGACGCTTCTGCGGATGATTGGCGGGCTTGAGACGATCACCAGCGGCACGCTGGAAATCGGCGGCCAGCGCATGAACGATGTGCCGCCGGCACAGCGCGGCATCGCCATGGTGTTCCAGTCCTACGCGCT
>DJUV01000206.1:0-469 GCA_002440625.1 Rhodobacteraceae bacterium UBA6273 | reverse complement strand
TTCCAGTCCTACGCGCTTTATCCGCACATGACGGTGCGCGACAATATGAGTTTCGCGCTGAAGATCGCCAAGAAGTCGCAGTCTGAGATCGACACTTCGGTCAAGCGCGCGGCGGAAATCCTCCAGCTTACCCCCTATCTCGACCGCCTGCCGAAGGCACTTTCCGGCGGCCAGCGTCAGCGCGTCGCCATCGGCCGCGCCATCGTGCGCGACCCGCAGGTCTATCTCTTCGACGAACCGCTTTCGAACCTCGACGCCGCCTTGCGCGTGGCGACCCGGATCGAGATCGCGCAGCTGAAAGAAAAGATGCCGGAATCGACGATGATCTACGTCACCCATGACCAGGTCGAGGCGATGACGCTGGCAACCCGCATCGTCGTTCTCACCGTCGGGCAGGGCATCGGCCAGGTCGGCACGCCGCTTGAGCTTTACGAGCGGCCCGAGAATGAATTCGTCGCCCAGTTCATCG
>DJUV01000213.1 GCA_002440625.1 Rhodobacteraceae bacterium UBA6273 | reverse complement strand
CTGGACACGATGATCCAGTTGGCCGAAGAGGGGATGACGATGCTCTGCGTGACCCACGAGATGGGCTTTGCCCAGGCCGTCGCGAACCGCGTGATCTTCATGGATCAAGGTCAGATCGTCGAACAGAACGAACCCTACGAGTTCTTCAACAACCCGAAGAGCGAGCGGACGAAGCTGTTCCTGAGCCAGATCCTCGGGCACTGACCGTTCCGCAGAACCAAGAACCCCGGTCGCAGGACCGGGGTTTTTCCTTGGTCAGCGATCGCTTTCCGGCACGAAGAAGTCGAGAACGCTGCCCCTGCCGGGTGCCGCCTCCGACCAGTCGGCAATCTCGAAATCGACGACGAGCGTGGCGGCGGTCGGGTATTTCAGGAACTCGGGCCGGCTCGGCGCGCGCGACACCAGCCGCTGCGCCAATTCGCCGATACCGGGATTGTGCCCGATCATCATCACGCAGTCCCCGGTGGCGCGGCGCAGCACAGCCAGCATCACATCCGGGCCGGCGTGGTAGAGATTGTCGAGAAACTTTATCTTTGGCGTCACTTCCAGCGGGGCGGCGGCCGCGACCGACCAGGTTTCCCGCGTGCGGAGCGCGCCAGAGCAGAGCAACTCGTCAGGCTCATAGCCCCGCGAATGCAGCCAATGCCCAAGTTCCAGCGCCGCCCGTGTCCCCCGCGTGTTCAGGGGCCGGTCGTGGTCGGCCATGGCAGGATCGTCCCAGGAGGACTTCGCGTGGCGGGTAAGGATCAGGCGGCGGTGGCCAGGGGTCATCGGTGAAAGAGCCTCATGTGATAGGCGGACTGCTGAGGCAACCTGCCATAGGCTCGTGACACGGGGCAAGCGCGGCGTACGGCGCAGCCCGAAGAAAGGCAATCCGCGCCTGCGGGCGTGTCGAGAAAGGCGTTGCAGGCCGGCACGTCATAGCCTGTGGCACCGAGGGCGCCAGGCGGGCAGGCGGTGAGGCAGGGCTTCCCGTCGCAGGTATCGCAGGGCGAAGCGGCGGGCGGGGCGGGCAGGTCGAGCCTTTCCCTCAGCGCGATGGCGCCGCGATAGGACACCATCAACCCGGCGCGGTCATGGACGAGGAGTGTGACAGGCGACGCCCAGGCGCGGCCGCTTTTCAGCGCCCATTGGTAGAAGGGCCGGTAGGGCGGGCCGCCGAAGGGGAAATGCGCCTTGCCGCCAAGGTCGCAGGCGATGCGCCCGATCACCCGCCGCGACCAGCGGTCTATGGGATCGGGCCTGCCGTCCTGCCATTCCGGCTGGGCGGTCAGATGCGGCCAGAAGCCCGGCTCTTCCGGCCCGAGAAGGACGAGGGTGCGATAGGCCTCGGGCAGCCCGTCCTCGGGCGAAAGGTGAAATGCGCCGAAGACCCCAAGGCGATGGGGCAGGGCCGCCGCCGCGATGCCAGCGAGCGTCACCTGATGCGCGGCTTGACGCGCGGCTCGGTCGAGCGGATCTGGCTGCCGGCGCCGTGGTCGGTGAAAAGCTCCAGTAGGCTGGCGTTCGGCACCCTGCCATCGACGATGGAGGCGGCGCGGACGCCTTCCTCGACCGCCTTCAGCGCGGTTTCGGTCTTGGGGATCATGCCGCCGGCGATTGTGCCGTCGGCGATGAGGGCCCGCACCTCATCGGGGGTAAGCTGGGTCAGCACCTCACCCGCCTTGTTCTTCACCCCCGCGACATCGGTCAGGAGCAGCAGGCGGTCGGCCTTCAGCGCCCCGGCGATGGCGCCTGCCGCCGTATCGCCGTTCACGTTGAAGGTTTCATTGTCGTTCATGCCGGTCGCCACAGGGGCGATGACCGGGATGATCCCGGCGTTGTAAAGGTCGCGGATCACCTGCACGTTCATCTCGACCGGCTTGCCGACGAAGCCAAGCTCAGGATCATCCGGCTCGCAGACCATCAGGTCGTCGTCCTTGCCGGAGATGCCCACGGCGCGGCCGCCCTGATCGTTGATTGCCTGCACGATCCGCTTGTTGACGAGGCCGGAGAGGATCATCTCGACGACCTCGACGGTGGCCTTGTCGGTCACGCGCTTGCCGCGCACGAATTCCGACTTGATGCCAAGCTTCGTCAGCATCTCGTTGATCATCGGCCCGCCGCCGTGGACCACGACCGGGTTGACGCCGACCTGCCGCATCAGCACCACGTCACGGGCGAACTCGGCCATCGCCTCGTCATCGCCCATGGCATTGCCACCGAACTTCACCACGACGACGGCGCCGGAATAGCGCTGGAGATAAGGAAGCGCCTCGGACAGCGTCCGGGCGGTGGCGATCCAGTCACGGTCCATGCTCTGCTTTCTCATCGCGAAATCCTTGTGCCCGTTCTCTGTTACCGTCTCATGCCGGGCGTGCCAAGACCGGGGATGGTTGCCTTTCCGCACCGAATGCCCGAGCTTGCGGCAGGCATCGCGGAGACAGGCATGACCAAGACACTTCTTCTGACCGGCGCATCGCGCGGCATCGGCCATGCGACGGTGAAGCGCTTCGCGAAGGAAGGCTGGCGCGTCATCACCTGTTCGCGTCATCCCTTCCCGGAGGAATGCCCCTGGGGCGGCGGGCGCGAGGATCACATCCAGGTCGACCTCGCCGATCCTCACAAGACGATGGAGGCGATTGCGCTGATCCGCTCGCGCCTCGGCGGGCGGCTTGATGCGCTGGTCAACAACGCCGGCATCTCGCCCAAGGCGCCCGGCGGCGGGCGGCTCAATTCCATCGACACGGATCTCCGCGACTGGGGCAAGGTGTTCCACGTCAATTTCTTCGCGCCGATCGTGCTGGCGCGGGGGTTGAGGGAGGAACTGTCGGTGGCCAAGGGTGCGGTCGTCAATGTGACGTCCATCGCCGGAAGCCGGGTCCACCCTTTCGCGGGGGCAGCCTATTCAACATCGAAGGCGGCCCTGAAGGCGCTGACGCGCGAGATGGCGCATGACTTCGGGCCGCTTGGGGTCCGCGTCAACGCCATCGCGCCGGGGGAGATCGAAACCTCTATCCTGTCGCCCGGCACCGAGAAGATCGTGGCGGGCCTGCCCCTGCGGCGGCTCGGGCAGCCGTCGGAAGTGGCGGATGTGATCTGGTTCCTCTGCTCGGACGCGTCGTCCTATGTCACGGGGACCGAGATCGAGGTGAATGCCGGGCAGCATGTCTGAAAGCGCCGGGGAGGTCCCCTCCCCGGACCCCTCCGAGGTATTTCGGGCAAGATGAAAGGGGTTATTCGATCCCGGCGATGATCGCGCGGAGCGTCTCGATGCCGTCGCCCTTTTCCGATGAGGTCAGGACGATCTCGGGATAGGCCGCGGGGTGCTTTTGCAGCGCCGCGCGGACCTGCGCGAGGATCGCGTCGCGGTCTGCCGCCTTGACCTTGTCAGCCTTGGTCAGGACGACCTGGAACGTCACGGCGGAGCGGTCGAGAAGCTTCAGGATTTCCTCGTCCACGTCCTTGACGCCGTGGCGCGTGTCGATGAGGACGAAGGCGCGGCGGAGCGTCTGGCGGCCGGCGAGATAGTTCTTCAGGAGCCGCTGCCACTTCGCGACGACGGCAACCGGCGCCTCGGCATAGCCGTAGCCCGGCAGGTCGACGAGATAGAGGTCGTCGCCCGCCGTGAAGTAGTTGATTTCCTGCGTGCGGCCCGGCGTGTTCGAGGCGCGGGCGAGGTTCTTCCTGCCCGTCAGCGCGTTGATGAGGCTCGACTTGCCGACATTGGAGCGGCCGGCGAAGCAGACCTCGATCCGGTCGGGCGGCGGCAGCCCGTCCATCGCGACGACGCCTTTGACGAAATCGATCGGCCCTGCAAAGAGAAGGCGGCCAGTTTCAATCGCCGCCGCGTCCGGGGTTTCGGCAAGCGGGAAGGGGGCAGTCACGCGACAAGCTCCGCCTTGTCGCCCTGGCGGATGGCGCCGCCTTCGATGACGCGGGCATAGACGCCGAATTCCTGCGCCCCGTGAAGCGCATTGAGCGCGCCGAGTGTGTCGGCGTCGCGTTCCCCGGTGGCGGGGTTCGCGGTCGTTGCAAGGCAGCGGACGATGTTTTCCTCGACGGCGAGGAGGGCCTCGCCGATCCTGACGGTCTTGCCGAGCCAGTCGCGTTCGGCCCAGGGCGCCAGCCCCTCAAGCCAGAGATTGCCGCGCCAGCGGAGCGGCGAAAGATCGACGCCCATCCTAGCGCCAAGGTCGGCATTCGAGGCGAGCGAGAGGATCGAGACCGACTGGTAGTCGGTGTCGGTCATGGCGAAATCGGCTGCGGAATAGATCCGCGCCGGTTGCGCCCGGTCGGGCGGAGAGAGCGGGCGCAACCAGTCGAGGAAACGGGCGGTGTCTGCGTCGTCGTCGGGGCGGAAGCTGAGCGCCGGGCGGTCGGGATGGGTGAGCGTCAGCGTGACCGTCGCCTCATCGAGTGCTGCATTGATCGCCATCAGCGCTGGCGCCTTCGATCCGCGCGAGAAGTTCTGACAGGGCGCCCAGGCGCCATCCACGATCCGCGCCGCGTCATGCGCCACGGCCCAGCGGCGGTCCCAGGGCAGCGCGGCACCCGGGCTCAGCGTGACCCCGGCCAGCGTCTCGCGCCCGTGCGACTTGAGCGGGTGGCGCTGGATCGAGGCGAGCCGGGCGGTCATTTTGCCGCCTGCTTGCCGCGCTTGAAGCCAGAGCGGATGTTCCCGAAGAGATCGGGGCGTTTCCCGTGCATGGACATGATCGTGTACTGCTGGATGAAGGTGATGGTGTTGTTGGTGATCCAGTAAAGCACAAGGCCCGAGGCGAAGCTGCCGAGCATGAACATGAAGATCCAGGGCATCCAGGCGAAGATCGCCTGCTGCGTCGGATCGGCCGGGGCCGGGTTCAGCTTTTGCTGGAACCACATCGAGATGCCGAGAAGGATCGGCAGGATGCCGAGCGACAGGATGAAGAAGAGGCTGCCGGGTTCGGGCGTCGCCCAGGGCAGGAGCCCGAACAAGTTGAGGATCGACGAGGGATCAGGCGCCGAAAGGTCGCGGATCCAGCCGAACCATCTGGCATGGTAAAGCTCGATCGTGACGTAGATCACCTTGTAGAGCGAGAAGAAGATCGGAATCTGAATCAGCACCGGCAGGCAGCCCGAGGCGGGGTTGACCTTGTTCTTCTTGT
>DJUV01000221.1 GCA_002440625.1 Rhodobacteraceae bacterium UBA6273 | reverse complement strand
CAGGAGATGATCGACATCTGCGATTTCGCTGTCGGCCTTTCGCGCCAGATCTACGGGCTAACCATCGCTTCAGAGCGACCCGGCCACCGGATGATGGAGACCTGGCATCCGCTTGGGCCTTGCGCGATCATCACCGCCTTCAACTTCCCCGTCGCCGTCTGGGCCTGGAACGCCGCGCTGGCGCTTGTCTGCGGCGATCCGGTGATCTGGAAGCCCTCGGAAAAGACGCCGCTGACGGCAATGGCGACGCAGAAGATCATGGACCGCGCGCTGAAGCGTTTCGGCGATGCGCCCGAGGGGCTTTGCCAACTCGTGATCGGCGGCCCGGCCATCGGCGAGGCGCTAGTGAATTCGAAGGACGTGCCCATCGTCTCCGCCACCGGATCGACCCGCATGGGGGGAATCGTCGGCCCGAAAGTCTCCGCCCGCTGGGGCCGGCCGATCCTTGAGCTTGGCGGCAACAACGCGATGATCGTGGCGCCTTCGGCCGATCTCGACATGGCTGTGCGCGCGATTGTGTTCTCCGCAGTCGGCACCGCCGGGCAGCGCTGCACCTCGCTCCGCCGCCTGATCGCGCATAATTCGGTCAAGGATGAGCTGGTTGCGAAACTGACCAAGGCCTATGCGAGCCTGCCGGTCGGCGATCCCCGCGCGCAAGGCACGCTTGTCGGGCCGCTGATCGACGTGGCCGCCAAGGACCGGATGCAGGCGATGCTGGGTCAGGCCAAGGCCGAAGGTGGTGCCGTGCATGGCGGCAAGGTCGTGACCGCGGGCGTGCCGGACGGGGCCTATGTCGCCCCCGCCATCGTCGAGATGCCATCGCAGACTGATACTGTCAGGACGGAAACTTTCGCGCCGATCCTCTATGTCCTTGGCTACGACACGCTCGATGAGGCCATCGCGATCCAGAACGACGTGCCGCAGGGCCTGTCCTCCTGCATCTTCACGCTGAACATGCGCGAGGCGGAGACCTTCCTTTCCGCCGCGGGGTCGGATTGCGGCATCGCCAACGTCAATATCGGGCCTTCGGGGGCCGAGATCGGCGGCGCTTTCGGTGGCGAAAAGGAAACCGGCGGTGGCCGTGAATCCGGTTCCGACGCCTGGCGCGGCTACATGCGGCGGCAGACCAACACCATCAACTATTCGGCGCAACTGCCGCTTGCGCAGGGCGTCAAGTTCGACATCTGACGGGTCTTTCCGTCCGTCAAAAACGGCCTTCCGGCCCGGTCCGTCATCTTGATGGGTCGGGCCGTCACTTTTTTGCGAAACCTCATCCATATCGCCGGTTTGTCGCGCGCAATCGACGCCTGAACCGGCGAATGTGACGTGCAAAGACGACTGGAGAACTACTATGGCTTTTACGAAAATTGCGGTGCTCGGGCTTGGTAAAGTCGGACATCTGGCCGCCGAACTGCTGCTTGAGGCAGGGTTTGAGGTGACGGGTATCGACGCCCGCGAGGTCAAGGCGCCTTTCCCGACTCGCGCCGTCGATCTGAAGGACACGGGCGGTCTGGCCGAGGTGCTGAAGGGCCAGGAAGCGATTCTGTCCTGCCTGCCCTACCATCTGAACATCGGCGTCTCGACCGTTGCGCACAGGCTTGGCCTTCACTATTTCGACCTGACCGAAGACGTGCCGACCACCAAGCACATCCGTGAGCTTGCCAAGACGTCCAAAGGCCTGATGGCGCCGCAATGCGGGCTTGCGCCGGGTTTCGTCGGCATCGTTGGTGCGCATCTCGCTGACCAGTTCGACAAGGTCCGCTCCATCCGCCTGCGCGTCGGCGCGCTGCCGCAAAACCCGACCGGGCTTCTCGGCTATGCCTTCAACTGGTCGCCCGAAGGTGTCGTCAACGAGTATCTCAACGACTGCGAAGTGATCGAGGAAGGCCAGCTCAAGACCGTCTCCGCGATGGAATGGCTTGAGACGATCTATATCGACGGGATGCAGCTTGAGGCTTTCACGACCTCCGGCGGGCTTGGCACGATGTGCGAGACCTATGCCGACAAGATCGAGAACCTCGATTACAAGACCATGCGCTATCCCGGCCACGTGAAGCTGATGAACTTCTTCTTCCACGAGCTTCTGATGCGTGAAAACCGGGCCGAGGCGGGCCGCATCCTGACCAACGCCAAGCCGCCGGTGGACGAGGATGTGGTCTACGTCCATGTCGCCGCCGAGGGGATGCAGAACGGCCAGATGCGCCGCAAGGAATTCGTCCGCTCCTATTATCCGATCGAGATCGGCGGCAAGAGCCGGACGGCCATCGCATGGACCACCTCGGCCTCGGTCGTCGGCGTGATCGAGATGGTGCGCGCCGGCAAGCTGCCGCAGTCAGGTTTCCTCAAGCAGGAAGAGATCGCGCTGGAGCCCTATCTGGAGACGAAAACCGGTAGCCTTTACAAGACCGGCGCCCGCAGCCGCCACTAGGCGCGGGCAGGGACTGGAAGGTCGCGGCCCGCGCGGGCCGCGGCCGGCTTCGCTCGCTTGCGGTCGAGGAAGGCGGCGAAGACGATCATCGACACGATTCCGCCCGAAACCAACGCGAGATCGAGGCCGGTGGACGGCACCAGCGCGATTTCCTTCACCGCCCGCGCGACGAAGGACAGGAGCGTGCCCATCGCAAAGACCGGCAGCGCCTGCCGCCCCATCACCGCAAGGGGGGCCACAACCGGGTTGTCGGCAAAGCGGCGGAAGCCGGGGATCGTGCTGACGGCATAGGCAAGTGCCAGGACGTGAAGAAGCCGGGGCAAGGATACATAGGTCTTGTCGAAGGCGACGAAGAGCCACGGCACGCCATTCACCGACGCCCAGCCGAGATTGCGGTTCATAAAGCTGCCGAGCGTGTCCCACTTCAGCCAGACCACGGCAAGAACGACAAAGCCCCAGGCAAGCACGACCAGCGGGCGCCAGACCGGCACGAACCGCGCACCGCGCTTCATGGCAAGGCCGGTCAGAAGGCCGGTAACGAACAGCAGTTGCCAGGCAAGGGGGTTGAAGAACCAGCCACCGGGAAGCGGGTAAGCCGGCAGGTCCAGCCGGTAGGTCCCTGCGAGGAACCAAAGCGCGACTGAGGCGGCGAGGGTTCTGAGCGACCAGCGGCTGCCCACCATCAAAAGAACCGGCGTCGCCAGAAGCAGCACTGCATACATCGGCAGGATGTTCACATAGCCGAACTGGTGGCCGAGTGTCGGGACGCCGATGAGCACGCCGTAAGGGTCGCTCAGCAGGTGCTGGAAATTGTCTTTCAAGGCGAGTGTGATCGAGCCGCCGAAGCGCCAGGTGGCGAAGACGATGGCGATGGCCCAGAACGACAGGAACAAGTGGACGAGGTACAGCGTCCAGGCCCGGTGCCAGATCTTGGCGATCCCCGGCCAGAGCGGCCCGCGCTCCATCCCGCCGGAATAGGCCAGCGCCGCCGAGATACCCGAGATCATCACGAAGGCTTCGGCGGCGTCGGAAAAGCCGAAGTTGCGGTTGGTCAGCGTCTCGAAGACTGTTCCTGGAACATGGTTGATGAAGATCATCACCAAGGCGAGGCCCCGCAGCACGTCGATGCGCCCGTCGCGCTGTTTCGGGATAGGTGCAGGGCGGGGCGGGTTCTGGTCAAGCATCGGCCGTCCCCCTTTTCCTTGCCGCCGTCGACGGCCCTGCGGCGTCCGCCGGTTGCCCCCAGCGCGCTAGGATTTCGTCGTGACGTGCCAGGATATGCGGCGTTGCGCGTTCTTCTGCCGTGGCGAAGGTCGTGGCACCCTTGGCGGAATGCGAGGTCCAGGCGATCAGGAAGGGCGCCAGGATCATCGGCCCGAGGACCGGGACCAGCCAGGGCAGGAGCGCGGGAATGAAATAGCCCGAGGCGAAGAGGCCGACGAGGCCGATGGAAACCATGAAATGACAGGTCTCGAAAGCCTCGGCCACCGTCACCCGCGCCTCGCCCCGGCGGTTGGCGGGCCAGCCGCCATCGGCGCCGCGCAGCACCTGGAAAACCGAGCGCGACTGGAACGCCATCAGGATCGGTGCGATCAGGCTCGACAGCAGAAGGTCGGCAAGGGCCGAGATGGTGACGCTGAACGGGCGCCCGAAGGCGAGGAGGCGGTCGGTCATCGCCGCTTCGAACAGGATCAAGAGCTTCGGCATGATGAGAAGGCCGATGATGCCGATGAAAAGGCCGATGGCCTTGGCCGTCTCGTCGCTTGGGAAGACCGGGAAGAACTGGTGCGGGTCGGGGAAGTAGTCCGGCGGCGGCAGCGTCGCACGGTCCAGTAGCGAGGAGATCAGGAAGCCGGCCCAGAAGACCGGCGCGACATAGGCCATGATGCCGAGGACAAGGGACATGCGGCTCCAGCCCAAGAGGCCTGCCGCCGGCACGATCCGGCTGTGTTGCAGGTTGCCCTGGCACCAGCGCCGGTCACGCTTGGCATGTTCGATCAGGTTTTCGGGGCCTTCCTCATAGGAACCGCCAAGATCGGGGTCGAGCCGCACGGTCCAGCCGGCGCGGGCCAGAAGTGCTGCCTCGACCACGTCATGGCTAAGGATATGGCCGCCAAAGGGCGGCGGGCCATCAAGCTCGGGCAGGCCGCAGGCGGCGGCCCAGGCGCGGGTGCGCACGATGGCGTTGTGGCCCCAGAACGGCCCGGCGGTGCCTTGCAGCCTGGCGAGGCCACGGGCGAAGACCGGCGAATAGAAGGCAGCGGCGAACTGCATGGCGCGGCCGAAGACCGACCGGGCGCGCACCACCGTCGGCAGCGTCTGCAGAAGGCCGAGTTTCGGATCAGCCTCGATCCGGCGGATCATCTCAAGGATGGTCCCGGCTTCCATCAGGCTGTCGGCGTCAAGGATCAGCGCATAGTCGTAGGCCGCACCGCTTTTGCGGAAGAACTCGGCGATATTGCCGGCCTTGCGCCCGGTGTTCTTGGTGCGGCGCCGGTAGAAGAGCCTCCCCTCGGCGCCGGTTTCGGCGAGAAGGCGGTTGTACCAGAATGCTTCGCCGGCAATCGCCTCGGGCTTGTAGCTGTCGGACAGGATGGCGAAGTCGACCTCGGCAGGGGCGGATTTCAGCGCCTCGATCATCGCGGCCACACGGGCGAAGGTCGGCGCGGGGTCTTCGTTGCAAACCGGCATGAGGATGACGGTCTTGCCCTGGATCGCTGCCGTCGAACGCACCCGACCGCGCGCCGGCCAGAGGCCGATCAGCGAAAGGGCGGCGCCCCAGGCCAGCCAAGCAGTGGAGAGCGTCAGCAAAGCGGCGCTGACGAATGCGTAGGGCGTCAGCCCGCCCGCCGAAGAATACTGCAGGAACAGCGCCGCAGCACCGCCGCCCGCGAGGACCGGCAGGGTGACGGCCAGCGTCCGAAGAAGCAGGAGATGCGCCCCCTGCGCCATGTCAGTGCTTCACGGCCCGCCCGGCCGTGCCGAAGATGCCGCGCAGAAGCGCCGCGATTCCACCGGCGTCCAGCGACTGGACCGGCATGGCCAGCGGCGCTTCAGGAAGCGCTGCGATGGCGGGGATTTCGGCCCCCGCGGCCTTCAGGTCGATTGCGGACTTGCCTTGCAAGGTCATGACTTCACCCATTGGAACGACCAGATCTCGGACAGTTTTCTGCCGTAACCCGCGATATGCGCCGTCAGCTCGACGACGGCGCCTTTCTCGGCCGAAATATCGACCACCATGCGCCAGGTATCGCTGCCGGGCAGCTTTGACAGGGTCAGAACCTCCGCCTTGCCGCCGACGACATCGAGAACCGGCTCGACCTTCTGGTCGGTCTCCGGCAGGCGGCCCAGCATTCCGCCCTGAAACTCCACCACGAATTTCTGTAGGTCCGGCGGATTTTCAACCCCCGCCGCACCGCCAATTCCGCCACGCGTGGCCGAAACAATCGCGCGGTCGTCGGAATGATCGGGATCCAGCCGGCCCCAGTGCATCCGGTAGGCGAACTCGCGCGTATCGCCGGCCTTCACCGGCTGGTCCGGCACCCAGAAGGCGCCGATGTTGTCATGCACCTCGACATCGGTCGGAAGCTCGAAAAGCCGGACCTTGCCTGGCCCCCAGTCGCCGATCGGTTCGATATCGACCGACGGACGGAGATCGTAGCGGGCGCCGGCGTCCTGATAGTCCTCGAACTCCCGCCCCCGTTGATAGAGGCCGAAGCGCTGGGGGCGGGTTTCACTGTAATAGGAGGTTGCGAGCCCGGTCGGGTTGTCAAGCGCGCGCCAGATCACGTCGCCATCGGCGCGGACGATCCTGAGGCCGTTGCTGTCATGGACGCGGGGGCGGTAATCGTTGAACCGCGCCCGGTTCACATCGGCAAAGAGGAACATTGAGGTCAACGGCGCCACACCGAGCTGCTCGACGTCGTTGCGGAAGAAGAGCCGTGCCGTGACCTCGACCACCGTTTCGACGCCGGGGGTGACGACGAAGCGGTAGGCGCCGGTCACGCTCGCGCTGTCGAGCGAGGCGTAGATGGTGACGGTTCCGGCCCCCGGTGCCGGGTATTCAAGCCAGAAGCCGCTGAAGCGCGGGAACTCCTCGGCCTTGGTCAGGCCGCTGTCGATGGCGAGGCCGCGCGCCGACAGCCCGTAGGTGTTGCCTAACCCCAGCGCCCGGAAATAGCTCGCCCCGACGAAGGAGATGATCTCATCCATCTTGTCGCCGCGATTGAGCGGATGGGTCAGCTTGAAGCCGGCCACGCCGGGAAGTGCTGCGCCCGCCGGCACATTCTGTTTCAGAGGGCCGCGATAGTCGAAGTCATCGGTGGTGAAGGACAGCCCGGTCGCCATGCCATCAACCACCTCATAGAGGTGGACCGGCTCCTTGAAGAGCCAGCCAAGGTGGAACGGCAGAAGGTTCCAGACGCTGTCCGCCGCCCTCCATCGGGCCTTGGTGGGGCGAAACTGAATGAACTGATAGTCGTCGTAGGTCAGATCCTTGAAGAGCGGCGACAGGTCCTCTGGCTCCGGCGCCGGTGCGGCGGCGCGGGCGCGGGCGGCTTCGGTCAGCAGATCGAAGCTGAAAGGCTCACCCGTTGCGGTCTGGCCGAGGGCAGGGGCGCCGGTCCAGAGCACGGGAAGGCTGAGGGCGGTGGTACCCATTGCGAACAGAAACGCGCGTCGGGACGGGGCAGAGATATGAGAAGTTCTCAGGGTCATTCTTCAAGGTTTGCAATGCTCTAGGCGACCGCCGCGACTCAGCGGCCCGCTCTTGACGCGCATTCATGCCGGTTCTGGCCGCGAAGCAAGAGGAATGCTGATGCTGCAACTGCAAATGCGCGAATTTCTGCGACCGCGAAGGTTTATCTGCCGCAGTTAATGGCCGCGGCTCGGCACATTTTTGCCAACTGCCTATTTTTTGTGCAAATGTCGCTTTCTCACCTCAGCCTGCGCGGCGTTGCGGGGCCAGACGGAGCAACGCTATCGGCACCCTGGGCGCCTCAGCCCCGCGTGGAAAATTGCATCGCGCCGACATATCGGATTGCGGCTGCGCGAAATGAAAAAGGGCGGAAACGGACAATGCCCCGCATACCTCGGCATGCGCACCGCATCATCCGTTCCCGCCAATCGAACTGTCGGACACTCGTTACCCCGGCAACCGGTTACTGACACAACGACCAACGTCTGGATCGGAAGGTTACTCTTACGAGGTCCACTCACCCGATCAGGGATCGATCAGCCGTTCCGTGAGCCAGCCAGCCGACGCTTATCCCTGAATTCCACCCGCACCCATTGTCTGTTGGTTGCGACAGCGCGGAAATGGTTCAAAGAAAAATTACTGGCAGCCCGAAAGCTGCAGCAGCCCCCAGCCGAAGCGTTTGTCACGGCCGGGCTGGCCAAGGTCGCGCACGTCGCGGCGCAGGGAATCGATGACGCCTTGCCGCCCGCGTGCGCCGCGACCGATCTCATGTGCGATGACCGCCGAGGCGATGGCGGTTGCGTAGGAGGTGCCGGATCGGTAGCCGCTGCCATCGCCACTCGCGACCAGAAGGTCGACACCAGGTGCTGCGAAGGCGATCTCGGATCCGGTATTGGCAGCACCGTAAAGGCGTTGGCGCGCATCCACCGCCGTAATGGCGATGACATTGGGATCGGCGGCCGGATAGGAGACGACGCCGCGGCCCTCGTTGCCGGCCGCCGCCACGAGGACGGTGCCGCCTGCGTCTGCGGACGACAGGAGCCGGGCAAGTACCCGGTTCTCCGGACCGGAGATCGACATGTTGACGATGTCCACTCGCTCCGCGACCAGCCAGTCGAGGCCGCGCGCGAAATGGTCAAGGCGCATGCCGTTGCCGGCATCGTCACGAGCGAAGGCGACGGCAGAAAAGATGTCGGCGCCGACGGCCAGGCCCGACACGTCCGATAAGCCCTTTGGCATGGCGATAAGCGACACGAGGCCTGTCGCATGATCGGTGTCGGCCGGGGAATCGCCGTCGTCGAGAACCGACCGGGTGACGAGGGGAACATTGGAAAGGCCGCGCTGTGCGGTGTCGACGGGGCCGTCGATCAGCCCGATACGGACCGGGCGGGACAGCGCGCAGGCACCCGTTGCCTTGGCGCCGATCATCTCCTGCGCATAGGCACGCCCCGCCGAGGCGGAAAAGATGGTGTTGCGGTCCAGCGCGACGCCAGGCCCGGCGGCGGCGATCCTGCGCTGCATGTCGGCAGAAGAAATGCGACCCGCAAGATCGAGCGCGATGAGGGAGAGGCCGAGGCTCCGAAGCTCCTCGCGCCGCAGGACCTGGCCTTGGGCCTGCCGCACCAGATCTTCTGCGCGGTCGATGGCGGCGGGCGTTCCCGCCGCGAGATATTCGAAATTCCCGTTGCCCAGCACCCGCGTCCGGCCGAAGGCGGGCGCGGAGTCCGGCGTCCGGGTGCCGGCGCGCGGCGGGGCCTGGCGCCTGACGGGCTTTGGCGGTCCCGGATGAGGCTCGGATCGGGCAGCCTTCGCTTCGGCTGAGCCGGCCAATGTCGTGTGCGCCGCCACGTCAGCGATGGCAGCGCCGGCGACGGAGCTGGTCAGAACGACAAGAAGCAGGGCAAGACGGACCCTCATCTGGCGATTTCCGCGCTCTCCACAATGGCCCCGGCGGCGGCAAGTTCCGCAACGGCGGCGGCAGGATCGACGCCCTCGGGCGGCGCCACATGATAAAGGCCAAGCGCGGAGGGGCCGTCGACGATCACATAGTTGCCAGCGACAAGGAGATCGGAAATTGCTCCGGCGGTTGCGTCGGCACGGAAGGCGACAAGCAGGCTTTCGTCCGCCGGCGCGGCGCCCGCCTGGCGGTAGGTATCATCGGGGGCGCGCATCGCCTGAACCGCGATCACCCCGGACAGGATCGCGCCTAGGGCGAAGGCGGCGGCAAGCGCCGCGAGAGAGGGCCTCTGCGTCGGCGCGCCTTGGGCAAGGTCGCGCCCAAGCCGCGCCAGCCCCAAGTCGCCCGGCGAATTCCCGGGAAGCTCCTCCTGCACGGAAGATCGGATGCGGTCGAGGAGCCTCAATTCCTCCTCAAGGCCGGCATCGGTTGAAAGCGCCTGCTCCACCTTCGCCTTCTCTTCGACGCTGAGCGAGCCATTCAGGTAGAATGGCAGCAATTCCGAGATTTCGTTTCGCACTCTGTCACCCATAACTCTTCCGGCCCCCGGTTGCGCCTTTGATCGTCAGACACCGGAGCATGAGCTGCTTGGCGTGGAACACACGCGACTTCACCGTACCCTCGGGAACACCAAGTACGCCGGCGATCTCAGGATAGCTCATCTCCTCGAAGAAGGTGAGTTCCAGCGCAATCCGGTGTTCGACGCTCAAGCCCTCAAGGCAGGCGCGAACCGCCTTGGAATCCTCGGCCTGCGCGATGGCGGTGGCGGCATCCGTGCTCTCGTCAATCTGTTCCGGCAGCGTCTCCTGATAAACAACCCTGTCATTCCGGCGGTGAATCTCCATCGCCTTGCGCCAGGCGATGGCAAAGATCCAGGTCCGCGCACTCGACTGCCCCCTGAAAGCCGCAGCACTACGCCACACTTCGAGAAAGACGTCATGCATGATGTCGGCGGAGCGGTGCCGATCGTTCAATCTTAGAACAATGAACCGGAAAAGCGGGCGTTCGAGCTGGCGGTAGAGCTGGTCAAACGCCATCCGGTCCCCGCGCGCG
The DNA here is from genome assembly GCA_002440625.1 of Rhodobacteraceae bacterium UBA6273. Lineage (GTDB taxonomy): Bacteria > Pseudomonadota > Alphaproteobacteria > Rhodobacterales > Rhodobacteraceae > Albidovulum. The sequence goes on along the minus strand of DJUV01000221.1, from coordinate 4,529 downwards.
ATCCGCGCAACGAGGCTGTCGATCTCAGCTCCATTGTTCTTTTCGGCCATTTGATACCCAGGTGCCGGCAGGCAATCCGGCCAGGTGCGATCTCAAATGGATACACCTCTCCCCTTCAATCGCCCATGACCCGCGATGACGCAAGAGAGACAGGCACAAAGCTCAGCCTGCCGCATCCCTTCGCCGCGGGAATCGCGGACCTGATAATCTCGTGAGCCTCTGACTCATCGGATGCATTCTGTCGGTCACGCCCTATAGTCTCCGGCGGGGGGCATCCTTCGCTGCCCTTTGTACGGAGAAGGGCCAAGTTGAAACGACTGCTTACCGGGCTTTTGCTGGCAGTCGTCCTAGTGCTTCTCTGGGCGAAGTTCGGGCAACTGGCCGACCCGGCCCGGCTGGCAGAACTCTATGACAAGGCAAAGGTCTGGCAGCAGCAAAGTGCTGTGCTTGTGGCGGTGCTGTTCTTCCTTGCCTATGTCACCGTGACGGCGTTGTCGCTGCCGGTCGCCATCTGGATGACGCTTGCCGCTGGGGCGCTTTTCGGATTCTGGGGCGGTCTGGTCTTGGTGTCCTTCGCCTCCGCCATCGGCGCGACGCTGGCCTTCACTGCTGCGCGTTATCTGCTGCGTGACTGGGTCCACGCAAGGCTTGGCGGGCGCGCGAAATCCATCGACGAGGGCTTGCGGAAGGACGGCGCCTTCTATCTTTTCACCCTGCGCCTGGTGCCTGTGGTCCCGTTCTTTGCAGTGAACCTCCTGATGGGGCTGACGCCCATCGGAGCACGGAGCTTCTACCTCGTCAGCCAGGCCGGCATGCTTGCGGGCACGGCGGTCTATGTGAATGCCGGGACGCAGATCGGCCAGATCGACAGTCTCCATGGCCTCGTGTCATTGCCGATCCTACTGTCTTTCGCGCTCCTCGGTCTCTTTCCCTGGATGGCGCGGTTTCTCATCAGGCTACATGGCCGAATGAGCGTCTACAAAGGCTGGCAACGGCCGACGCGCTTCGATGCCAACCTGATCGTGATCGGGGCCGGCGCGGCTGGGCTGGTTTCGGCCTATATCGCGGCGGCGACGAAGGCGAAGGTCGCTCTGATCGAGGCGGGGGAGATGGGCGGCGATTGCCTGAACTTCGGCTGCGTGCCGTCGAAGGTGTTGATCCGCAGCGCTAAAGCGGCGCATCAGATGCGCCATGCTGACCGCTATGGTCTTGCAGCCGCAAGTCCCGCGATCCCCTTCGATAAGGTGATTGAGCGGGTGCATGACATCATCGCCCGGATCGCACCGCATGACAGCGTCGAACGCTATGAAGGGCTGGGGGCCGAAGTCATCAGGGGCTATGCCCGGCTTGTCGATCCCTGGACGGTGGAGATTGCGCTGAATGGCGGCGGCACGCGGCGGCTGACCGGGCGCGCGATCGTTCTGGCCACCGGGGCTGCACCCGTCGTGCCATCGCTCCGCGGCCTAGATGCCGTCGGCTACCTGACCTCGGACACGATGTGGCAGGCGCTGAGGGAACGCCCCCAAGCCCCGGCGCGGCTCGTGGTCCTTGGTGGCGGGCCGGTCGGCACCGAACTGTCGCAGGCCTTCGCCCGGCTTGGTTCCGCCGTCACGCAGGTCGAGATGGCGCCGCGCCTTCTTGTCCGCGAGGATGAAGAGGTGTCGGCGCTGGTGCGTGCGTCGCTTGAAGAGGACGGCGTGACGGTCCTGACGGGGCATCAGGCTGTGGCTTGTGGCCTGACCGACGGCGAGAAGTGGATCGAGGTCAGCCGTGACGGCGTGTCGCGCCGGATCGCCTTTGATGAGCTGATCGTCGCCATCGGTCGCGCGCCGCGCCTTGCCGGCTACGGGCTTGAGGCGCTTGGCATTCGCACGGGCCGTGTTGTCGAGACCAACGAGTATCTCGAAACGCTTTTCCCGAACATCCTCGCGGCGGGGGATGTCGCCGGCCCCTACCAGTTCACCCATGCCGCGGCGCATCAGGCCTGGTTCGCGACGCTGAACGGGCTTTTTGGCGATCTGAAGCGGTTCCGTGCCGACTACCGCGTCGTCCCGTGGGCGACCTTCAGCGACCCCGAGGTGGCCCGCGTCGGCCTTTCCGAGGCGGAAGCGCGCGAAAAGGGTGTCGCATATGAGGTCACGCGCTACGGGATCGACGATCTTGACCGGGCCATCGCCGACGGCGCCGATCAGGGCTTCGTCAAGGTGCTGACCGAACCGGGCAAGGACCGCATTCTTGGCGTCACCATCGTCGGCGAACATGCCGCCGATCTCTTGGCGGAATTCGTTCTGGCGATGAAGCGCGGGCTTGGGCTGAACAAGATCCTCGGCACGATCCATATCTATCCGACGCTGGCCGAGGCCAACAAGTTCGCGGCGGGGGAATGGCGGAAGGCCCATGTGAACCCGCGCGCGCTTTCGCTTCTGGACCGCTACCACCGCTGGCGGCGGGGCTGAGGTGCATTAGGCGAAACGCTGCTGCGAGAGGAGGTAGCGGTCGATGATCGGCAGTGTCGCGGCACCGATGGCGCGGGCATTGCGGCCGACCGAGGCTTCGGCGAGGGCTGGTGTTTCGATGCCTTGGGTGTCGATCCTGCCAACCTCCTCGCGCGTCCGGTCGATGATCCGGCCACGGATCGCCGGCGGGCAGTTCGCGTCGATCAGGATGCATTCGAAGTCGATGACTGAGGCGACAGCGACCGCGGCAATTGCGAGGTGTCGCGCCGTGCGGTCGATCCAGTCGACAAGCGGCTGGCCGAAATCCGACCAGTCGCACGCCGGGTCCCAGAGCCTGGCAGGGTCGGTACCGGCCCGTTCGAGCGCCCGTTCCAGAAGGAAGAGCGAGGCATGCTGAATAAGCTGCTGATTGCCGCTTGCGTCTGACACCGGGATCGAGCCGAAGGCGCCGGCATTGCCGGTCCGCCCGGAGTAGACGGTGTCGTTCAGGACCACGCCGCCGCCGATGAAGGAGCCGATGAAGAAATAGGCGTAGTCCGAAAACTCCCGCCCGCGGCCGAAGATGTGCTCGGCGGTGCAGGCGGCGGTGGTGTCATTCTGCACCGTCACCGGCAGGCCGGTGATCTCAGCCACGCGCAGGCCGACATCGAAGTGGCGCCAGATCTGCATCTCTTCGCGCGGGGCATTCACGGTATCGAGCCAGTTCCAAAGCTCGAACGGGGCCGCGACCCCGATGCCGGCAATCCGGTTGACCTGCCGGGCGGTCAGCGCGCCGGTCAGTTCCGCATGGCCTTCGGCCAGGAAGGCCATCAGCGCATCCGGCTTCGGATAGGCATAGTGGATCTTGCGCTGGGCGCGGAGCTTCCCCGACACGTCGGTCAAGACCAGATCGGCGCTTCTGCGGCCGATGTTCAGCCCGAAGGACAGGATGCCGTCGGGGTTCAGCGTCATCGGAATCGAGGGCTTGCCGACCTTGCCGCGAATCGGTTCGCCCCTCAGCAGAAGCCCGTCCTTTTCCAGCGCCCGGATGATAATCGAGACGGTCTGCGCCGAAAGGTTCGACCGACGCGCAATCTCGGCGCTTGGCAGGCCAGCATGGCGATGGATCAGCGAAAGGACGAGCCTTTCGTTGTGATCGCGAATCCCTGACTGGTTCGCGCCCCCTTGGGGATCACGGATTGCTGCGGCTTCCATTCGGCTGCCTTATCTCCTCCCTCGCCAAGGTCAAGCCTACTCATATCCTGATTAATAAATCAAATTTATTTATTTATTGACAGAGGCCGCGAAACCGCACAGATTCGGCGGCGAGGACAGGCAGATTCGACTGTCCAAGAGCGGCAGCCGGGTGATCCCGCGCCGTGTTCACGTCAGGGAGGACGACATGAAGAAATATCTACTTGGCGCCGCAGTCGGCGCGCTTTGCCTCGGCTCGGCCGGTGCTGCTTTGGCCGAAAGCGCCTGCCTCATCACCAAGACGGACACCAACCCGTTCTTCGTGAAGATGAAGGAAGGCGCCGAGGCGAAAGCCGCCGAGCTTGGTATCGAGCTCAAGTCCTACGCGGGCAAGGTCGACGGCGACAACGAAAGCCAGGTCGCCGCGATCGAGGCCTGCATCGCCGATGGCGCGAAGGGCATCCTGCTGACCGCCTCCGACACCGCCGCGATCGTCGACTCGGTCAAGGCTGCGCGCGACGCCGGCATACTCGTGATCGCGCTCGACACTCCGCTCGACCCGATCGACGCCGCCGACGCAACATTTGCCACCGACAACTTCCAGGCCGGCCTGCTGATCGGCCAGTGGGCGAAGGCGACGATGGGCGACGCGGCCGCAAGCGCCAAGATCGCCCTTCTCGACCTTGCCATCGGGCAGCCGTCGGTCGACGTGCTGCGCGACCAGGGTTTCCTGCAAGGCTTCGGCGTCGACCTCGGTGATCCGAACAAGTGGGGCGACGAAACCGATCCGCGCGTCGTCGGCCACGACGTCACCGCCGGCAACGAGGAAGGCGGGCTGAAGGCGATGGAAGCGCTGCTGGCCAAGGACCCGGACATCAACGTCGTCTACACGATCAACGA
>DJUV01000209.1 GCA_002440625.1 Rhodobacteraceae bacterium UBA6273 | reverse complement strand
CGGCATCGCCACGAAGAAGATCATGATCGTGCCGTGGGCGGTGAATATCTGGTCGTAATGTTCGGCCGGCAGATAGCCTTCCGATCCGTTGAAGGCGATGGCCTGCTGGATGCGCATCATCACCGCGTCGGCAAAGCCGCGCAGGAACATGATGAGCCCGAGGATCATGTACATGACCCCGATCCTCTTGTGGTCCACGCTGGTCAGCCATTCCCGCCAGAGATAACCCCAGAGCCGGAAATATGTGATCGCCGCCAGAATGCCGATGCCCAGAATCGCCACCACGATGAAGGTGCCAAGCACGATCGGCACATCAAGCGGCAGCTTCTCAAGCGTCAGCCGGCCGAAGAGGAAGGTGCTTTCGATCTGTTGCTCGGTGGCGGCCACGGCACGCTCCTCAGTTCGCTGGGTGTATGGTCATGGCCGGGCAAGCGCACCGGTCATCGCATATCGGCACCGGCATCAGGTCTTCGGCTCCGCTGAAGTGTCGGCGGCGCGGTCATCGGCAGGCGCAGGATGAAGCATCCCGACCGCCCCGGCCTCGGCGCCTTCGCCATTGGGCATCGAATCGATGCAGGTCTGGCCGGGTTCGACGCAGCGGTTGAGAATGTCGTGGTAAAGCGCCTCATCCGCGAGCGTGAAATGTGCGGCGGGGTCGTTCTCGCTGGGCCTGAGGAGTTCGCGGTAACGGTCGCGGTCCAGAACCTGGCCCGAGCCGCGGACGGTTTCGACCCAGGCGTCGAAAGCCGCTTGGTCGAACCCGAGGAAAGGGAAATTCATCCCCGAAAAGCCCGCCCCGCTGTAGTGCGAGGACATGCCCTTGTACTCGCCGGGTTTGTTGATGACGGCGTGAAGCTGGGTCTGCATTCCCGGCATCGTGTAGATCATCCTGGCCAACGTCGGCACGTAGAAGGCATTCATCACTTCGGTCGAGGTCAGGCGGAAGGTGATCGGCCGGTCAATTGGCGCGGCGAGTTCGTTCACAGTGGCGATGCCGTACTGCGGATAGAAGAAGAGCCACTTCCAGTCCATCGAAACGACCTCGACCACCAAGGGCTCCGCCCCCGCCGTCACCCCCGCCGTTTCGGTATCGAGGGGGCGGTAGGGGTCGAGCTTGTGCGTGCTGACCCATGTCAGCGCCCCGAGCCAGATGATGATCGTCAGGGGCGCGGCCCAGATCAGAAGTTCAAGCCGGGTCGAATGGTGGAAATGCGGATCGTACGAGGCTTCGGACTCGGCGTTCGACTTGTTGTAGCGGCGCGCGAAGAGGACAATTGCGACCATCACCGGCAGCACGATCACCAGGATGAGCGCGGTGGTAATTCCCAGAACATCCCGAAGCTTGACGGCAATGTCACCAGAGGGCGCAAGCACCTCTGACTGGCAGCCGGCGAGAAAGGAAAGTACGGCAATCGCGACAAGTAAACGCAGTCGAAGCATAGCGAAGCACTCGCTCTAACGGGCGAAACCCACCAAGTTCCGGCAGCTGCCGGTTGCGGCTTGTGCCCCGGCTATTCCCTTGACGCGCCGGAGCATGACGATTCAAAGGTTAGATGTCCATATGCCCCGGCGGCGATAGTCGCGCCAAACTTGACACGCGACACTTGGCCTGTTTCCCTGTCGCGGTCGTCGTGCAAGCTCTCTGGCGAACCCGCGAGGCGCGATCATGGATGCCGTTACCTCTGCCGCTCCGTACTCTGACGACAAGCAGTCAAAGCTGGCCGATATCGCCATTGGCGTCATCATTGGCCGGACATCGGAATTCTTCGATTTCTTCGTCTTCGCCATCGCGTCGGTTCTGGTCTTCCCGGAGTACATCTTTCCCTTCGCCTCGCCTGTGGCGGGCGTGCTTTACTCCTTTCTGGTTCTGGCCCTTGCCTTCCTCGCCCGCCCGGTCGGCACGCTGATCTTCACCGAAATCGACATCCGCTACGGCCGCGGTGCCAAGCTGACGACGGCGCTCTTCCTTCTCGGCATGTCCACCGTCGCCATATCGTTCCTGCCGAGCTACGGGCAGGAAGGCTGGCTGACCATTGCCAGCCTCTGCCTTTTCCGCATGGGCCAAGGTGCAGCCCTTGGCGGCGCCTGGGACGGGATGTCCTCGCTTCTCGCGATGAATGCGCCAGTCGAAAGAAAAGGCCGCACCGCCACGATCCCGCAGATTGGCGCGCCTGTCGGGCTGATCCTGGCCTCAGGCCTCTTCATCTTCCTGAAGACTACGCTGACGCACGAGGAATTCATCAGCTTCGGCTGGCGCTATCCCTTCTTCGTCGCCTTCGCCATCAACGTGGTGGCGCTCTTTGCCCGGCTGCGGCTGGTCGTCAGCGACGAGTTCAGGGAGCTTTTCTCGGAATCCGACCTCAGCCCGCGTCCGGTGCCCCAGACGATCCGCGAAGACTGGCTCAACATCATCATCGGCGCCTTCACCCCGCTGGCGACGCTGGCGCTGTTCCACATGGTCACGGTCTTTCCGTTGGGCTGGATCTATCTGCATGCACCTGGCGACGACACCGCCTTTCTCGCCATCGAGATCATCGGCGCGCTCTTCGGCCTCGGCGCACTGATCGCCTCGGGCCGCATCGCCGATCAGGTCGGCCGCCGCACTCTCCTCACCTATTGCGCCGTCGGGATCGCCGCTTATGCTGTCGTTTCGCCCCTGATCCTCGGACTTGGCCGCAGCGGCGAGGCGCTTTACGTGATCCTCGGTTTCACGCTTCTAGGCCTCTCGTTCGGCCAGTCCTCCGGCGCGGTCGCCTCAGGATTTTCACCGCGGAACCGCTACACCGCATCGAACCTCACCGCCGACCTGTCGTGGATGTTCGGAGCCGGATTCGCACCCTTCGTTGCCCTGTCCCTGACCGAGACGCTGGGCCTCTGGTCATCAGGTGCCTATCTCTTTTCCGGTGCCATCTGCACCCTTGTCTCCCTGACACTCTTCCGCCGCCGCCAGGAAGAACGCCTCAGCCGGGATGGTTCCTGGCGGTAAGTGTCGGGCGTTCGGGATGGGCTGCGAAGATCGGAGGTCGCGCAATTCCGAGAAGGCAGCGCGGCCGGTCGGCCTGAAGGCGTCTCGAAGTCAGGTCGGCACCAAGGCCGGGGCCTGGCCGTTGCGATCGCCCCCGAGAGGGCCGATCAGCCCCGCAGGAGTGTCTTGATCGCCCGGCGTTCATCCCTCGGCCTGTAGGCATCGGCGCCATCCGCGATTGGCAGGGCTAGGTTGAAGACCCGGCCGGCGTCGATCTTGCGGGTCAGGACGAGGTCAATCAACTGCGGCAGGAAGCGACGGACGGGGGCCGGGCCGCCCTGCATCGCCGTCTGCGAGAAGAACAGTTTCTGGCCGTCACGCTCGCCGCCATCCGGCACGCCGACATAGCCGACCATCGCGCCGGGACGCGCCAGGGCAATGGTCTCGTGCATGCGTTCACTGGTGCCCACACGGTCGCGCACCCACATCGGCGCCGACGTAGCCGGCCAACCGCATGACCGCCACAACCTCTTCGACGCAGCGTTCCGTCACGATGTCGGTGGCGCCGTGGAACTCGGCGAGGTGCTGCCGGGCCTTGCGGCGGCTCATGGCGATGACGCGCCCGGCACCCGCCCGCGCTTGGGGACCAGCGATCCGCCGGCCAGAGGCACCCGCGCCAGCGGCGCCTGCACCCCCGACATGAATTCGCGCTGCTCGCTGGTGGACTGGAATCGGTATCGGCAACGCGGGCAGGTGTTGTCGGAAAGCGCGAAGTCCGGGAACTGCGGACCGCCAATGAGATCCTGAAGAATGCGAGCGCGTATTTCGCCCTGGCGGAACTCGACCGCCCGTTCCCCAAATGATCGCGTTCGTCGACGATCATCGTGGCGCTTCAGGTGTCGGGCCGATCTGCCAAGCCCTGGGCATCGCACCATCGACGTTTCACGATTTCAGGCCTAAGGAGCGTGGTCCCGATCAGGCATCGGATCGGGCGGAGCGTGATCGACAGGACAACGCCGCCGTCAAGCATTCACGAGGAACTCGTGTAGCGTGCAGCTTTGCTGTTGCCGCGCTTCAGGGTCTGCTGCGGGAGGCAGATTTCCAGGGCCAAGCCAAGGCCGCAATGCGTTTCGCTGTGCTCTGAAGAAGCAAAAAGGGGTTCCTTCCACTGTTGCAGCAGTCGGTTAACAAATTGTATTCTTTAGGTAATGGTGCCCCCAGACGGACTTGAACCGCCGACCCTCTGATTACAAATCAGACGCTCTACCAGCTGAGCTATAGGGGCGCTTTCAGCGACATAGATCGGTCCGGCTTCGCGCGCAAGACCGGTGCGCCGCGCCGGCTGCGTCCGAATTGCGCGCGCGCCAGCAGAAGCACGCTCACGAGGCCGACGAGGATCACCAGGATGGCCGGCGGCGCGGCCTCGCCGAGGTTCTCGAGGCTCGCCTTCTCATGCACCCGCGTCGCCAGCGTATTGAAGTTGAAGGGTCGGAGGAGCAGCGTCGCCGGCAGTTCCTTCACGCAATCGACAAAAACCAGAAGCAGCGCCGTCCCGACCGACCCCTTCATCAGGGGCAGGTAGACCTCCCTCAATGCCCCGCCAACACCGCGCCCGAGCGAGCGGGCGGCCATCGGCAGGGAAGGCGGCACCCGGCCAAAGGCGGCATCGGTCGCACCCTGGGCAATGGCGAAGAAGCGCACGATATAGGCCAGCACGATGGCCGCCGCCGACCCGGTGATCAGGAGGCCGGGATCGCGGCCGGTCAGCCACAAAAGCAGGTCGGCAATGCGGTGGTCGAGTGCCGCCATCGGGATCAGGATGCCGACCGCCAGAACGGCGCCCGGCGCGGCATAGCCGATGGTGGTGATGGGCAGGAGAATCTTCGGTAGCCGCCGCCCGGTCAGCCGCACCCCGTAGACCATGAAAAGCGCGCCAAGTACGGTCAGGACCGCCGCGCTGCCCCCGACGGTGAGCGTGTTCAGAAAAGCCCGGAAGAGCCCCGGACTCACCCAGCCATCCGACTGCCGGATGGCATAGGACAGGATCACCCCGAGCGGCAGGACGAAGCCCATCCCGACCGGAAGAAGGCACAGCGCCGTCGCCGCCCAGCCCGTGGCGGGACCAAGCGCCATCCGCGTCACCGGGCGCTGCTGCCGCGCCGACTGGTAGTAGCGCGAATTGCGGCGGCTGACCTTTTCCAGCGCGACAAGGACGAGGATCACCGCCAGCAGGACGCTGGCGATCTGTGCGGCCCCCCCGGCATTGCCGGTCTCAAGCCAGACCGTGAAGATGCCGGTGGTCAGCGTCTGGACGGCAAAGTAATCGACCACGCCGAAATCATTCACCGTCTCCATCATCACGATGGCCGAGCCTGCCGCGATGGCGGGCCGCGCCAGCGGCAGGCCGACGCGCCAGAAGAGGCCGAAGGCGCCGGCACCCAGCGCGCGGGCCACCTCGTAACTGCCACCCGACTGCTCGCGGAAGGCGGCGCGCGCCAGCATGTAGACGTAGGGATAAAGTGCCGCCGCCAGCACGACGATCGCGGCCCAGAGGCTGCGGATCTGCGGGAAGAGGTAGTCCCGCGCCGAGGTCCAGCCCATGGCACCCCTGAGGGCCGTCTGCACCGGCCCGGAATAGTCGAGGAAATCGACCAGCGCATAGGCCCCGACATAGGCCGGGATCGCGAGCGGCAGAAGAAGAAGCCATTCGATCAGCCGCACGCCCGGAAAGCGGTACATGGTGACGAGCCAGGCCGCCCCCGTCCCCACAGCTGCCGCCAAAAGCCCGGTGCCGAGCGTCAGGATCGCCGTGTTGGCCGCGTAGCGCGGCAGCGTAGTCGAAAGAAGATGGGGCCAGATGTTTTCGGTCGGATTGAAGGCCAGGACCACCACCGACAGGATCGGCATCACCACCAGCGCCGCGATCAGAAGGGCGCCCACGGGCCAGATACCTCCGGCCCCGCGCGCAGGCCGCGCCGGCGCCGGCGGCACAGGGTCGGGCAGTAGCTGAGCGTTTTGGTCGGCCATGCCATGCGGTTACAGGAAAGCGGTTTTCCTGTCCAGCAAGCCCGTATAGGGTCGCGCCGGGGTGGCCTTCCGGTTGTGCCCCCGGCTGAATGACGGACCCAAGCGCCCATGGACATCGCCCTGCATCTCGGCGTCCACTGTACCGATGACGAACGGCTCCTGCGCGCGCTTCTGAAGAACCGGTCGCGGCTGACGGAGGACGGCATCGCCCTGCCCGCCTCGCGCACCTATCGCCAGATGCTGCCGAAACTCGTCCGGTCGCTCCGCGGATCTCCGGCGGGCGGCGACGTGCAGGAAATGGTACGTGACGCCCTCTTGGGCGAGACGCGCGCCGAACGGCTGATCCTCAGCCATGAGAACCTTGCCTGCTTTCCCGGCAATGCCGCCGGGCCGAACGGGCTTTACCCCTATCTCCACCAGCGCGTCGCGTCCTATGCCAATATCTTTCCCGGCGATGACTGCACCTTTTTCCTCGCGCTGAAGAACCCCGCCGTTCTGGTGCCCGAGGTTCTTTCCCGCGCCGTGGTGAGCGACCGCGAGGCGCATCTTGGCGGCATCGACCCGCTCGACCTTTCATGGGGGCCGGTGATCAAGCGGATGCTGGAGGCGGTGCCCGACGCACGGCTCGTCCTCTGGTGCAACGAGGATACGCCGATCATCTGGCCGGAACTGCTCCATGCCGTCGCAGGCCTCGACGGGACCGCATCCCTCGAAGGCGAAGATGACATACTGACGATGCTTCTGTCGGAGGAAGGTCTCGGCGCCCTTCGCACCCATCTGGCCGAGGCCGAAGGCCCGTTCACGCAGGCCGAGCGGCATGACATCACGGCGAGCTTTCTCGAACGCTACGCCCGACCGGAAGAGATGGAGGCCGCCATCGACATGCCGGGCTGGTCGGCGGCACTGGTCGCCGAGATGGCGGAAATCTACGACGAGGACGTAGCGGAGGCGGCGGACTTGCCGGGGGTCAGTTTCCTCCTGCCGTAGTCCCCTGCCGCCTCAGACCATGCCGAGCGCGGCCTTGTACATCTCCAGAACCGCTTCCTCTTCGGCGATGTCGTCCTTGTCGCGCTTCCTCAGCGCAATGACCTTGCGCATCACCTTGGTGTCGTAGCCACGGCCCTTGGCCTCGGCCATGACTTCCTTCTGCTGTTCGGCGATATCCTGCTTTTCCGCTTCGAGATGCTCGTAGCGCTCGATGAACTGCCTCAGTTCGTCAGCGGCGACGCTATAGGTGGCGTCGGAAACCTGGTCGTTCATCCTGCTCTCCTCGGGGTCTTTCGGTTTGGCCCCTGACTAGTCGCTCCACCTGCCCCCTTCAAGGGCCGAGGCGGGCCATTCGGGCTTGCCCGGCGGAAGCCGGCGCGTTAGTGCAGCGGCGGGAAATCGGAGGCCGGGGATGGATATGCTGATCTGGATCGGGGCGGCAGTGACACTCGGCGGGGTTGCGCTTCTCTTGTGGTGCATCCTTGCCATTGCCCGCGCCCGCAAGGCGGGACTGCCCGATGCGGAACTGCGCACGAAACTTCAGCGCGTCGTCGTCCTGAATTTCGGCGCGCTGCTTCTGTCGGCAATCGGCCTGATGATGGTCGTCCTCGGCATCATCCTCGTCTGAGGATCAGTCCTCGTCGAGATCGGCGAAGCGGCGACCGTATTTGATGAGCTCGTCCCAGACCTCGGCGGGTTGCCAGAAGCTGTCACCCTCATCGGCATAGCTGCGCAGATCGTTGCGCAGGGCCAGAAGCCCGGCCTGATCGGCGGCGCACATCGGCCCGCCGCGCCAGCGCGGGAAGCCGTGGTCGGCGACCATCACAACATCTACGTCCGAGGGCCGGACCGCCGCGCCCTCCTCAAAGGCGCGAGCGCCCTCGTTGGCCATGGCCGCCAGCGCCCGGCGCTGGATCTCGCGCATGCCGACGGGGCGCGCCTGAATCCCCCGCGCCTCGCGCATCATCGCGATCAGCGAAAGCGCGTCGCTATCCTCGCGGCCAAGCCGGGCGCCCTCGGCATAGGCATAGTAGCCCTTGCCAGAGGCGCGCCCGCCCCGCCCTGCGGCAATGAAAGCGGCGTCGAGCCAGTTCCCGTCGTCAAGGCCGGCCTCATCCGCCAACTGGTAGGGCCCACGCGAATAGCCCCATTCGGCCAAGGCCCTGTCGATCTCGTAGGGGCTGGCACCAGCGGCCACCAGCATGTCCATGGCATGGCGGAGTGCGTGGTCGACCCGGCGGCCGATGCCGCCCCCCGCCACGCCTGAACGCACCGCGATCCGGCCAAGCCGCCGGACAAGCCGGAAGCCTGCGGCAACCACCTCTGCCGTCGTCTCGCCGGTGACGCCGACCTCGATCACCCGGGCCTTGCCGAAAGGCTGGGCCGTCGTCAGCGCCAGAACTGCATCGGGGCGTCCGGTCGCCCCGGCCAGTTCGGCAAGCCCTCTGCCGTCGCCCATGACGGCGAGGATGCCGCCGGGCCGAAGCACGCGGTCGATCTCGGCAAGAAGCCGGCGCGCCTCCGCTTTGCCCTCCGCGCCCGAGACGATCACCACGTCCGACCGCTCAAGCTCCCTGAGGTCGACCGACCCCTCGATGCGATCCCACTCCGCCTCGCGCTGAGCCGCCGACAGGCGCCCGGACTGCACGGCCTTGTCGTGATGCGCCGCCACTTCCGCAAGGGCTGCCCCGAGTGTCTCAGTATCGCCCTCGATCATCGTCACGGCCGAGCCCGAGGACAGGAGCGCCGCGGCGACCGCCGCGCCCGCGTTGCCGAAACCCACAAGGCCGATGCGGTCGAGCGCGCGCGGCCCGATGTCGCCCGCACCCGGCAGATGCCCGGCGCGCCGCTCGGCGAGAAAGACGTGGCGCAGCGCCGCTGATTCCGGCGCGGCAGCAAGATCGGCGTAGGCCGTCTGCTCGAAGACATGGCCCTCGTCCTCGGGCAGGAGCAGCGCCGCCTCAACGCAGTCGATGATCCGGGCCGGCGCCGGCAGCCGGCCCCTGCCGAGCCCGCCCCGTGCCTCCGCCACAGCAGCAAGCCAGACGGCGACATCGGCGTTTTCACCGCGCTCGGCGGCGGTGGGCAATTCGGCAATGCCGTCGATATGCGCCCGCGCGAGCTTTTCCGCCGCAGCCTCGGCATCGCCCTCGACCACCGCGTCGACGAGGCCCATCGCCTCGGCCCGCTCCGCCGCGACCGGCAGGCCGCTCAGCATCAGGCCAAGTGCTGCCTTCGCCCCGATCAGGCGCGGCAGGCGCTGGGTGCCACCGGCCCCCGGCAGAAGCCCGAGCGAAACTTCAGGCAGGCCAAGCTCGGTACCCGGCGCCGCGACCCGGACCCGCGCCGCAAGCGCAAGTTCAAGCCCGCCGCCAAGGGCCGCGCCGTGTAGCGCTGCGATCACCGGCTTTTCCATCGCCGCCAGCTGCGCGGCCACTGTGGGCAGGTCCGGCGATGCGGCGGGCGCGCCAAACTCGCGGATGTCGGCGCCAGCGGAAAAGACCCTGCCCGCTGCGCCAAGGATAACGACCCGGATCGCCGGATCGGCGGCGGCTCGGTCCAGCGCCTCGGCCAGTCCCTTGCGCACGGGCGCGGACAGCGCATTGACCGGCGGGCTGTCGATGGTGATCCAGCCGATCCCGCGATCGCCCTTGAGCGTCACAGCGTCCATTCTGCCCCTCCGTTCCGGCTTTTCCACAACTCTAGCGGAGCATGGCCCGTTGGCAATGGCGCGCGCGATGATCAGCGTGCGTGTTTGGCGCAGAAGGGCGTCGCCGGGATCAGATCGAGCCGGTCCTGCGCAATCTCATCGCCGCAGGTCACGCAATAGCCGTACTCGCCCTCGCCGATCCGGTTGAAGGCGGCGGCGATCATCCGAAGTTCGCTCCGCGCCGACTGGCCGAGGTCGGCAAGCACCTCGTCGCCCTCACGCTCGGTCGCCATCTCCTCCCAGTCCTTGGAGTCGTGACTGTCGAATTCGGCGCCGATCTCGGCGATCCGGCCTTCAAGGAAGTCGCGCCGGGCCGTAAGCTGGGCCTTGCGTTCCTCGATCGATTTCATCGCGCTCTCCTCGCATCCATGCGCCTTTCTACAAAGGCTTACCGCGAAGCAGCCTTGATGCAAGTCAATCCTGCGGCGGGGCGAAAAGCCGCCGTTGCAAGGGGCGCGGCAAGGCGTATACGGGGTGGCAGTCCAAGGCGGGTGCGGGAGGTCGGGATCATGCCCATCGAATGGCTCTACGGCGCTGCGGGCGGTGTCATGATCGGCATCGCCGCGGCGATCTTCCTTCTCGCCAATGGCCGGATCATGGGCGCATCGGGCATTCTCGGCAGCGTTGTCGATGGCACGGCGGGGCGAAGCCTCAGCGAAAAGCTGGTGTTCATCGCCGCACTTGTCGCGGTGCCGGGTCTGGCGGCGCCGCTTATCGGACGCGCCGCCACCCATGCAACAGGATCGGTGGCGGTGCTGGTGGTCGCCGGCCTTGCGGTCGGTATCGGCACGCGGCTCGCCGGTGGCTGCACCTCGGGTCACGGCGTCTGCGGCATCCCGCGCCTGTCGGTCCGCAGCATCGTGGCGACGCTGATCTACGTCGGCATGGGGGCGCTGACGGTCCTTCTGGCGCGCCATGTCCTGGGGCTGATCTGATGGGCCGGCTTTTCTTCGCAGCACTTTCGGGCGGGCTTTTCGGCCTTGGCCTTGTCATTGCCGGCATGACCGACACGCGCCGGGTCCAGGGTTTCCTCGACCTTTTCGGCGGCTGGGACCCGACCCTGATGTTCGTGATGGGCGGCGCGATGGTGCCGATGGCGCTCGCTTGGGCCTATCTGCGCGGGCGGCAGGTTTCATTGCTCGGCGCGCCCCTGCCGGAAAGCCCGCCGTCGAAGATCACCCCAGCGCTCGCCATCGGCTCCGCCCTCTTCGGTGTGGGCTGGGGCCTTGCCGGGCTTTGCCCCGGCCCCGCCATGGCCTCGATCACTTTTGGCGGAATGTCCGGCCTGATCTTTCTTGCGGCGATGATCGCGGGTATGGTCGCCACGCCGCGCCTCAGGGCGCTTATCGCTTCGCTTGCCACCAGAGGACACCGGATGGACATTCGCCGCCTGACCGACAGCTACGCTGTCTCGCCGCAGATCCTGCCCGAGGATGTCGCCGCGATCGCCGCCGCCGGCTTCACCACCATCGTCGACAACCGCCCCGACGGCGAGATCCCGCCCGAAGTGCAGACCGAGGCGATGCGGAAGGCGGTCGAAGCCGCTGGGCTGGCCTTCGTCGTCAACCCGGTCATCGGCGGCGCCATCACCATGGACAACGTCCGTCTGCAGGGCGCGGCACTGGCCGAGGCAAAGGGCCCGGTCTTCGCCTACTGCGCCTCGGGCAACCGTTCCTCCATCGTCTGGGCCCTGAGCCAGGCCGGCACGCGCCCGACCGACGAGCTGATCGGGGCGGCGGCGCGCTTTGGTTACAATCTCGAACCGATGCGGGCGCAGATCGACGCGCTTTCGGCAAACCGGGGCTGAGCCTTCAGCCCTACGCGCCCGCCGCCTGCCGCGCAGGGATACCCGGCTCGCCCCCCGGCACCTGCGCCGGGGTGAAACCAGCGGCACCTGCGTCATGGCTGGGTGCGCCGGTCAGCCGCACCGCGAGATAGCCCCGGTATTGGCCGAGCCGCGCGCGGGCGAGAAGCTGCCGCCCCGCCCCTTCGAGCCTGAGGTGGGTCAGGGCATCGTCGGGCAGGCGCAGGACCGAACCCGGCTTCAGCGCCGCCACCTCGGCCAGCGGGCGCTGCAGGCGCGCAAGGACGGCGATGATCTCGGCCTCAGCCCCCAAAACTGCGCCCGCAAGATCGTCACGCCAGCCCTGAGCCTCCCCCGACTTCAGCGCCGTCGACACCGGCTGGCGGCGTTCCGGCAGCACGAAGGACAGCGAAGCCGCGCGGTCCCCGGACAGCCCCAGCCGCAACCCACAGCGGATCATGTGATAGCGCGTGTCGTCGAGAATGAGCGGCAGGAGCCGCGGGTCTTCGATGCTGGAGGCGTAGCGGAACGCGCCCTGCCATTCGGCCCAAGGCGCATCGCCAGCCATCGCCGCCGCATCGGTTTCCGCCAGAATCCCCTCGATCAGCCCGACCGAGAGCGCCGCATCCGTCCGCGTCGGTCGCCTTGGCGCAGGCTCCGACGGGGTCATCCGCCCGGTCGTCAGCACCTCGATCACCGCCGAGACCAGCCCCGCCGACAGGATGGCCAGCCCCTGCCGTTCCCCCGGCGCCTCGATCAGCGCAAGAAGTGCGCGGTCCTCAAGCCGTTCGGGCAGATCGGCGAGAGTGACGGCGGAGACATCGACCAAATCAACGGCAAGCGGCAGGCCAAGCACGGCCTCCGCCGCCCGCGCGACCGAGGTTGCCAGCACCCGTCGCGCCGGATCCTCCGCCGCATCGCCGGAAGCCTGCGCCATCCGCCTGAGGATTGCCGTGTCCGCCATCGTCCGTCCGGTTCGCGCCCATGCCCCCGACCAGATGTGTCAGAGCGTCGTTACCAAAGTGTTGACCGCCTTAGGCGGCCTGCTGCTGGCGAAGCTGAACCTCGGGCCGGACCGGCAACGAGACGCGGAAGGCAGCCCCGCCCTGCCCCGGCAGATAGCTGATCGTGCCGCCGAGGTTGACCATGATCTCACGGCAGATGGCTAGGCCAAGCCCCGCGCCCCCGGCCCGCTGGGTATCGGTCAGCCGCGCGAATTTCTCGAAGATCAGCCGCTGCGCCTTCTTCGGGATGCCGCTGCCGTTGTCGATGAAATCCACCGTCAGCCGCCCGCCGCGCTTGCGCACCGAGATCGCCAGTTCCGGCCGCGCCGCGTCGCAATACTTGCGGGCATTGGAGATGAGGTTGATGAAGACCTGCACCAGCCGGTCGGTATCCGTGATGATCGGCATATGCTCCATCGGCAGGTCGCGCTGATAGGTGAAGCTGCGCTCGGGCCGGGTGTTGGAGGCGGACTGAACGGCGCGCTCCAGAAGGTCATGCAGGTTCGCGACCTTGATGTTGAGCTGGACCTTCCGCGCCTCAAGCACCGAGAGGTCGAGTAGATCGTCGAGCAGCCGCGTCAGGCGGATGGTTTCCTCATGGATGATCTCGGCATATTTCTGCAGCATCCCGCCCGGCAGGTCCGGGTCCATCAGAATCTCGGAAAACGCCCGGATCGAAGTCATCGGCGTGCGAAGCTCATGGCTGATCTGGCTCAGGAAGGCGTCCTTCTGCACGGAAAGATCACGGAGCTTGTCGTTGACCTCAGACAGCTGCCGCGCGGCGCGGGCAAGCTCCTCTGACTTCGCCTCGAGCTGGATCGAATATTCGAGGATCTGCTGGGCTTCGGAGGCGACCGCCATCAGGTCCTGCGCCGAGACCGCCGCGCCCACGGCGAACTGCGCGATCATCGCATGGGCGGTCGCGGCACCCACAGTGCCGGCAAGCCGTCGTTCCAGCCGTTCGATGAAATCAGGCGTGGTTTCGGGCAGGAAATCGGCCTTGCCCTGCGCCGCTGCCTCCTTCTGGAAGAACTCCTGCGCCTCATGCGCGCCGAGGATGCCCTGCGCCATGACGAGAAGATCTTCTGCCTCGGCCCCGCCGCGCGACCAGCCGCGCGGCGCCGGCCCCTGTTCGTAGACATTGACGAAGGCCAGCCCCTGCATCCGTTCGATCGGGCTCGGGAAGGTCAGGAGCGAGACGGCGATGAAGCAGAAGGTATTGAGCGACAGCGACCAGAAGACCGCATGGAGAAGCGGGTCGAGCCCCTCGATCCCGAAAAGCGCATGAGGCCTGAGCCAGCCGATGCCGAAAGGCCCCTTGGTCAGGATCGCCTCAGACAGAAGCCCGCCGGAGCCGAAGGACGGCAGGTAAAGCGCATAGATCCAGACGAGAAAGCCCACCGTCAGCCCGATCGCCGCGCCGCGCCCGGTCGCCCCCCGCCAGAACATCCCGCCGATCATCGCCGGCAGGATCTGCGCCACCCCGGCGAAGGAAATAAGGCCGATCGCCGCCAGCGCCGCCGACCCGCCGGAGAGCGAGTAATAGGCATAGCCAAGCGCCATGATCCCGGCGATGGAAAGCCGCCGCGACATGAGAACGAGGCCGCGCACGTCGCCCGGCGCCCGCGCCCCCCCTTGCCGGAGATAAAGCCAGAGCGGCGTCACGATATGGTTCGACACCATCGTGGCGAGCGCGATGGCGGCGACAATGACCATCGAGGTGGCCGAGGAAAAGCCGCCAAGGAAGGCCAGCATCGCCAACTGCTCTTGCCCCATGGCCAGGGGCAGCGTCAGCACGAAAAGGTCAGGATTGGAACCTTCGGGCAGGACCGACAGGCCAACGACGGCGATCGGCACGACGAAAAGGCTCATCAGCATCAGGTAAAGCGGGAAGGCCCAGGAGGCGGTGGCAAGGTGCCGCTCATCGGCATTCTCGACCACCAGCACCTGGAATATCCGCGGCAGGGTCAGAACGGCGGTGCCGGCGAGGAACGTCAGCCCGATCCAGCGCCCCGGCATCAGCGGCCAGTCGGCGATGGGCGAGGCGTCGATTCGCGCCGAGACATCCTGCCAGCCGTCCGCCACGCCCCAGACGGCAAAGATGCCAACCGCGAGAAGTGCGACCAGCTTCACCACCGCCTCGACCGCGATGGCCATGACGACGCCGTGGTGGCGTTCGTTGGCGTCGAGGTTGCGCGTGCCGAACAGGATGGTGAAGACCGCCAGCCCGCCGGCAAGCCAGATCGCGGTGCCGTTGACATTGGGCAGCGCCCAGCCTTCGGGCCGGTCCGAGGCGAAGACACCGAAGCTCAGCGTCACCGACTGAAGCTGAAGCGCGATATAGGGCGTTGCGGCGACGACCGCGATCACCGTCACCACGACGCCGAGAAGGTTCGACTTGCCGAACCGCGAGGAGATGAGGTCGGCGATGGAGGTGATGCGTTGGGTGCGACCGATCCTGACCAGCTTCCGGAGGACCAGCCACCAGCCGACGAAAACCAGCGTCGGGCCGAGATAGATGGTCACGAACTCCAGCCCCGACCGCGCCGCGTAGCCCACCGCGCCGTAGAAGGTCCAGGCGGTGCAATAGATCGACAGCGACAGAGTGTAGACCATCGGCGAGCGCAGCCAGCCGATCCGACCGCGCCGCGCCCGCCTTTCGGCGGCAAAGGCGATGCCGAAAAGGAGGATCACATAGGTCAGGCAGACGCCGACCAGAATGTTGAAGGGAATCATGCCGCGTCGTCCCCGGCGTCGGGGGCATCTTCGGATGCGTCCGCCTCACTGGCGACGAAATGGCTTATGACCCGCGCAGCGATGATCAGCAGCGTCCATACGATGAAGAGATATGCGACGCCGTAGCCGGTGTCGGGCGCTGGCGTAGAGGCCGGCTGCCAGAGGATCGGCAGGAGGATGAGGAACACGCCGACAATCGGCAAAAGCCGCGCGGCATCCGTCATCCGCCGCCGCCGATAGCTTTTCCGGGCGAGGAAAACCGGCGCCGCCCGGTTCGTCATTCCAGCCGCCCCCGCGCATCGGCCATGGCGCGGACGGCGGAAACCACCTCGGCATTGGCGAAGGGCTTGGCCATGACGCGGGTGGCCCCTTCCGGCATGTGCTGCAACCCGCGCGCCGAAAGCACCAGCACCGGCAGGTCCGAAAACGCCGGATCGCGGCGGAGGTCGGCCAGAATCTCATGCCCCGACCGGCCCGGCAGCATCACGTCCAGCACCAGTACATCGGGCGGGGAACGACGGATCACCTCGATCGCATCGCCGCCGTCGCCATGACTCGCGACCTGCCAGCCATCGCGGGTCAGCACATAGCGGATCGCCTCCGCGATATGCGGTTCATCCTCGATCAGAAGTACGTTCTTCCCCAAGCGGTCCCCTCCCAAGGACGGCTCTTACTATCACCGATTGAAACCTTCGCGTCAAAATCCATCTCACGCCCCCGAACCGATCAGGATCGAGGGTTCCCGCCGCGCCACGCAAGCGGCGCGCGGGCAGATGCGGCAGGCGGGGCCAACTGGTCGCTCCACGTCCGAACGGGGCGTCAGCGCGGGCTGGATCAGCATCATCGCCGCAATGACCTGCGGGCCGTCATAGCCGCCCGGGTGGCTGGTCTCGGCAAAGGCGTGAAGGACAAAGCGCTGCGGGACGCGGCCGGCCATTTCTACCGGAAGGCGGACCAGCACCGCTGGCCGCGCCAGCACCTCGTAAAGCGGCCAGAGCGGGCAGCCGGCACCATGACGCGGCAGTGCGAAGCCCGGCAGCGGGCGGCGAAAGGTGACGCCGCCCGAGGCGTCGCAGACCAGCATTCCCAGCGCCGGAGCCGCCGCCCTTGGCAGCGTCACCAGACGCCGGAAGATCGCGGATGGTGCCACAGCGAATCGCGCGGAAAGTGCTGCGGGGTCGGCGCCCAGTTCCGCCACCGCCCGCTGGAAGGGTTCGAGCGGCAGCGCCAGCGCATCGGCGCGGTAGCGGGCGATATGGGCAAGGGCCAGCGTCCGCGCGGCGCCGGTGGCAAGTTCCGGCACCCCCGCGATCAGCGCCTCTGGTGCAGGCGGATGGCTGCGCTCAAGGGCCACGAGGTGATAGTCCGTCCGCGCCAGCCAGGCTTCGACCTCTTCTTGCGGCGAGGACAGGCCGGTCTCGCCGGCCTCGGTCGTGTCCATGAAGGTCACCAGCGCCTGCGCCGCCTCGCTGAGCCTTGTGCTGTCGGCGAAGATGTTGCCGTGAAAACGCTCGCGCCAGATGGGGTCGATATCCTCGCTTTCGGCAAGGATCGCCGCCGTGGAGCGCACCGAGGTCGCCGCCGACAGGACCTCATGCAGCGAGGCCGACAGGAACGGGTCATGCGCCATGCGCTCGCTCAGCGCCTCGACCGCACGTTCGAGCGCGCCGACCCGCGCCTGCCGGGCGGAAAGAAGCTCTGCCCAGCCCGGAAAGCGGCTGACGAACTCCTCGATGCGGGCGATCTCCGGTTCGGTTTCCGCCCCTGCCGCGCCCGCCGCAGCTTCGCGCAAGCCCTCCATCAAGGCACTTTCCGCGCCTTCGGCAAGCGCCGCCTCCTCGATGCCGAGCGCGCTAGCAAGTGCCGTCAGCAGTGCGGCTCCGACGCGCCGCCGGTTATGTTCGATGAGGTTGAGATAGGCGGGCGAAATGCCCGCCGACCGCGCCAGATCGGCTTGCTTCATGCCGATCCTGAGCCGCCGTTCGCGCACCCGCG
>DJUV01000210.1 GCA_002440625.1 Rhodobacteraceae bacterium UBA6273 | reverse complement strand
TATTTGCAGGCGATGCAGTTGTCGGTAACGACATAGGTCATGGCAGGCGTCCGGCGTAAGCGCTTTGTCTGCTACCTATCGTCAAGCCCCGGATCAATCAAGACGGCGGTGCCGGGAAAGTCCCCCGGTGCGCAGGGGCGGTCGTGCTTGGAAAGCTATTCCGCTCCGCCCGGCTGGGGTGGATCGGCGTTCTTCGCCCCGCCGTCGAGATCGGCGTAGAGCGTCCGCGCTTCTTCCGCCGGCCCGCGCCTTGTGCCGGGGGCGAGGACGCGGACCACGCGGATGTGGTCGGCTTGCGGAAAGGTCAGGACATCGCCGGGGCGCACATCATGGCCGGGCTTGGCCATCTTGACCCCGTTGAGGCGCAGGTGACCGGAGGAGACCACGCTGGCGGCGAGGCTGCGGGTCTTGAAGAACCGCGCCTGCCAGAGCCATTTGTCGATGCGTATGCGGTCCTCGGTCAAGCGGACCTCAGATCTTGTCGCGAAGGCCCATCAGCGCTGCGGCGAAGGGGTTGTCGGGGTCGATCCGGTCCTGCTTCGGCGGGCGCGATTCAAAGCTGCGCTTGCCGCGGTCGCCCTGATCGTCACGCTTGCCTTTTCCGCCGCCATGCTTGCCGAAAGGCTTGCCGTCGCGCGGCCGGTCGCCGCGTTCGCCGCGCGGCTTGCCCTCGCGCTTTTCGCCGCCCTCGCGGGGGGCTTCGCCTTCGCGCGGGGCGCGGTCGGGGCGGCGGCCACGCTCGGGCCGTTCGCCACGCGGAGCGCGCGGTTTCGGCGCCCAGGTGAAGGTGTAGAACACCTCGGCTTCCGTGACCGTCTGGATCGCGACTTCCTCTTCGGTGATCGGGTTGACGACCCCACCTTCGACGACAGGCTGCGCCACCACCTCGGCCCGCACCTTCTCGCGCTCGCCCCGTTCGCCCTTGTAGCCAAGTCCGGCCATCAGGTCGGCGAACTGCTCAAGCGTCATGCCGGTGATCGACAGCATGTCGGGCGTCGCCTCGAACCCGGCCTTGCTGTCCTGGGTGCGAAGGATGTCGGCCAGCCGTTCCAGCATGTCGATGCGGATCGCGCGGGTTCCCGCCGGGTGGTAGCCCGACAGCGTGTAATAGCCCTTCGGCACGCCCTCGATATTCGGCACGGTCACCAGACCGGGCGGCGGGCTTTCGGGAAATTCCTGAAGCCCCTCGTTCAGCGACCAGAGCACCAGCCTCAGCCGGGTCGGCGCCGGTTTCAGGAGGAGCGGCTGAAAGATCGTGTACTGGCCGAAGCGCACGCCGTGCTTGCGAAGCGCCCCGCGCATGTCCTGATCGAGCGATTTCACATCGTTCGCCACCGCCTCGCGCGGGAGAACTCCCAGCGCCTCGACCAGACGGAAGGCAAAGCCACGGGCAAGACCGGCCAACGCCTCGTCGCGCTGAAGGTTCAAGAGCGGCTCGAAGAGCGTCGCGACCTTGCGGTCGATGAAATGCTGGAGCCTGCGGCGCACCTTTTCGCCCACGTCGAAACCGGCCTCTTCATCGACAAAGGCCTCGACCTGCGGCTTCATCGCATCGGCGCCCTTGACGAGCTTGCCGACGGCATAGCTGCCCCACATCAGCCCGCCCTGCTCGGTAAAGTCGAGCTCGGTATCGGGCGCGTTGTAGAAGCGATCCGCGCGCAGATGGAATTCGGGCTTCAGCGCCTCATAGGCGGCCTGCTTCAGCGTCTTCGCCTCATCGGGCGTCGCCGATCCGTCCTGCTGGAAGCGGAACCCTTCGAGACGGCCGACGAATTCGCCCTCGACCGTCACCTCGCCCTTGTCGTTTACCTCGGC
This sequence comes from Rhodobacteraceae bacterium UBA6273, assembly GCA_002440625.1. GTDB lineage: Bacteria > Pseudomonadota > Alphaproteobacteria > Rhodobacterales > Rhodobacteraceae > Albidovulum. Next base: position 2,351 of record DJUV01000210.1, on the reverse strand, counting down.
CACGAGGCTCTCCTTCTGCTTGAGCCGGCGGAGAAGCACGCTTGTCCGCCGGTCCACAAATCGCTGAGTCAGCGCGCCATGGAGCGCATCCGACAGTCGGTCTTCTACCGCGCGAGTCTCGCCGCGCCAATGACTTTCATCGGCAACCCAGCCTGATCGCTGCGCGACATATGTCCACGTCCGGATGAAGGCGAGGCGTTTGGACAGGCTGTCGATATCGCCGTCGGTCTTGTCGATGCGGCGGATCTGGCTTTCGAGCCAGTCATCGGGGACATGGCCGCTGTCGCGCAGGAAGTCGAAAATGCGCTGCAAGAGGTTGGCATGTTCCTGCGACGAGATGCCCTGAAAGTCGGGAATGCGGCAGACATCCCACAAGAGGCGAATGTCCTTCGGATGCCGCGCGCGGTCGCGGACAGCCTCGGATTCCGCCAGCATCTTCAGCCCGCGCAAATCGTCCGCCTCGCGCCCCCGCGTCAGCCATTCGCTTTTCGGCGAGACCTCAAGCGACGCGATCAGCCGGTCGACCGTGCCGAATTCGAGATCGCCGGAGCGCCAGTGCAGGCGCTCGATGGGCTTGAAGCGGTGGTTCTCGATGGCCTCAATCACCTCGTCGGCAAGGGGCGAGGCCTCACCCGTCACGCCGAAGGTGCCGGGCGCCATGTGCCGCCCTGCCCGCCCGGCGATCTGCGCCAACTCGTGCGGGAAAAGCTGCCGCATCCGCCAGCCGTCGTATTTCGCGGTGGCGGAAAAGGCGACATGGCCGATATCGAGGTTGAGGCCCATGCCGATGGCGTCGGTGGCGACGAGGAAATCGACGTCGCCATTCTGGTACATCGCCACCTGCGCATTGCGGGTGCGCGGCGACAGCGCCCCCATGACGACCGCCGCCCCGCCCTTCTGGCGGCGGATCAGTTCGGCGATGGCATAGACGTTCTCGACCGAGAAGCCGACGATGGCAGACCGCGCGGGCATCCGGCTGAGCTTTTTCGACCCGGCATAGGACAGGGTCGAAAACCGTTCCCGTCGCAGGAACTGGACCTTCGGCACCAGCGCGGCGATGGCGCCGCGCATGGTGTCGGAGCCGAGGAACAGGGTTTCCAGCAAGCCCCGCGCGTTCAGCAGCCGGTCGGTGAAGACATGGCCGCGGTCGGGATCGGCGCAAAGCTGGATCTCGTCCACGGCAAGGAAGTCGGCGCCGATATCGGTCGGCATCGCCTCGACCGTGCAGATCCAATACTGCGCGCGTTCGCCGACGATCCGCTCCTCGCCCGTCACCAGCGCCGCTACCGAAGGGCCGCGTGCGGCGACCACACGGTCATAGACCTCACGCGCCAAGAGGCGCAGCGGCAGGCCGATCACGCCTGTCCGGTGCGCCAGCATCCGCTCGATGGCACAATGGGTCTTGCCGGTATTCGTCGGCCCGAGGACCGCGGTGATCCGCGTCTCGGACGCCATGGCGCTCTCCTAGATCTCGACGCCTTCAGCGTCCTGCTCCAGACGCTCCAGCGCCTGCCTGACATTGTCCTGATGCGGATTCAAGGCCAGAGCGGCACGGTAGGCTTCCATCGCCTCTTTCGGCTCGCCCGATTCCGAAAGGATCGTGCCAAGCCCTGACAGCGCGCCGAAATGGCGGGGGTTGAGCGCCAGCGTGCGGCGGATGTCGGCGAGCGAAGGGCCGAACTGGCCGGCAAGGTAATAGGCGGTGGCGCGAGCGTTCCAGCCTTCGGCGAAATCCGGCGCATGGTCAGTCAGGGCGGTCAGGTGTTCGATGGCGGCTTCAAGATCGCCCGCCTCCATCGCGTCTTGCCCGCGCTTCAGAAGCAGATCCATCGCGGCAGAGCCGGATTTCGACCATTCCCTGAGGATATCGGCTTGCGCCCGCTGCCAGTCCGCGCTGTCGGGATCGGCAAGTTCGGCATAGAGCTTCTCCATATCCTCGGCGGCCGCGGCCGGGGTGGCGACCCAGAGCAGTGACGCTGCGGCAAAAGCCGCTGCAAGCGAAAGGATACGGGTGGCGCGCTGACTCATTCCACGGCAGAGTGTAGCGCAAGCGCGCCGGAATACGAGAGGCCGGCGGTCACATTTGGAGGATGAGATGAGCGAAGTGGTGAATGCGGCCGTGGCTGCACTGAAGGACAAGCTGGCCGGCGGCATCCCCGGCACGGCGAAGTTCGTCATCGAGGGCGAAGGCGCCGTCATCATCGACGGCAACGGTGTGCGCGCGGGCGATGATGACGCCGATGTGACGCTGACCGCCGACCGCGAAACCTTCCAGGGCATCCTTTCAGGCGATGTGAACCCGACAGCCGCCTTCATGCAGGGCAAGCTTGCCGTCGATGGCGACATGGGCC
>DJUV01000226.1 GCA_002440625.1 Rhodobacteraceae bacterium UBA6273 | reverse complement strand
TAGGCGCCCTGCTTGATCGCGGCGACCGCGATCTCGATGTTGCCGTGGCCGGAGATGATGATGATCGGTACATCCGGGTTGTCGCGTTTCACCGATTTCAGGATGTCGATCCCGTCCATCCGGCTGTCCTTCAGCCAGATATCGAGGATCATCAACGATGGCGCGGCCGTGTTGATCTCGGCCATGCATTCGTCGGAATTCGCCGCAAGCCGCGTCGAAAAACCTTCGTCCTGCAGGATATCCGAGATGAGTTCGCGGATATCGCGTTCGTCGTCAACGATTAGGATGTCGCTCATTTTACACCTCCGGCCGTCTCGGCGGCTCTGTCTTTCTGGTTACGACCGGAACGCGCCTTCGGCAGGCGAATCTCGGCCATTGCACCCCGGCGGGTGCTGCCTTCGAACATCTCGGCATCGGTCAGGATGAGCGTGCCGCCATGTTCCTCGATGATCTTCTTGACGATGGAGAGACCAAGGCCGGTCCCTTTCTCGCGGGTCGTGACGTAAGGTTCGAAGAGCCGGGCGCGGTCTTCCGGGAGGCCGATCCCGTTGTCGGAAATACGGATCAGGGCATGATCGCCGGCATCGGCCATCATCACGCGCACTTCCGGCGCGAAGCCCTCGGGCGCGCCTTTTTCCGTCAGGGTTTCAATCGCTTCGCCGGCGTTCTTGATAAGGTTGGTGACGGCCTGCGAAATCATGGTGCCGTCGAATTCAAGAACCAGCGGGCGATCCGGCAGGTCGGCGCGGATCACCGCGCCGTGGACGCTGTCCTGCTGCAGCGTCACCGCATCGCGCATCAGCTTCGTCAGGTCATGCTCGCGCCGGTCGGGTTCCGGCATCCGGGCGAACTTGGAAAACTCGTCGACGATGCGCCGAAGATCGCCGGTCTGGCGCACGATCACATCGGTCATCTGGCCAAGCGCCTCGGCATCCTCCTCGCCAAGGATCTTTGTGAACTTGCGCTTGATCCGCTCGGCGGAAAGCTGGATCGGAGTCAGAGGGTTCTTGATCTCATGCGCGATGCGGCGGGCAACATCGCCCCAGGCGGCCATCCTTTGCGCGCTGACCAGATCAGTCACGTCGTCGAAAGCGACGACATAGCCTTCCAGCCGCTTGTCGGCATTGCGCCGGATCGCCATGCGCACCAGAAGGCTTTCCAGCCGCCCGCCGCGCGTCAGCTTGATTTCCTCTTGCGCAACCTCACCCATGCCGTCGCGGAGCTTGTCGAACAAGGCCGCGAACTCCGGCACCAGCGCACGAAGCGGCCGGTCGTGGCTCTTGTCCTCGTCAAGCTGCAGAAGCCGGGCGGCCGATCGGTTGATGAAGGCGAGATCGCCGTCGGGATCGAGGCCGATGACACCGGATGTCACCGAGGACAGCACGGAATCGAAAAGCCGCCGCCGCCGTTCGGTCGTCTGGTGGCTGTCGACCAGCGCCTGCCGTTGCGACTTGAGCTGCCGCGTCATCTGGTTGAATACGCGGCCGAGCATGGCGATTTCGTCATCGCCTTCCTCTTCCGGCACCTGCACTTCCATATCGCCGGCACCAAGGCGCTGTGCCGCACCCGCCAGCCGCCCAATGGGGCGTGACAGCCGTTCGGCGAAGATGAGGCCCATCCAGATCGCGGCCAGAACCAGCAAAAGCGCGAAGCCGAGGTAGACGAGGCCAAACTCGAACAGCACCCGCCCGCGCGAGGCTTCGAGTTGCTGGTAAAGCCCCACCGTCTCGCGTGTGTTGTCGAGAAGGCTCAGGATCTCGCCATCGACATTCCGGCTGACATAGAGGTAGCGGTCGACATAGGCCGGCAGGGCCGCGAGCGCCCGGAACTCGTTGTTTTTCCAGTCCTCGATCAGCACCGTCTCGCCCGCCGAGGCGCGGGCGATCTCGGCCTCAGTCGGCTTCTCGAAGTTGAAAAGATAGCTCCGCTCGCCCCGCGCCTTCAGATCGCCGGTGCCGTCGATGACATAGGCCTCGCGCAGGCCGCGCTGGATCTGCGTCTGGCCTTGAGTCAGGATCTGGCGAAGGTCGGCATCCGCGACAAAGAAGTTGCTGCGCTTGGCGCCTTCGAGAAACCCGGCGAGCGCCTCGGTATCGGTGACGAGATCGCGCCGGTGCTCTCCCTGATAGGCCTCCGCCGCCTGAAGCGAGGTGCCGACGACGCTGCGCACCCGGTCGGAAAACCAGCCCTCAAGGCCGATGTTGACGGTCAGCCCGGCGAAGATCGCCACCAGAACCGCCGGCACCAGCGCGATCCCGGCAAAGACGCCAGTAAGCCGAAGGTGGAGCCGGGAGCCTGCGGATTTCGCCCGCCGCGCCGCGATCATCTGCGCCAGCCGCGAGATGACAAGCCCGCCGAGGAAGAGGAAATAGACGAAGTCGGCGAGAAGGATGAGCCTCAGCGCGTTCGAATTTTCGCCCTGTCCGAAGGGACCGAGCACAAGGAAGGTGCCCAGCACCAGAATCGGCCCCAGCACCACGAGGCTCAGCGTCAGGACGTTCTGGAAACGCCGCTGGCGACGCAGCCTTGTGAGCCGCTCCCATGATGCCGTGCGTGCAAGACCCTGCACCGCTTGCCCCTGATTCCTGCCGCGAAGCGCGGCAACCGCCTCTTCTGTCGTGATTCTGCATCGGTTTCATCCGATGCGTCACGGGTTGTGTTGCGGTTTTACATCAACTTGCGGCGTCGTGTCACGCGGATATCAAGGTCGGTGATCTTCTTGCGCAAAGTATTGCGATTGATGCCGAGGAGATCGGCGCATTTCGCCTGATTGCCGCCGCTGGCGTCGAGAGCGATCTCGATCAGCGGCATTTCCATCTCGCGCAGGATGCGGTCGTAAAGGCCGGGCGGCGGCAGGCTGTCGGCGTGAAGGTCGAAATAGCGTTTGAGGTGCCGCGCGATCGAGGCCGACAGCCGCTCGCCTTCCTCCGAGACGCCGGCACGCGGCGGTTCGTTCGGAAGCGCGCCGAGGGCTGCCGAAACCTCGGCCTTGCTGATCTCTGGCTCAAGGGCCGTCACGACGAGACGGCGGAGCGTGTTCTCAAGCTGCCGGACGTTGCCGGGCCAGCGGTAGCCCCGGATCAGCGCCATCGCATCGGGCGCGATCCGGCGCGAGGACCCGCCATCGCGTTCGGCGCGGGCAAGGAAATGTTCGGCCAGAAGCGGGATATCTTCCACGCGTTCACGCAAGGCGGGCACCGGGATGGTCACGCCGCTCAGCCGGTAGAAAAGGTCCTTGCGGAAACCGCCCGCCTCCATCTTGCGGGCAAGGTCGTCCTGGGTCGTGGCGATGATGCGCGGCGCATTCGACGGCAGGGCGTCGAGCGTCCGCACGATCCGGCCCTGCGTCTCCGCGTCGAAATCCCCGATCTCGTCAAAGACCAGCGTGCCGCCCCGCGCCCGCGCCAGAAGCGCTGCGGGGCCGTCGATACCTTGCATGTCACCCGCCTGCGCAGTGACGAAAGGCATCGTCCGGCGGTCGGAAAAATCGTGGATGGCGCGCGCGACCAGCGACTTGCCGGTCCCCGATTCCCCGGTGACGAGCACCGCAAGGTCGGTGTTCATCACCCGCGCCACCAGCCGGTAGAGCGCCTGCATCGCCGGGGTCCGGCCAACGAGCGGCAGGTCGTCGACAGCCTCACGGGGCTGCGCTCCGGGTGCCGGTGTCGCGCGGCGCTTCTGCGTCAGCGCGCGTGAGGCGCGCTTCATCAGGTCCGGCAGGTCGAAGGGCTTCGGCAGGTAGTCGAAGGCCTCGGCCTCGGCTGCCTGAATCGCCGTCATGATGGTGTTCTGCGCGGAAATCACGATGACCGGCAGGCCCGGCCGTTCCTTCGCGATCAGCGGCAGCGCCTCAAGCCCGTTGCCATCGGGCATGATGACATCGGAAATAACAAGATCGCCCTTCCCCTCCTCGATCCAGCGCATCAGCGTGACCATCGAGGATGTGGCATGAACCTTGCAGCCCGCCCGGGTCAGCGCCTGGGTCAGCACGGTGCGAATGGTGCGGTCGTCATCGGCAACCAGAACTGTACCGTCCATCAGTTGGCCTCCTGTGATTTCGGCGCCACCGGCAGGGAAAGCCGGAAGGTGGTGCGTCCGGGCACGGAATCGGCGGTGATCCAGCCCTGATGATCCGCGACGATCTTCGAGACCAGCGCCAGGCCAAGCCCGGTACCGTTCTCGCGCCCGGAAACGAAGGGATCGAAGATGTCCCCGGCGATCTCGGGCGGAATGCCCGGCCCATCGTCGGTGATTTCGATCTGCAAGGGAAGCGGCGTGCCGCCGCCATCGGCGCGCCTCAGCCTCAGCGACAGGTCGTAGAAGGTATGGATGCGGATCGTCCCCGGTGTGCCGCCCGCCGCCTCGGCGGCATTCTTCAGGAGGTTGAGCACCACCTGCAAAAGCTGGTCGGCATCGCCGAGGGTCGCTGGAAGCGAGGGGTCGTAATCCTCAAGCACGGTCATATGTGAGGCGAAACCGAGGAGGGCGGACTTCCGCGCCCGGTCGAGCACGTCGTGGATGTTGACCGCCTTCCGTTCCGGCGGGCGCAGGTTGCCGAACTGCTCCACCTGCTCCAGAAGCTTCACGATCCGCCGCGATTCCTCGACGATGAGGTCGGCAAGCTCAACGTCCTCGGCGGCAAGGTTCATCGACAGAAGCTGCGCTGCACCAGTGATCCCGGCGAGCGGGTTCTTGATCTCATGCGCCAGCATTTCCGCCATGCCGATGGCCGAACGAGCCGCCGTCTTCATCCCCTGCCCGCGCCCGATCCGGTCGGCGAATTCGCGCGGCGAGATGAGGAGGAGAATGGCGCCCTCGGTACCCGTTAGGGGTGCTGCCTGAAGGTTGCAGATCACCGGGGCACGGTCGCCGGTGCCGACATCGACCTCGTTGATGTAAAGCGTCGAATGGTTGGCGCGGACGCGGGCGAAGACCTGTTCCAGCGGCGCGTCGATGGCGAGCCGGTCAAAGATCGGCTGGCCACGGAGCATCTTTTCGGAAGTGTTGAGAAAATGCTCAGCCGAGGGGTTGAGGTCGATGAGCCGGTCTTCCGCATCAATCAGGATCGCCGGCACGGGAAGCGACGCCCAGAGAGTTTGGGCGGAGGGCAGGCTCATGCCGCCGCCTTTTCCGGCGCATCGCCGAAAGCCGCGAGGATCAGCCCCTGCACCTTGGCCGGGTCTGTTTCGGTCATAATCGCGGCGCGGCGACCGGCATCGACATGCGCCTCATCGGCATACCAGCCGAGGTGCTTGCGGGCGATGCGGACGCCAAGTTCGCTGCCGTAGAACCTCAGGATCGCATCGTAATGCTCTGATACCATGTTCATAACGTCAGATGTCGAAGGTCTGGCGAAACTCTCGCCCTTCATCGCCGCTGCCACCTCCGCCAGCCGCCATGGCGCACCTTCCGCGCCCCGACCGATCATCACGCCATCCGCGCCAGATGCAGCGAGCGCCCGACGCGCTGACGCCACGTCCACGATGTCGCCATTGGCGATGACCGGAATCGTCACCGCATCCTTGACCGCGCGAATAGCGGCCCAGTCGGCATTGCCATTGTAGAACTGCTGCCGCGTGCGGCCGTGGATCACCATCATCCGAACGCCCGCCGCCTCGGCCCGCCGCGCCAGCTCCGCCGCGTTCAGGCAGTCGCCATCCCAGCCGAGCCGGCATTTCAACGTCACCGGCAGATCCACGGCGCCGACCACCGCGTCGATGAGACCAAGCGCATGGTCTAGGTCACGCATCAGCGCCGAACCGGAAAGCCCGCCCGTAACCTTCTTCGCCGGGCAGCCCATGTTGATGTCGATGATCCGCGCGCCCATCCCGGCGACAACGCGCGCCGCCTCGCCCATGGCCCGCGCCTCACGCCCGGCGAGCTGGACCGAGGTCACGGTGCCGTCGGCAAGGCCCAGATCGGTGCGCGCCTTGGCCCTAACCGACGGCTTTTCGGTCAGCAGTTCACCCGAAGCGACCATCTCCGACACCACCAGCCCGGCACCGAAACCGGCGACGAGGCGACGAAACGGCAGATCGCTGATTCCGGCCATCGGCGCCAGGAAAACCGGCGGGTCGAGGGCGATGTTTCCTAGCTTGACTACCAACGCCTAATCCTTGTGCATTCCGGTTTCAGGTAGTCCCATCAAGGGGGATAGGCAATCTTAGCGGCCCGGAAAACCGGCGTGATTCCAGTATCGCATATTTTTTGGGCATTTTCCCGCTCAACTGCGGCATCTTCCGTCATTGCCCCGCCCGAACCGCCGCGCTAGAGCGGAGAAGGCTCAGGACGAAGAAGGTGAAGGCGCATGGCAGGCGGCGAAACAGCCGTGATCATCGTCGCGGCGGGGCGCGGCAGCCGCGCCGGGGGCGATGTTTCCAAGCAGTGGCGCGACCTTCGCGGCAGGCCTGTGCTCGCGCATACGGTCGCGGCTTTTTCCGGCATCGGACACATCGTGCTCGTGCTCAATCCCGACGACATGGCGCTTGGGCTTCAGCATTTCGCCGGCAAGGTCGTGCTGGTCGCGGGCGGCGACAGCCGCAACGCTTCCGTCAGGAACGCTCTGGAAGTGCTTGATCCTGATATATTTTCCACCGTTCTAATCCATGATGGTGCGCGCCCGCTGGTCTCTTCTGCCCTGATCGCGCGGGTCCGGGCGGCGCTTCACACCGCCCCCGCCGCAGCCCCGGCGCTTGCTGTCACCGATGCGCTCTGGACGGGCGCCGAAGGCCGCGTGACCGGCCTGACCCCGCGCGACGGGCTTTTCCGCGCCCAGACGCCGCAGGGCTTTCACCTCGCCCCGATCCTCGCCGCCCACCGCGCCTTCACGGGCGATGCCAAGGATGATGTGGCGATCGCCCTTGCCGCAGGGCTTGACGTCGCCATCGTCGAAGGCGAGGAGGACAATATCAAGATCACCTGGCCCGGCGATTTCGCCCGGGCCGACCGCATCCTCGGGGGAAGCATGGATATCCGCACGGGCAACGGTTTCGACGTCCATGCCTTCACCGAGGGCGACCATGTGATGCTCTGCGGTGTGAAGGTACCGCACAGCCGCGCGCTCCTCGGCCATTCCGACGCTGACGTGGGGATGCACGCCCTGACCGATGCGATCTATGGCGCTCTGGCCGAGGGCGATATCGGCCGCCACTTTCCGCCGTCGGACCCTCAGTGGAAAGGTGCCGCGAGCCATATCTTCCTGGCCCATGCCGCCGGATTGGCGCGGGACAAGGACTACCGGGTTTCCAATGCCGATGTGACGCTGATCTGCGAGCGTCCGAAGATCGGCCCGCATGCCGTTGAAATGGCGGCGGAACTCGCGCGGATCATGGGCGTTGAGGCTGACCGCATCAGCGTCAAGGCGACAACCTCGGAACGCCTCGGCTTCACCGGGCGTGAAGAGGGCATCGCCGCCATCGCCACCGTGACACTGGTGCGGCCATGACGCTCCCCCGCCTCATCGCCACGCTTTTCGGCATCGGCCTCCTGCGCCCCGCGCCCGGCACCTGGGGCTCGGCGGCGGCGATCTTTCTGGGCGTCGCCATCGACCACTTCCTCGGCTTCCCGGCGCTGGTCGTGGCCACTCTTCTGGTGATCCCGCTCGGCTATTGGGCCACCGCCGCCACCGTTGCCGCCTCGGACGACAAGGACCCTTCCGAGATCGTCATCGACGAGGTTGCGGGCCAATGGATCGCACTGATCTTTCCCGCTGCAGCCTTCTGGTGGCGGGGCATGGAGGACTGGTGGCTGGCGGCCTACCCCGGCTGGGTCGCGGCCTTCCTTTTCTTCCGCCTCTTCGACATCTGGAAGCCGGGGCCGGCAGGCCGCGCCGACCGCAAGCACACGGCGGCGGGCACGATGGAGGACGACATCTGGGCCGGGCTTTTCGCCGGCTTCGCCACCATCATCGCGGCGGGGATCGCCCACGGGGTGCTCATGCGATGAGCGTGGCGGAAGAGATCCTTGCCGCCGCCAAGGCCAGGGGCGTGATGATCGCCACCGCCGAAAGCTGCACCGGTGGGATGATCTCTGCCGCCATCACCGATGTCGCCGGGTCGTCAGCGGTCTTCGACCGGGGTTTCGTCACCTATACCAATGCCGCGAAAGAGGCGATGCTCGGCGTCCGAGCCGCAACGCTCGCTGCGTACGGCGCGGTGAGCGAAGAGGTGGCGCGCGCGATGGCGGAGGGCGCGCTCGCCCGCTCCGATGCGGGCCTCGCCGTGGCCGTGACTGGCATCGCCGGCCCCGGCGGGTCGGAGTTCAAGCCCGAGGGCCGGGTCTGCTTCGGCCTTGCCGCGAAGGGCCAGCCGACCCTGACCGAGACGCTGGAGTTCGGCGCCATCGGAAGGTCGAATGTCCGCCGCGCGACCGTGGATCACGCGCTGTCGTTGCTCCTCGCCGCACTCGGCTCCTGATTCAGTTCCGCTTCTTTTTGCGGCATCACACCACAGGAATGCCCGCAGTTTGGGCAATTCGCAACCCGCCCACAAATCGGGCGCCGCTTCCCGCCATTCGCCACTTTTCTTCGCATCCGGCGCAGGCTCTGACCGCCTGAACAACAACGCGAAGGGGGACGCGGGCATGAACGGGGCAGATACGGCCTGGATACTGGTGGCGACGGCGCTTGTCCTGATGATGACGCTGCCGGGGCTCGCGCTGTTCTATGGCGGCCTCGTACGGTCGCGGAACGTCCTCAGCGTCTTCATGCAGTGCTTCGCCATTGCCTGCCTGATGAGCGTACTCTGGCTCACCCTTGGCTACACCATCGCCTTCGGCGGCGAAGGCCCACTCTGGGGCGGGCTGTCGCGCGCTTTCCTGAACGGCGTCGATGCGGAGACGGTAAAAGGCACCCTGCCTGAAGTTCTGTTCTTCGCCTTCCAGATGACATTCGCGGTCATTACCCCGGCGCTCTTCCTCGGCGCCTTCGCCGAACGCGCGTCCTTCGGCTTTGTCCTTCTCTTCTCTGCACTCTGGATGCTGATCGTCTATGCCCCGGTCGCGCACTGGCTCTGGGGCGGCGGTTTCCTTGCCGATGGCGGCATCTTCGGCGCCACCGGGGCCAAGGATTTCGCCGGCGGCATCGTCGTCCATGAGACGGCGGGGCTGGCGGCGCTTCTGCTGGCGATCCTCATAGGCCCGCGCAAGAACCGCACCACGCCGCCGCACAGCCCCGGCTATGTGGCGATCGGCGCGGGGCTTCTCTGGGTCGGCTGGTTCGGCTTCAACGGTGGCTCGGCGCTTTCGGCCAATGGCCAAGCTGCGATGGCGATCACGGTGACGCATATCTCCGCTGCCGCCGCATCGCTGAGCTGGGCCGCGTGGGAGCGGATCAAGTTCGGCCGCTCCTCGCTTGTCGGCATCGTCACCGGCACGGTGGCGGGCCTCGCCTCGATCACGCCCGCCTCGGGCTATGTCGGCCCGGCGGCGGCGCTGCTGATCGGCGGCATCGCCGGGGTGCTTTGCCAGGAGGCGGTGAACCTCGTCCGCCACCGGCTGAACCTTGACGACACGCTCGACGTTTTTGCCGTCCACGGCGTCGGCGGTATCTTCGGCACGCTGATGATCGGCCTGCTTGGCGTGGGCAGCTTCACGGCGCAGGCCGGGGCGCTGGTCATCGTCGGGGTCTATACGCTCGTCCTGACATGGTTGCTGGCCAAGGCCACGGCACTCGTCATCCCGATGCGGGCCGATGCAGAATCGGAGTTCAACGGGCTTGATCTTTCGGCCCACGGCGAGCGCGCCTACGACCTCACGTCCTAAGGCTGCATTGCGAAGAAGCGCAGGATTTCGGTGTTCGCGTCGATCTCCTGCGTCTTGCCTTCCGACAACCGCGTCTTCAGCCCGCCGGGCCAGTGATGCGCGCCACCTTCCACCGTCATCAGCCGCAGCACCACCTGCCCGCCCTTCTGGTAGTCGGTGACGATGACGGATGTGCCATCGTCCTTGCGGTCGATCCTGCGGTCGGTCTTGGCCGGCACCTCGCCCCAAGGCGCAAGGAAGTCTTTCACCACCGAGGCGACCGAAGCGAAATCGGTGCGGGTGCGGCTGCTTTCACCCCGCCCGCCCGCGTAGGGCACACTTGTATCTGCGGTGCCATGAATGATGAGCGCGGGCACCCTGCCCTCTACCCGATTGCGGGAGGTGTCCATCGAGCCCGACACCCCGGCCACGGCGCGGACCATCCCCGGGTTCCCGGCGGCAAAGGTTTCCGACATGATCGACCCGTTCGACATGCCGGTGAGGTAAACGCCGGAGCCGTCGACGCCGAAGCGGCTGGCTGCGTCCTTTATGACTCGTGTCAGAAACCCGATGTCATCCACCCCGGCGCGAGCGGCATAGCCACAGCAATAGCCGCCATTCCAGGTCAGCAGCCCGTCACCACGACGTCCACTGCCCGCCGGAAAGGCCACGGCATAACCCGCCCGGGTCGCGGCGCGCGCGAAGCCAGATGTACGGGCAAACTGAGCGGGCTTCCCGCCCCCGCCGTGCAAGGCGAGGATCAGCGGGGCACCCTTCGGGTTCGCGGGCAGCTCGATTTCGTAATAGCGGTCGCCAAGCCGGACGGTTTCGGCCGCAGCAGGCAGGGCGAACGTGAGAAGGGCAATCATCAGGGCAATCTTGCGCATGGGAAATCTCCGCTGGACGTGAAGCTTTCACGCCGCCGCGGGGGATTTCCGTCGCGTCAAACCGATCCCGGCCCGTACAATTCCGCCGCCCGCGCCTCGAAAGCCCTGACCACGCGGCGCATCGCCTCGTCGAAGACGACGCCGATCAGCGCCTGAAGGATGGCGTTCTTGAACTCGAAATCGACGAAGAAGGACACATCGGACCCGCCGCCATCGCGGTCGGTAAAGGCCCAATTCGAGCGCATGAACCTGAACGGCCCGTCGAGATATTCGGTGTCGATCTTCATCACCTCGGGCCAGAGGACGACCCGGCTCGCGAAGCGTTCGCGGAAGACCTTGAAGGAGATGACGAGATCGGCCTCCATCACCTCTGACCCGTCCGGTTCCGGCGTGACCGAGCGGATGCGGGCGGCGGATGTCCAGGGCAGGAATTCGGGATAGCGCGCGACATCGGCGACCAGATCGTACATCTGGCGCGCGGTATAGGGCAGAGGGCGGGTTTCCGAATGGCGCGGCATGGCTTCTTCAGTGACTTCTACCCCTCGTGTCGCTAAATGGAGGCGTGAAATCAAGGGGCCGACATGCCGCAACGTCCATACGTGATTGATGAGATGATTTCCGCCAAGTCCATCGCCGCAAGGGTCGAGGCGCTGGCGAAGGAAATCACCAAGGCTTACCGGGATACCGACAAGCTGATCGTCGTCGGCCTTTTGCGCGGCTCCTTCGTCTTCATCGCCGACCTCGTCCGCGAGATCGACCTGCCGGTCGAGGTCGATTTCCTTGAGGCTTCGTCCTACGGCAACGCCATGGAAAGCTCGCGCGAGGTGCGCATTCTGAAGGACCTGAGGGGCGAGATTGCCGGCAAGGATGTGCTGGTGGTCGAGGATATCGTCGATACCGGCTTTACCCTTCACCACGTCGTCAACCTTCTGAAAAGCCGCGGGCCGAAGCGGCTTGAGGTCTGCGCGCTTCTCGACAAGCCGTCGCGGCGCGAGGTGAAGATCAAGGCGACCTGGACGGGGTTCGAGATCCCCGACGAATTTGTCGTCGGCTACGGCATCGACTTCGCGCAGCGGAACCGCAACCTGCCGCATATCGGCAAGGTGCGGTTTCTTGAGGAGCCTGCTGGCGCGTGAACTTCCGCCATCTTCTCAGGATGTCCGGGTGGGCGCGGCACCCGCCGTCCTGGCGCCGGGTGCTGATCGGGCTTGTGGTCTTGGGGCTTTGCCTCGCACTTTTTGGGCTGGAGCGCGCCGGGCTTTGGCCCGATGCGCTAACGCTGGACCAGCGCGCGGCCAAGCCGACGATTCACCCGGCCCCCTAGATCGGACCAAGCAGGCGCGGTGCCAGCGCGGCGAGCGCATCACAGAAGACGCGCCGCGCCTCGGCGATGCGGGGGATCTGGGCAAGGTCGGTGTGGCTCGCCACCCAGATGGGGACCGAGGTCGGCTCATATTCTGGCGCCTGTTCAAGACGAGGGTCATCTGCACCGAGGATCATGGGCAGGATCGTTTGTCCAAGCCCGCCCGCCACCATTTCCCGCAGCACGGGGAAACTGTCAGCGGCGGCGGCAATCCGGTCAGCCTCCACATTCATGGTGATCCAGCGCGCCGGCAGGGACCGCGACAGCGCGCCCGACAAGCCAAGCCAGTCCTCGCCCCCGCTACCTTTGGCCCGGAACGCCGCGAAGCCGAGCCGGGCCGGGCTTTCGCCGATCAGTTCGTCGGGGAGCTGCTGGGCCGGGCGGATGGCGATTTCGGCCTGGGTCCGGGCGAGGTCGGCATGGGCGTTGGAGCAGATCAGCTCGACCTTGAGGTCAGGTGCCGCCTGCCTGAGGCGCGACAGCACTTCGGGCATCACGCAAAGGCAGAACGTGTCGGTGCTCGTGGCGCGGATCTCACCGGAAAGCGGCGCGCGCACGCCCTGCAACACCCGACGCACCGCCTGCACCGCCAGTTCCACCTCGCGCGCGGCGTTGATGATGTCACGCTGCATCGGCGGCACGTCATAGCCATGCGGGCTTTTGTCGAACAGTGCCACGCGGGCGGCCCCTTCGAAGACGGCGATGCGGCGCAGGACCGTGGCGTGATTCACCCCGAGCCTCCGCGCCGCACCGCTGACGCTGCCCTCTTCCGCCACGGCGAGGACAAAGCGCAGGTCGTCCCAGTTGTCGCGCATTGCGCTGCCCTCCGGTCACGTTTGCGTTATTGCAGCCTGTCCTTTTGGCCAGTCCCCCCTGATTTCCGGCGAAAACGGCGACTTCCTGCAGGCTGTGACATTTCGCACAGGATGGCTGCAGAATTTCCGAATGGCCAGCGATTAAAGCACATCTACTCTGACCGGACCCAACCCAAGGAGGAACCTCATGTCGAGACTTCTCATCGCCGCAGCGGCGGCCAGCATGGCTTTCACCGGCCTTGCCACCGCTCAGGATGCCCCGTTCAAGATGGAGATCGCAGCCCGTCAGGGGATCATGGCATATCGTGCGATCCAGATGGGAACGCTCGGCGGAATGGCGAAGGGCGAGATTCCCTATGATGCCGTAGCCGCGCAGAAAGCAGCGGACAATCTTCTGACCTCGGTGACGCTCGATGCCTCGATGCTCTGGCCGCCTGGATCGGACAATGCCGCCAACCCGGATTCGACGGCGCTGGCTGCAATCTGGGCCGAAGGCTCGACCATTGGCGACAAGGCCAAGGCGATGGCGGATGCCGCGACGGCGATGCAGGCGGCGGCGGGGACCGGGCTTGATCCCTTGAAGGCAGCGATCGGACCGGTCGGCGGCGCCTGCGGCGACTGCCACAAGGCGTTCCGCGTCCCTGATTGACGCCGCCTGCGTCGCGCGACAGGCTTGGGTCTGTGATAGGGTCACCGATCATCCGGGTGCTTTTCGTTGGCGCCGTGATCGCCACAGGGGCGGCGTGGTTCGTCCTGCGGCCAAGACCGCTGCCACCGGGCACTTTCTCGGGCCTCACCGGCGACGTGACGCGGGGCGAGCAGGTCTTCTGGGCGGGCGGTTGCGCCGCCTGCCACGCCGCCGCCGATGCCAAGGGCGACGGCAAGTTCCTTCTGGCGGGCGGCCAGCCCTTCCCCTCGCCCTTCGGCACCTTCTACGCGCCCAATATCTCCACCGACCTGGACGCGGGCATCGGCGACTGGACGGTGGAAGACCTAGGCAATGCGATGATGCGCGGCGTCTCGCCCGAGGGGAGCCACTATTACCCGGCCTTTCCCTACGCGAGCTACGCCAAGGCGGAGGCGCAGGACATCGCCGACCTTCACGCCTTCCTCGCCACGCTCCCCGCCGATCCGACGCTGTCGAAACCGCATGATGTCGGCTTTCCCTTCAACATCCGCGCCTCGCTTGGCGGCTGGAAGTTCCTCTATCTCGACACCGACTGGGTGCTGAACGGCGATCTTACGCCCGAGGAAACGCGGGGGCGCTATCTCGTCGAAGCGCTTGGTCATTGCGGCGAATGCCATACGCCCCGGAACGCGCTTGGCGGAATGGAGCGGAATCGTTGGCTCGCTGGCGCGCCCACCCCCGACGGCAAGGGCCGCTTTCCGAACATCACACCCGGCAAGATGAAATGGTCGAGCGCCGATATCATCGAATACCTGACCTCCGGCTTCACGCCGGAGTATGACAGCGCCGGTGGCCACATGGCGCTGGTCGTCGAAAACACCGCGCATCTGCCCGATAGCGACCGAACCGCCATCGCCGCCTATCTGAAGAAAGTGCCGGCGCTGGAATAAGCGCTTCGGCGCAACCCAATGACCTTGCGGTTGTTTGCCGCCGCGTCAAAAGGTAGTATGATCCCGGAAGAATGAGCCAAGGCATAGATTCTCGGCCGCAAAAAACTGTGATTGAGGTGGTATGATGCAGTCTCCGAACACGCTTTTCCGCGTGGCAATGTTTGCCATGGCTTTCGCGCCCGCCACCGTTGAGGCGCAGGGCATCACCGCGTCGGGCACTGTCGAGCTTGAATATTCGAGCGACGGCAACACCGACTTCACCCTGCTCTACGGCGATGCCGACATGAGCTATTCCTTCGACGGCTCCGACCGCGGGCTCGGCCTCGATCTCGGGCTGACCGGCTATCTCGGCGATGATCCGTTCAACGATGTCGCGGTTTTCGGCGCGCTGACCTATTCGACGGATTTCGGCAAGTTCAGCTTCGGCATGCCGCGCAACGCCTCCTCCGGCATGTCGCGGATGCCGGTGATCGGCGGAACGCAGATCGTCGGCTTTGCCCAGAAGGCCTTCCTCGGCGACCTGCCGCTGACCAACTACCTGGCAAACGACGATCCCTTTGCGGGTCTGCGCTATGATGGTGAATTCGGCGCGGTCAAGGCTGCGGCTTCGGTCCACCGATCCCGCAGCGACACCGACCTCGTCGATGCGGCGCTGAGCTATACCGGCGGCTTTCTCTTCGCCGGCGGTTCGCTTCAGTACCTCGATTTCGACAACGGGACTGACGGGACGATCATCCACGGCGAGGTCGGCGCCGCCACGGACTTTTACGAGGCCGGGATCGGCGTAACGACGGGCGATACCACTTTGCCGGACGCCTGGCAGGCCTGGGCGATGTACCGCCCGGTCGACAAGCTCGACCTGACCGCGACGGTGCTTGACCCTGACGGAACCTCGGCGATCTGGGGTCTGAGCGCAAAATACGGCGTCATGCAGGGTGGCTATGTTCAGGGCGGAGTCAGCGATAGCAAGAATGCCGACGCGCGCTGGGACGTTTCCGTCGGCTTCAACTTCTGACGCCGCTTCAGGACGGGAAGGCCGCTGTTCCGGGCGGCCATTTTCTTTGCCCTTGCCGGCTGGGCCTGCAATTGTAAGCGATCAAGTCAGGCGGAGCGCCGAAAGATGATCCTGATCGGACAATACGATTCCCCTTTCGTGCGCCGGGTCGGCATCGCGCTGAGGCTCTACGGCATGCCGTTCGAGCATCGGCCCTGGTCGGTCGTCGGCGATTTCGACCGGCTTCTGGCGATCAATCCCACAGGCTCGGTGCCGGTTCTGGTACTGGTACTGGATGACGGCACCGCGCTGGTCGAGAGCAAGGTCATTCTCGACAATCTCGACAGCCTCGTACCGGAGAACCGGCGCCTCTGGCCTGAGGAACGGCTCGGCGCGCTGCGCCTTTCGGGATTCGCACTGCAGCTGGGCGACCGCATGGTCAGCCTCTTCTATGAACGCCGCCTTCACGCCCAGGTGTCGGAGGTGCTGCAGGGGCGGCGCGAAACCCAGATCACCGCGACGCTCGCCATGCTGGAGCGGGAACGGGCAGCGCAGAGCGGCGAATGGTGGTTCGGGGATGGCCTGACCCATGCAGATATCGCGGTGGCTTGCATCCTGCGGTTCGTGCAGGACTGTCTTGCCGATCTCTACGATCCGGAACGCTATCCGGCGCTTGCCGCCCATGCCGCCCGCGCCGAGGCACTACCGGTCTTTCAGGAAATCTCGCAACCCTTCATCCCGCCCGCTTAACCGCGGCCGAGCTTTTCCAGCCGGGCGGCGCGCATCCGGGCGAAATCGTCGCCGGCGTGGTAGGACGACCGCGTGAGCGGTGTGGCCGAGACCATCAGGAAGCCCTTGCCATAGGCCGAGGTTTCATAGGCTTTGAACTCATCCGGGGTCACGAAGCGTTCGACCCGGTGGTGCTTCGGCGTCGGTTGCAGGTACTGGCCAATGGTCAGGAAATCGACATCGGCGGAGCGCATGTCATCCATCACCTGCCGGACCGACTGCGCATCCTCTCCCAGCCCGACCATGATGCCCGATTTGGTGAACATCGCCGGATCAAGCTCCTTCACCCGCTGGAGAAGCCTCAGCGAATGGAAGTAGCGCGCGCCGGGGCGGACGGTGGGATAGAGGCCGGGGACGGTTTCGAGGTTGTGGTTGAAAACGTCAGGCCGCGCCTCGACCACCTTTTCCAGCGCTTCCGGGGCGCATTTCAGAAAATCCGGCGTCAGGATTTCGATGGTGGTGCCCGGCGCGCGGTGGCGGACGGCGCGGATGGTCTGGGCGAAATGCTCCGCCCCGCCGTCGTCAAGATCGTCGCGGTCGACGGAGGTGATGACGACGTGGTTCAACCCAAGCGTCTGCACCGCATGGGCGACGCGCCCCGGCTCGAACTGGTCGAGCGCGTTGGGTTTGCCGGTGGCGACGTTGCAGAAGGAACAGCCGCGGGTGCAGATCTCGCCCATGATCATCATGGTGGCGTGGCCCTGGCTCCAGCATTCGCCGACATTGGGGCAGCCCGCCTCTTCGCAAACCGTTACCAGCTTGTTCGACTTCAGGATGTCGCGGGTCTGCTTGTAACCGGCCGAGGTCGGCGCCTTGACCCTGATCCAGTCCGGCTTCTTCGGCTGCGCCTGATCGGGCTTGCCTGCCTTTTCCGGGTGCCGCTGGTCTGGAAGTCTGAGATCACGCACAGGATTTTCCCCCTGAACAAACTTGTCACACCAGATAGGACTTTCATCACGGAAACGCAACGCAAGGCGACGGCGACCGAATTGGTGCCTAAACTTGCAAGGTATCAGTCACTTATGGGAGTTAACCATGTTCAAGAAACCCTTCGCGGAATTCATCGGCACCTTCATCCTCGTTTTCTTCGGTGTCGGGTCCGCAGTTCTGATGGGTGATCTCATCGGTTTCCACGGCATCGCCATGGCTTTCGGCCTGTCAATCGTCGCGGCGGCCTATGGCATCGGCGCGATCTCGGGCGCACATCTCAATCCTGCGGTGTCGCTTGGGTTCCTGACCTCCGGCCAGATGCCGGTGAACCAGTTCATCAGTCATGTCATCGCGCAGATCGCCGGCGCCATCGTCGGCGCGCTGGTGATCTACATGATCGCGAGTGGTCGGGCAGGCTATGACATCGCCGTCAACGGCCTTGGCGCGAATGGCTGGGGGACCGGCTACAACGGCGAATACAGCCTTGGCGCGGCCTTCATCTTCGAATTCGTGGCCACCTTCTTCTTCGTGACAGTGATCCTTGGCGCCACCGGCCCCGGCAGCGTCGCCGGTTTTGCCGGCCTCGCCATCGGCCTGACGCTGGCCGGCATCCACCTTGTCGGCATCAACGTGACCGGCGTGTCGGTGAACCCGGCCCGGTCCATCGGCCCGGCGCTGTTCGTCGGCGGCGCGGCGATGAGCCAGCTCTGGCTCTTCATCGTGGCGCCGCTTGCTGGCGGCGCGCTGGCCGGGATCCTACATGGCGCAGGCCTGACGCGCGCGGATTGATCGCGCGATCAACGGATCTGGAAAGGGCGGCGGTCACACGCCGCCCTTTTTCCTTGGCTCAGCCGATAAGTGGCGCCTTGCCGCCGTTGATCTCGTCATAGTGGCGCTTGAGCCTGAGGAGCGCGATGCGAAGCACGATCTTGCCCGACCGCGCCGACCAGCCGAGCCGCTTTTCTGCCGCCTCAAGCCCCTCGAGATAGCAGCAGCAGCGCAGCACCATGTCGCCAAGCCCCGGCCCGAGGTCGCGCAAGGCCGCCGCGACCCGTTCGCGCGCCCGCGTTGAGCCGCCGCCGCCATCTACGGCAAAGCCGCCGCGATCGGCGCCGGTCAGGAAGCGTTCCCAGTTCTGCGCGACGCGCGGCCCCATCTGCGAAAGTTCGAAATCCTCGCGGAGCCGTTCCCCCGCCGCCACAAGATCGGGGCCGAGGAAGGGCTGGCCATCCTTTTCCCGCCGCCGCGCCAGAAGCCCGAGCGGGCTTTCGGCAAGATTGATCCGCATCCGGCGGGGTTGGTCGGCGCCGGGCTCCATCACCGCCCGCTCCCCCCACTCGCGGTGCTGAGCGGCGAAGAGCGACTGCGCCTCGGCAAAGCCGGTGTTGCCGCGATCCTGCTCTTCTTCCAGAAGTCGCTTCAGGGCGGCGCGGCCGGCGGTGGTGATCCGGTAGGTCGTGACCCGGCCCGGCTGTTCGACCGCAATCCAGTCATTCAGCGCGAAAGCCTGCGCCACGGCGCGGTCGACGACGGCGGTGCGCACGTCGCCCTTGAGGACCGCCGCCTTGTCCAGTTCCGGCGCCACGGCGAGAAGCGCGCCGATTTCACAGAGCCGGCGCAGGATGCGGCGGGCCTCGCGCTGGACCGTCGCTTCATCGGCAAGCTTGCCCTTGGCATGGCGAAGAGGTGCTGTCATCTGGGGATCTTTCTCTGAGGTGTCAGACTGGAGAGAGGTTTCATCGGCCGTGCTTCGCATCTGGCCGAAACGGGTCAGCGCATCGTCGATCAGGGGATCGTCGCGCCGGTTCTCACAGGCGCGGATTCGCCTCAGCACGGTCGAGGCATGGCAGCCTTCCTCGCGCGCTATGGCCCGGATCGAGTGCCCGTCTTCGGTGTGGCGCAGATAGATGCGGGTGGCGTCGGGCAGCCAGTCCGGAAAGCTGCCACGGGTCGTGGACATATCGTGGTTCCCCCAAAAAATACGGCGCGATTCAGGGCGCCTTAACCAAATCAGAACGCAACCGTGGGTTGCATTCGTTACCTGCAAGTTAAGGCACCGCTTCCGCCGGAGAATCGCGGCATTTTCATAAAATTGTCGGATCAGACCGCGCGCAGATCAGCGACAATGCGCAACATCGGCCCTTCATGTTTCATCTTCTGGTTGTATATAACCGGAGATTTTCCATGACTGATCTGCTGTCGCTCGTCACCGAACTGCGCCGCCCGCGGCTTCTGATCCGCGCCGCGCGGGCCGGGGTGGCGGACTACAACCGCAACCGCGACCTGAAGCGAGTGATGCGCGTGGCCGAACCGCCGGCACCGGAACGCGCGCTTTCCGCGCTGATCGCCGCCGAGGCCGAGGTTGAGGAAACGCGCCGCGACGGCGTGGCCGGCTACAGCTTCACCCGCCATATCGAGCTTCTGATCGCGATGATCGGCGAGGCGCAGCTTTTGCCTCGCCCGGCACGCGCATGACGAAAAAGGCCGCCCCGAGGGGCGGCCTTTTATCTGAGAGCTGATCTTCTACGATCACATGAAGGCGTCGGGCATCGACGCCTTTTTCTTGGCGACATATTCCGTCAGCGCCTCTTCGACCGCCGGGTCGATGGCCGGCTTCTGGTAGTCGTTCAGCAGCTTCGCCACCCGTTCGCGCGCCAGCGTCACGGTATCGCGCTCGCCCTCTTCCTGCCAGGTCTCGAAGGGCTTGTAGTCCAGAAGCTCGGTCCGCCAGAAGGCGGTCTTGAAGTTGGCCTGCGTGTGGTCGGTGCCAAGGAAGTGGGTCGCCTGGCCCGAGCCCACATAGCGCAGCGCCTCCATCGCCAGACCGTTGTCCGACATGTCGATGCCCTCGGAGAGCTTGTGGAGCACGCCAAGCTGGTCGGCATCCATCACGAACTTCTCGAAGGAGGAGACTAGGCCGCCTTCCAGCCAGCCGCAGGCATGGAGCATGAAGTTGACCCCCGCCAGCAGGCCCATATTGAGCGAGTTGGCGGATTCGTAGGCGGCCTGTGCGTCTGGCAATTTCGATCCGCAGAAGGCCCCCGCCGAACGGTAGGGAACGCCCAGACGGCGGACCAACTGGCCCGCGCCGTAGGTCACGAGGCTTGCTTCCGGGGTGCCGAAGGTCGGTGCACCCGAAGCCATGTCGGTCGAGGTGACGAAGGCCCCGGCGATGACCGGCGCGCCCTTCTTGACAAGCTGGCTGTAGGCGACACCCGCCAACACTTCGACCAGCACCTGCGTCAGCGTGCCCGCGACGGTCGTGGGCGACATCGCCCCGCCGACGATGAAGGGCGAGATGATCGCAGCCTGATTGGCCTTGGCATAGACCTCAAGCGCACCCATCATGATGCCGTCGAAGGTCATCGGCGAGTTGATGTTGATGAGCGAGGTCATCACCGTCCGCCCGTCGAGCCCGCCGAACAGGATATCCGACATCTCGACCGAATCCGCCGCCCGCTCCGGCGCGGTGACCGAGCCCATGTAGGGTTTGTCGGAAAGCGTCATGTGGGCATGAAGCATGTCCAGATGGCGCTTGTTCACCGGCACGTCGGTCGGTTCGCAGACGGTGCCGCCGGAGTGGTGCAGCCATTTCGACATGTAGCCGAGCTTCACGAACTTGTGGAAATCCGCGATCGTGGCATAGCGGCGGCCACCATCGGCGTCGCGCACGAAGGGCGGGCCATAGACCGGTGCAAGCACAAGGCCACGGCCGCCGACCGTCACGCTCCGGTCAGGGTTGCGGGCATGCTGGACATAGGAGGCAGGTGCGGTCTTGCACAGATGCCGGGCCAGGCCGCGCGGAATCCGCACCCTTTCGCCCTGAACATCGGCGCCTGCGGCCTTCCAGAGTGCCAAGGCACCGGGGTTCTCGACGAAGTTGACACCGATCTCCTCAAGGATCGTCTCGGCATTCGCCTCGATGATCTCGAGCGCTTCCTCGTTCAGAATCTCGAAGTTCGGGATCTTGCGCTCGATGAACTTCGCCGCCTCGATCCGAACCGCCGTGCGTTCGGCCCGGCGCGCCGCACCGCCGCCACCCCGTGCCCTGCGGCCTTCCGCAACGTCGCTCATCCTACCGTCTCCTGCTATCTCTGCTGTGCTGATCCTTTTACCGCCAAAGCCGCCTGCCCGGCTGCGGTTTGCGTCACCTCAGGTGCGAAAACGACATTCGCGCCGGTCAGGCCGCGCGGGCGGCAACCGCCGGCAGGAAGCGCTCGACCCGCACATCGCGGCCCTCGAAGGTGCAGAAGGATGCCGGCGGCACAGCCACCCAGTCCTCGCCGCTTTCGAGGGGCTCGGAGACGACCGCCCTGCCGCCGCGGCTGTCGGACCAGCGGTGATAGAGCGTCGGAGCGAGGTCGTCGGTGGCGTAGCGCACGGCATAAAGCCGGATGCCGTCCGAGAATGCCGCCGTCATGCGGAAATGCGGAGCGGCGCCCTTTTGCCGCGACAGCGCCTCAAGCCGCGCAGTGGCGCGTTCGAGCGCGCCTTTCGGGTCGGTATCAAGCCCTTCGGCGAGGGCCAGCAGGAACAGCGCCTCGCTGTCCGTCGCGCCCTTCCTCTGCGGGTAAAGCTCATCGGGGATCAGCATGTCGGCATCGCGGCGGAAGGCGTCATAGCCGCCGATCTGACCGTTGTGCATGAAGGTCCAGCGCCCGACGACGAAGGGATGGCAGTTGTTGCGGCTGGTCGCCGAGCCGGTCGAGGCGCGGACATGGGCGAGGAAAAGCCGCGATCTGACCTGCGCGGTGAGGGAACGGAGGTTCGGGTCCGACCAGGCCGGCAGGATGTCGCGGAAAAGGCCCGGCTCTTCCCGCTCGCCATACCAGGCGAGGCCGAAGCCATCGGCGTTGATCGCCGACTTGCACTGGGTCGCCCCATGGCTTTGGCGGATCAGCGAATGGCCGGGACGGCTGATGATGTCCTCAAGAAAGATCGGATCGCCGATATAGGCCGCCCATCTGCACATTCACTTGCCTCGGGTATGGGTCCGCGCGTAGAGCCGCGCCACGGTGCTGCTTGCCGTCTTTTCGAAGACGAAGGGAAAGATCGCATGAATGGCGGCAGCAAAGGCCGCGCCAAAGAGCGCGAGAGAGAACTTACCGGCGAAGGCGGCGTGCTGAAGATAGGTTTCGTCAACGCTTGCGGGATGTGCGATGAAAAGTCTTGCGATCATGTCTGCCTCCTGTTGCGGATGCAGGAAGTATGCCGCTGAGCGCATGGGATCGGTTCACATTCTTGCCTGTATTTTTCCTTGATATGTGGAATTTTTCCCAAGATAAAGCACTTCATGGAGACACTTGACGCTTTCGACGCAAAAATCCTGCGACTGATCCAGCGTGATGCGGCGATGCCGCTCGATGAGATCGGCGACAGGGTCGGCCTTTCGCGGAATGCGGTCTGGCGGCGGATCAAGGGGCTTGAGGTTTCGGGCGTCATCGCCGGGCGCGCCGCACTTCTCGATCCTGAAAAGCTTGGCCTCGGCCTGACGGTATTCATGATGATCCGTACCGACCGCCACGCGCCGGACTGGCTCGACCGCTTCGCAAAGGTCGCGCGCGACATGCCGGAGATTCTCGGCGCCTACCGGATGACCGGGGAGCTTGACTATCTGATCCGCGCGCGGGTCGCCGACGTGAAGGATTACGACCGGCTCTATCAGGCCATCGTCGGGCGGATCGAGCTTGCGGATGTTTCGGCGAGCTTTGTCATGGAAGAACTCAAGGAAACCACGGTCCTGCCGGTCTGAAGTCTCCTCCGACATGGCCCGGACGGGTGTATGCAGCCCTACTGTGCCGCCTTGATCGCCGGATAGGCCGCGCGGAAGCGGGTGAAGGCGTCGTCATAGGCGGACCTCTGGTTTGCGTCGGCGGCAATGGCCGTACCGAGGTCGGGCATCGTCATCACCGTCTTTGGGTCGGCGCCGGTCGCGGCGCAGATTCCCAGCCTCGCCGCACCCAGGGCGGCGCCGAACTCTCCTGCTGCCGGCAGCCTCAGCGGCACGCCGAGTACCGTGGCGATGAGCTTCAGCCAGTAGCGCGAGCCGGTGCCGCCGCCGATGGCGATGAGGCTCTCCAACTTCGCGCCGGTCGCGTTCAGCGCCTCGAAACTGTCGCGCAGCCCGAAGGCCACGCCCTCCAGCACGGCGCGGGTCAGATCTTCGCGCCTTGTGTCGGCGCCAAGCCCGGTGAAGGCGCCGCGGATCGCCGCATCGTTGTGCGGTGTGCGTTCACCCGACAGGTACGGCAGGAACCGCACGCCGCCCGGCGCGGCAAGATCTTCGCCCAGCGCCGTCGTCAGTGCTGCCGGCTTTTCGCCGGTGATGCGTGACAGCCAGTTCAGACTGTCCGTCGCCGACAGCATCACGCCCATCTGATACCAGCGGTCAGGCACTGCATGGCAGAAGGTATGGACCGCCGTTGCCGGCGCCGGGCTGTAGCCCCGCCGCGCCGCGAGGATCACGCCAGAGGTGCCGAGCGAGACGAAACCCTGGCCTTCATCCATCGTGCCAATGCCGCAGGCGGCCGCTGCATTGTCCCCTGCCCCGCCGGCGACGGCGACATCGCTGCCGACGCCCCAGCCCCGCGCGAGGTCGGCCCGTAGCGTCCCGGCCCGAGCCGAGCCTTCGACCAGCCTCGGCATCTGGTCACGGCGCATGTGGCCCTTCTCCAAGAGGTAACCCGACCACTCCCGCCGACCGACATCGAGCCATGAGGTGCCTGCGCTGTCCGACATGTCGGCGACATGATCGCCGGTCAGGTAGAGGTTGAGGTAAGCGGCGGGCAGCAGGACCTTGGCGATCCTCTCGAAATTCTGCGGCTCATGCGTCCTGACCCATTCGAGCTTCGGCGCTGTGAAGCCGGGAAAGACGATGTTGCCGGAAAGGTCGCGGACCCTTTCGGTCGCATCAAGTACCGCCGCCTCGGTATGGGACCGGGTGTCGTTCCAGAGGATGCAGGGCCGGATCACCCTGTCCTCGGCATCAAGAAGCGTTGCGCCATGCATGTGGCCGGCGATGCCGACGCCCTTCAGCGCGGCAAATTCGGGATGCGCGGCCTTCAAAACCGCCACCGCGCCTTCAAGTGCGGCGATCCAGTCGGCGGGATCCTGCTCCGACCAGCCAGATTTCGGATGCGCCGCCTCATAATGCCGCTCGGTCGCGCCGATGGGCGCGCCGGCATCGTCCACCAGAAGCGCCCGCAGCCCCGACGTCCCGAGATCAATGCCGAGAAAGCTCATCCCTTACCCTTTCGATTGTCCTGCGCGCAGCGGCCCTAGCGGAGCCTCGCCGCAGAAGGGCCGCATGTCCAGATGCGCCATTCGTCTCCGGCCTGCCGTCCCCTACTGCGGCAAGACGATCTGCATCTTCACATCGGCCGGCGAGGCCGAGGCGGCGATCTCGAAGGCGCGCACGCTGTCGTCGAAATCGAAGGTCCGGGTGATGAGCGGCTTCACGTCGATGGCGCCGGAGTTGAGCATCGCCACGCAGCGCGGAAAGACATGGGCGTAGCGGAAGATGTTCTCGACCCGCGCCTCGCGCACCATGGCAGCGCCCGCGTCATAGGAAATCGGGTCGGGCTGGCCGCCGATCATCACGACGCAGCCACCGGGCGCCAAAGGTTCGAAAACCCCGGCGGCAGCGCGGGGCGATCCTGTCGCCTCGAAGACCACGTCGGCGCCCCAGCCATCGGTATCGCGCTTCACCCGTTCGACAAGGTTCTCCCTGGCGACATTGACGCCGATGATCGCGGAGCTCAGGCTTTCGGCGATCTCGAGCTTTTTCGGCGCGAGGTCGCCGACATAGACCCGCGCGCATCCGGCGGCGAGGGCCGCAAGCGCGGTGACAAGGCCGATCGGCCCGGCGCCAAGGACGACGCCGATGTCGCCGGGCTTGACCCGCGCCTTGGTCGCGGCATGGACGCCCACCGCGAGCGGTTCCACCATTGCGGCTTCGGCGAAGCTCACGTTGTCGGGAAGCTTGAAGGTGAAGGCCTCGGGGTGGACGCAAGTTGGACGCAGGATGCCGTGGACCGGCGGCGTCGCCCAGAAGCGCACGGCGGGGTCGATGTTGTACATCCCGAGCCGTGTGGCCTTCGAATTCGGATCGGGTATGCCCGGCTCCATGCAGACCCGGTCGCCGACCTTGAGCGTCGTCACTTCGGCTCCGGTCTCGATCACCGTGCCGGAGGCCTCATGGCCAAGGATCATCGGCTCGTTCACCACGAAGGGGCCGATGCGGCCATGGGTATAGTAATGCACGTCCGACCCGCAGATGCCGACGGTATGGAGCCTGATCCGCACATCGCGCGCCCCGAGCCTTTCCTCCACCCGGTCAATGGCGGGAAAGTCCCTCAGCGACAGTTCGTCCTTCTTTTCGAGTACCAGCGATTTCATCGTTCTGTCCTTTTCCGGGGCAGCTCATCCATAGCACGGGATGTGGATGCCGGGCCTGCGCAAGATCAGGGTGCACATTCGGATCGCGCCGCCAAGAGGCGCAGTGAACCGGAACCGAAAAAGCGCCGACGCAGTCTGGCGGAATCCCCGCGCGCCGCATTCCGCGAAGCTGCGGGCCGGCACCTGACCGCCAGACGATCACGGCATGGCGGTCAGAGTGGTACTTCGGACGGGAAAGTGCCGGAAACTGCTGCACGACCGCCGAAAAGCGGCTATCTTGCCGCCGACTCTGCTGCAAAAGGCCTTTCATGTCCAAGACCTTACCCTTCTCGCGCCAGCCTGCCCGCACGGGGCTTGAACGCGCGTGACGGGCGCCGCCGCCTCGTCGCGGCCCGATCTCAGCATCGTGGTCGCCGCCTATAACGAAGAGGATGTGCTGCACATCTTCTTCGACCGGCTGCGCACGGTTCTGGGCGGGCTTGGCGTCAGCTATGAGATCGTCTGCGTCAACGACGGCAGCCGCGACCGCACCGCGGAGATTCTCAACGCCGCCCATGCCGCCGATGGCCGGATCAAGGTGATCCACCTCGCCCGCAACTTCGGCAAGGAACTGGCGCTGACGGCCGGCCTCGACTTCGCCAGCGGCGAAGCGGTCGTCCCGCTCGATGCCGATCTGCAGGACCCGCCCGAACTGATCGCGGATTTCCTGAAGCTCTGGCGCGAGGGATACGACGTCGTCTATGCCGTGCGCGAGGCGCGCGATAACGACAGCTGGATGAAGCGGACAACGGCGGCGATCTTCTATACCCTGCTCGGCAAGGTCTCAAACGTGCAGATCCCGCCGAATGCCGGCGACTTCCGCCTGATGGATCGCCGCGTCGTCGAGGCCTTGAGGCTTTTCCGCGAACGCAACCGCTTCATGAAGGGGCTCTTCTCCTGGGTTGGCTTCCGCCAAACCTCTGTCGCTTACCGGAGACCGGAACGGGCGGCGGGCCAGTCGAAGTTCAACTACTGGAAACTCTGGAACTTCGCGCTGGACGGGATCACCGGCTATTCCACGGTGCCGCTTCGCATCGCCGGCTATTCCGGCCTGGTTTTCGCCTTGATCGCCATGCTTTACGGCGCCTACCTGGTGTTGCGGACAATGATTTCCGGGGTGGACATGCCCGGCTATGCCTCGCTCATGGTGGCGGTCATCTTCATGGGCGGCGTGCAGCTTGTCGTCCTTGGCATCATCGGCGAGTATCTCGGCCGCATGTACAGCGAGGCCAAGCAGCGCCCGCTCTACATCGTCGAAAGCGTCCTCGGCATTGATCCGCCCGATCTCAGGGCCGTCGTCGTACCGGCGCGTGCGGGAGAGCGCGTGTGAGCGGCGGCCTGTTGCGGGCCGCGTGGGGGGTGACGCCGAAACAGGGCCTGCTGATCGCGCTTTGCCTCTATCTCGTCGTGACTGGATGGGGCGTCCTGAACGACGGCTACCATTCCGACGACTGGCGCCACCTGACCGGCGCCTCGCCGCTCTGGACCGCGGTTGAGGGGCGGGATCGCAAGCTGGTCGAGCTTCCACGGCGGCAATCCGTCGATCGGCATCTTCCGGGAGCTTTACAATCTTCCCGACTACACCGCCTCGTTGCCCGCGAGTCCGAGAGCCTGCCCGGCCTTTCCCGCCAGCGGGTCCGCCTTCATGCATGACGGCATCGCCTATGTCTGCCTCGAGGCTTTCAAGCCCTTCGCCCAAGACCTGAAATGCGCCTCTCTGAGCGGGACGGCTGGTGAGAGGTTCTGCCTCGGACCCAATATCATCCTGCATGTCGGGCCGACCTGCCTCGCCACGGACAGAGGCGACCCCGCGCTGCTGGTCGCTTTCCGCGATGACAGGCAAAAGTCCAGCTTCGACTGGGATTTCCGCATCGCCAACTTTCCGGTTCGTTTGGGTTCGGTTTGTGCGACGCTTGCGCTGGCCCCGGACAAGCTGACATTCGAAACGCTGGAGGCAACCTTGCGTGGTCCGGACGGCACGCCGATCTGGCAGCAGGAGATCCCGGCAACGGCGTTTGTGACCACCCGCCTGCCCTGACAGGCTCAACGCTATCTGAAGCGAATCTCCGGCGCGTAGATGACGCCTTCAGGCATCGCGCCCTTTTCCGCGCCCACCGCATCCAGGATAGTTTCACCGAGAAGCCGCCCGGCTTGGCGGATATCCTCGAAGATCTGGTCGAGCCCGGGGTCAACAAGGCTCAGGAGGCTCGATGAGACCTTGATGACGGCATGGTAATCGCGCCCATGCTCAAGCCCGCGCCGCCTGAGTCCGGCGGTGGTGGCGAGGTACGACACCTCACCGGGAAAGACGAAGCCATCCGGCACCGGGTCGAGGCCTTCCGCCCAGGCGCCGATCTGCTCCGGTGGTGAATCGATCGACAGGTGTTCGGGGATCGTCACCGTCATCCCGCGTTCCGCCGCGGCGCGCCGGACGCCCGCGCGCAGATGGCCCGCGAAGGTATAGGGTTCGGGAGGCGAAATCAGGCAGACGCTTTTCGCACCCTTGTCGGCCAGCCGTATAGTGGCGGCATAGGCGAAGGCGTCATTGTCGAAATCAACGAAAGGGTGCCGCCCCGGCACCCTCGTCCGGCCGTGGCTCGCGAAGGGAAAGCCGCGTTCGAGAAGAAAGCGCACCCGCAGATCGTCATTGCGCGTCCGGGAGAAGATCACGCCGTCGGCAAGGTTGTTGCGCACGACATGCTGGATCGGCGCCAGCGTGTCGCCGCCGACGGTCTGGGGAAACACCGTCAGATGATAGCCCGAGCCGGCCATTGCCCCGGTCAGCCCTTCGATCAGGTGATTGGTGAAGCCGAGGATCTCGTGGTGCGGATCGAGCATCAGGCTGATGACCTTGGTGCGCCCGGTCCTGAGACGCTGCGCCGCCCGGTCGGGCACATAGCCGAGCCTCTGCGCCGCCGCTGCCACCGTCTCCCGCGTCGATTCGGCGATCTTCGGATCGTTGGCGAGCGCTCGACTCACCGTGGCGACGGCGAAGCCCGTTTCGGCGGCAAGTGTCCGCAGTGTCGGTCTGACCGCCGCCCCGCCTCTGCCGTGGCTCTCATCGACCGACAAGCGGCCTCCTCCCGGTTCGTTGAAAACGAGGCAGAAAATGCCGGTCCGCCTTCTTGTTCCCAAGCTATACCCGACCCGACAAAAACTTCAATGAAACGTTCTAAATTTTGCTTGATGGGTGAAGTAAGATTTTGTAACGTTTTAAAACGCCATAACATACGGGAGGAAAATATGGCTTTCGTTCGCAAGATCGCTTTTGGCGGCGCTTTCGCCGCACTCATGAGCACAACCTCGGTGGGCTATGCCGCCGAACAGGTCGAAGTGTTGCACTGGTGGACCTCGGGCGGTGAGGCAGCAGCGCTCAACGTCCTGAAGGAAGACCTCGCCAAGCAGGGCGTCGAATGGCTCGACATGCCGGTCGCGGGTGGCGGCGGCGAGGCTGCCATGACCGCGCTTCGCGCCCGCGTCACCGCCGGCAACCCGCCGACCGCCGTGCAGATGCTCGGCTTCGACATCAAGGACTGGGCCGCCGAAGGCGCGCTTGGCAACCTCGACGATGTCGCGACGGCCGAGGGTTGGGATGCGGTGGTTCCGGCCGCGCTCCAGAACTTCTCCAAATACGACGGCCACTGGGTTGCGGCGCCGGTCAACGTCCACTCCACCAACTGGGTCTGGATCAACAAGGCGGCGCTGGACGCGGCTGGCGGCAAGGCGCCTGAGACATGGGACGAACTGGTCGCCATGCTCGACAAGATGAAGGAAAACGGCATCACGCCGCTCGCTCATGGCGGCCAGCCCTGGCAGGACGCGACGATTTTCGACGCGGTCGTCCTTTCCATGGGCGGCGACTTCTACAAGAAGGCGATGATCGACCTCGACCCCGCCGCGCTCGACAGCCCGGAGATGGTCGAAGTCTTCAATCGCATGACCAAGCTCCGTTCCTACGTCGATGACAACTTCTCGGGCCGCGACTGGAACCTCGCCTCGGCCATGGTCATCAACGGCGAAGCCGGCATGCAGATGATGGGCGACTGGGCCAAGGGCGAATTCCTCAAGGCCGGCAAGGTGCCGGGCACCGATTTCGTCTGCATCCGCTTCCCCGGCACGCAAGGCTCGGTGACGTTCAACTCCGATCAGTTCGCCATGTTCAATGTCACTGCCGAAGAAGCCAAGGCCGCCCAGGCCAAGATGGCCTCCTCGGTGATGAACCCGACCTTCCAGTCGGCCTTCAACGTGGTCAAGGGTTCGGTCCCGGCACGGACCGACGTGCCGAACGACGCCTTCGACGATTGCGGCAAGAAGGGCATGGCGGACCTTGCCGAAGCCAACACTGCCGGCACGCTCTATGGCTCGATGGCGCATGGCCATGCGGCACCTGCGGCGGTGAAAAACGCGCTCTATGACGTCGTGACCGCTCAGTTCAACGGCGAATACGATGCCGCGACTGCCGCCAAGGAACTCGCCACGGCGGTTGCCGGGGCGCAGTAACCGGCCTTCCTGCGGGTCCCGCTCCCGGACCCGCAGCCTAGCCGGCCCCCGCGACGGGGGCCGGCCCACCCCTCTCGGGAGGAACGGGGAAATGATCGACCGCCTGCAGCAATGGCTGCCAAGGCTCGTGCTTGCGCCGAGCTTTCTGGTAATCCTGCTCTTCGTCTACGGCTTCATCGTCTATACCGGCGTCTTGTCCTTCACCGACAGCAAGATGATGGCCAGGTTCGACTTCGTCGGCTTCAAGAACTACGTCCAGCTCTTCTCGCTGCCGAACTGGCAGACCGCGCTGAAGAACCTCGCCATCTTTGCCACACTCTACATCCTCGTCTGTTCGGCGGTGGGGCTGCTTGTCGCGATCCTTCTTGACCAGAAGATCCGGGCCGAGGGACTCCTGCGCCCGATCTACCTTTACCCCATGGCGCTGAGCTTCATCGTCACCGGCACCGCCTGGAAATGGTTCCTAGACCCCGGCATCGGGCTTGAAAGCATCATGCAACAGTGGGGTTGGGCAAGCTTCAGCTTCACCTGGATCAAGGACAGCGGTTTCGCGATCTACACCCTTGTCATCGCCGCTGTCTGGCAATCCTCGGGCTTCGTCATGGCCATGTTCCTTGCCGGTCTTCGGGGCGTCGACAACGAGATCATCAAGGCCGCCCAGATCGACGGCGCAACCGGCGTCCGCATCTATTCGCGGATCATCATCCCGATGATGCGCCCGGTGTTCCTGTCGGCCTTTGTCGTGCTCATGCACCTTGCGATCAAGGTCTATGACCTTGTCATCGCAATGACCGGCGGCGGTCCGGGCCGGGCGACGGAAATGCCCGCGACCTTCATGTATTCCTACACCTTCACCCGCAACCAGCTTGGCATTGGTGCTGCCTCATCGGTCATCATGCTGATGATGATCTTCGCGATCATCGTGCCCTACGTCTACAGCGAGCTTTCCAAGGGGGGCCAGCGATGAGCGGCGGTGTCAGTCAGGATGTCGCGATCCGTGGCAACACGTTCACGCGCATCATCATCCATGTCGTTCTCATCATCTTCGCGGTCTACTACATGCTGCCGCTTTGGGTCATGCTGGTGAACTCGCTGAAACCGCTTGAGGAAATCCGCGGCGGCAACATGCTGGCGACCCCGGCGGAATGGACATTCGAGCCCTGGCGGCAAGCGTGGTCCAAGGCGCAGATCGGGGTCCAGGCGACGGGCCTGAAGCCCTACTTCCTCAACTCCTTCATGATGGTCGTGCCGGCCGTGGCAATTTCGACCATCCTCGGCGCGCTCAATGGCTATGTCCTGACCAAGTGGCGGTTCAAGGGCGACCGGCTGGTCTTTGCGCTGATGCTCTTCTCCTGCTTCATCCCGTTCCAGATCGTCCTCATCCCGATGG
>DJUV01000118.1 GCA_002440625.1 Rhodobacteraceae bacterium UBA6273 | reverse complement strand
ACCTTCACGTTGTAGTCGATCACCCGCTTGACGGGGACGAGGACTTTCATGGCCGGCAATTCTCCCTAGAAAGGACGCCACACCTGACGGTGCGGCAAGACGAGCACTCGCCCGCCGATGTAGCGGCTTCGAGCCTGCGGTGACAGAGTAAAATCGACATGGGATGGCCAAGGGACGCCACGTTTCGCGATGTTAGCGACAGACAGGCTTGGCCGGGGCGCGGTCTAGCGGTTCGCGCCGGGAACCCAGAGGACATCGGCGCGGCCTTCGTCATTGGCGATGCGGGCGGCGACAAAGAACCAGTCCGACAGACGGTTGAGATAGCGGATCGCCGCCGGGTTGGCCTCTTCTGTCGCGGCGAGCGCCACCGCCAGCCGTTCGGCCCGCCGCGCGACGGTGCGGCATTGGTGCAGATGTGCGGCAAGCGCTGATCCGCCCGGCAGGACGAAGCTGCGCAACGGTTCAAGCCGCGCGTTCATCGCGTCGATTTCCCGCTCCAGCCGTTCGACCTGCGCTTCAATGATGCGCAGGACCGGATAGGGGGCTTCGGCATCCTTCGCCATGCCGGGGCGCGACAGGTCGGCGCCAAGGTCAAAGAGGTCATTCTGGATGCGCGCCAGCGCCGCTGCCATATCCGCATCGGCATGAAGCCGGGCGAGGCCGAGAACCGAATTCGTCTCATCCACCGTGCCGTAGGCTTCGACGCGAAGGCTGTGCTTGGCGACGCGGCGGCCATCCGAAAGCGCGGTTTCGCCCTTGTCGCCGGTCCGCGTGTAGATCCGGTTGAGGACGACCATCAGATGCCCCCGCGGCGCAGGAACACGAAGAGCAGGATCAGCGCCACGGCGACGGCCTGCGCGATGATCCGGTAGCGCATGATCCGGTTGGCATGCTTGCGGTTGAAGTCGCCGCCCTTGGCGAAACCGCCGATGCCGATCATCAGGATCACCAGGACCGCGAGGCAGGCGAAGGCGACGACGATGAAGAGCGGATCTTTGGTCATGGCGGCTCCGGGGGTCAGGCCCGCCTTCTACAACTCCGGGCCGTGCAATGCCAGCCCAGAGGCATCAGCCGCGACGGATCATCGCGTCGAGCGCGCGGGTAGGCAGGAAGCGTCGGGCGAGGTTCATCAGATAGGTCGGCGTGGTGACGAAGTAGCGCGGCGCCGGGTTCTTCGCGGTCAATCCCTTCAGAAGCTTCGTCGTCACCGCCGAGGCCGGCAGTTCGAACCGGTCCGGCCCGCGCGCCTCATAAAGCCGCTTCAGCAGCGAAGCCTCGTACTCTGCCCGCCGAGGGCTGTTGCGCCAGTCGATCCAGCGTTCGAAATGCGGGATGGAGTTCACCCGGATCTTCGACGTGATCGGCCCCGGCTCGATCAGGATCACCTTGATCGGCGTATCGGCCATCTCAAGCCTGAGCACATCCGTCAGCCCCTCCATCGCGAATTTCGTCGCCACATAGGCGCCGCGCCAGCGCATCGGCACGAGGCCGAGGACGGAGGAACAGTTGACGATCCGGCCATGGCCCTGCGCCCGCATCACCGGGATCACCCGGCGGATAAGGTCGTGATAGCCGAAAAGATTGACCTCGAAGATCTCCCTCAGCGCGTCCGTCGGCAGGTCTTCGACCGCGCCGGGGCAGGCGAAGGCGCCGTTGTTGAAGATCGCATCCAGCGTGCCGCCGGTGCGCCGCAGCGCCTCGGCCAGAGCTGCTTCGATACTGGCCGGATCGGCATAGTCGAGAACAAAGCTTTCCAGCCCTTCGGCCCGCAGCCTTTCGCAATCCGGTTCCTGCCGGCAGGTGGCAAGGACGCGCCAGCCTTCCCGCTTCAGCCCGTGCGCCGCGTCATGGCCGATGCCCGATGAACAGCCGGTGATGAGGATGCTTTGCGCCACGCCGCTCTCCCTACTTCGCGCCCGGGGCCAGCTAGTTGGCGGGCGACAGCAGTGTCGCGTCGAGATAGCCTTCGGTCTTGCCGTCGGCAAGCCGGACAAAGACCCAGCGGTCGGCATAGCGCGACAGCACCTCGACCCGATCGCCGGCAGCGAGGAGCGAGGTGCCGCGCTCTAACGTCGAAGGACCGGCGCGAAGTTGGGTCTGCGGCACGGCAATCCGGTAAACCTCGGGTCGGGCCACAAAAGGCCGAATTCCCAACTCCATATTCAGCAAGCGATGCTTCGCGGATTCCTCGGCAGTCGTTTCGGGGGGGCTGGGCGGTCCGGAACTGGTGGCGATGCTTGCGACCTCAGGCATGGCCGGCGCCGGAACTTCTCCGGCGATTTCCTCCGGCAGGCTCACGAGCGCGGCCCCGGCGCGCGGCGGGGCGACGGGCGAAAGGCTCGGCAGGCCGTCCTTGCCGAATTGCACGACGGGTGCCTCCGTATGGCCATGGCGCTCCGGTCGCAGCGGCACCGGAATCAGCAGCATGACGGCAAACACAGCCGCGCAGACACCAAGGCCCCAATGGACCATCACCCACCCCGAGACATCCCCTGCGAAAAGGCTACACCGGAAGGACCACATGCCTCCAAGCGTTTTCTGCGCTTGCCGCGCAACTGTTGTGGGTTTCTGCACGGGGAAATCGAACTGGACCCGCTCGTTTCGAAGAATTACACAACATCCATGAGCGACGATACCGACGACCGCAATATCCTGCCGATGACCATCTCCGAACCGCTTTCTCGCGCCATCGGCGAGCGGTATCTGACCTATGCACTTTCCACGATCATGCACCGCGCCTTGCCCGATGCGCGCGACGGTCTGAAGCCCGTTCACCGGCGAATCCTTTACGCCATGCGCGAGCTGAAACTGAGCCCGACAGGCGGTTTCCGGAAGTCGGCCAAGATCTCCGGCGACGTGATGGGCAACTACCATCCGCATGGCGATG
Source organism: Rhodobacteraceae bacterium UBA6273 (assembly GCA_002440625.1). Taxonomy (GTDB): domain Bacteria; phylum Pseudomonadota; class Alphaproteobacteria; order Rhodobacterales; family Rhodobacteraceae; genus Albidovulum. The sequence goes on along the minus strand of DJUV01000118.1, from coordinate 7,855 downwards.
CCGCGATCTATGACGCGATGGCGCGGCTCGCGCAGGACTTCAACATGCGCTACCCGCTGGTGGATGGGCAGGGCAACTTCGGCAATATCGACGGCGACAACCCGGCTGCCTCCCGCTACACCGAGGCGCGGCTGACGGCGGCGTCAGAGGCGCTGATGGAGGGGCTGGCCGAGAATTCCGTCGACTTCCGCCCGAACTACGACGGTACGCTGGAAGAGCCTGTGGTACTGCCCGCCGCCTTCCCGAACCTTCTGGCCAACGGGTCATCGGGCATCGCGGTCGGCATGGCGACGAATATCCCGCCGCACAACCTGCACGAACTGATCGACGCCTGCCTGCATCTCGCCAAGGCCGAGAATTCCGACGGGGTGCAGGACGACACGCTCATCAATCTCGTGCGCGGCCCCGATTTCCCGACCGGCGGCATCATCGTCGAGCCGAAGGAGGCGATCCGCGAGGCGTATCTGACCGGGCGCGGCAGCTTCCGCACCCGCGCGCGCTGGGCCATCGAGGATCTCGACCGGGGGACGTGGAACATCATCGTCACCGAAATTCCCTTCCAGGTACAGAAATCGAAGCTGATCGAGCGTCTGGCCGAGATCATCCAGCTGAAGAAGGTGCCGCTTCTCGCCGATGTGCGGGACGAAAGCGCCGATGACATCCGCATCGTGCTGGAACCGCGGTCGCGCAATGTCGACCCCGAGATGCTGATGGGCATGCTCTTCCGCAACTCCGATCTTGAGACGCGCTTCAGCCTCAACATGAACGTGCTGATCGACGGGCGGGTGCCCAAGGTCTGTTCGCTGAAGGAGGTGCTGCGCGCCTTCCTCGGCCACCGGCAGGAGGTGCTAATCCGCCGGAGCCAGCACCGGATGGAAAAGATCGACCATCGGCTGGAAGTGCTGGAAGGCTTCATCACCGCCTTCCTGAACCTCGACCGGGTGATCGACATTATCCGCTATGACGCCGATCCCAAATCCGCGCTGATGGCCGAGGAGTGGTCCCGGAAGCAACCCCGCGCCATGTCCGAAAAGGACTATGTCTCGCCGCTGACGCTGCCGCATACCGAGGACGGGTTGAGCGATGTGCAGGTCGAGGCGATCCTCAACATGCGTCTGCGCTCCTTGCGCCGGCTTGAGGAAATCGAACTTCTGAAAGAGCAGGACGCCCTGATGCAGGAGCGTGCGGCGCTGGATGATTTGTTGAATTCGAACAACCTGCAGTGGAAAAAGATCGCCTCCGAGCTGAAGGACATCCAGAAGCTTTTCGGCAAGGATGCCCCCGGCGGCGCCCGTCGCACGGACTTCGCCGATGCCACCGTTGTTGAAGAAGTGCCAATCGAAGCGATGATCGAGCGTGAGCCGATCACCGTCATCTGTTCGAAGATGGGCTGGATTCGCGCCATGAAGGGGCACCAGCCGCTTGAGACGGACGTGAAGTTCCGCGACGGCGACGAAGCGCGCTTCTTCTTCCACGCCGAGACGACGGACAAGATCCTCATCGCCGGCGCCAACGGGCGTTTCTACACGCTGCTCGGCGCGAACCTGCCCGGCGGGCGCGGCCTGGGCGAGCCTGTGCGCCTGATGGTCGACCTGCCGAACGAGGCGGAGATCGTCGACCTTCTGATCCACCGGCCCGGCGACCGGCTGATCGTGGCCTCGACGGCGGGCGAGGGCTTCCTTGTCAGCGTCGATGAGGTCATGGCCCAGACCCGCGCCGGCAAGCAGGTGATGAACCTCTCCGACGACAACCGCATGGTCGTCTGCAAGCGGGTGGCGGGCGATCACGTCGCCATCGTCTCGAAGAACCGCAAACTTCTTGTCTTTCCCCTGTCGGAACTGCCGGAAATGACCCGCGGCAAGGGCGTCCGCTTGCAGAAGTACAACATGGCGCGTGGCCGGCAGGGGGTGCTGGAGCTGGACGGCGGATTGTCGGACATCACCACCTTCGACATGGCGAAGGGTCTCTCATGGCCGATGGCGAACGGCAACACGCGGACCGAGAACATGGCCGACTGGATCGGCCGCCGCGCCGGCATGGGCAAGACCCCTCCACACGGTTTTCCGAGGGACAACAAATTTTCATAATTCCGTTTTAGTGAGAGTTGCATGACAGAGACGAGTTCTTCCGCCGTTTCGGCGCGCTACACCGGCCTAAAGGGCCCGCTCTTCCGCCTCGCCATCGTGAATGGCCTTCTGACGATCCTGACCCTCGGCATCTACCGGTTCTGGGCCAAGACCAGGGTCAGGAAGTTCATCTGGTCCTCCATCGATCTCGGCGGCGACCGGCCGGAATATACCGGCACCGGGCTTGAGAAGTTCCTCGGCTTTCTCGTCGCGGTGGTGGTTCTTGCCGTCTATCTCGGCCTGATCCAGATCCTGCTCTTCTACTTTGGCCTGTATTACGTGGTGGCGCCCAAGACCGAGACAGAGATGATCATGCAGGTGGCCGTCTTCTACATCTCGCTCTTCGCTGTGCTGCCGCTCATCCTTTTCGCGCGCTACCGCTCGCGGCGCTACCTGATGGCGCGGACGCGGTTCCTCGGCATCCGCTTCGGCATGGAAAAACCCGCCTGGGGCTATGTCTGGCGCGCACTTGCGCATGGCGCGCTGACGGTGGTGACGCTGGGCATCCTCCTGCCGCGCCAGACCTTCTGGCTTGAGAAGTACAAGACCGACCGCAGCTGGTACGGCGACCAGCGTTTCGTTCAGGGCGGCCGCTGGACCGGGCTTTACCGGGCGATGCGGCATCTTTTCATCGGCGCGGCGCTTCTCTTCGTGGCGGCACCGGCAATCGCCATCGTCATGGCGGCGCAAGGCAAGACAGGCGAAACCGCCGCCTTTGCCGCCATCCCAGTGGCGCTCATCGGCTTCAACTGGGCCCTGTTCGGCTACCTCTACTACCGCGTCCACAGTTTCCGTTACCTGACCGCGCATAAGTCGCTTGTCGGAGCGATGGCCTTCCGGGCCGAGCCGAGGACCGGGCGCATCATCGGCATCTACCTTCTCGGGGTCCTTATCATCGGCGCCATCGTGGGGGTGGCCTTTGCCGTCGCCTTCGGTGTTGCTGCGGCGACCATCGCAAGTGCCGGAAGTACGGGCGCCATGCCCGACATCCTCGGCGTCGTCGTCATGGCACTTTTCTACCTCGGCGTCCTGACGCTTGCCGGGGCGCTGATACTGGTTTTCATCGTGCAGCCGGTGCTTGCGCACATCGTCGGCACCCTGACGATCTTCAACCCCGAAGCGCTCGCCGAGGTCCGCCAGCGCGCCTATGACGCCGGCGCCGACGCCGAAGGCTTTGCCGACGCGCTGGACGTGGGCGGCGCGATATGACCGGTGCCGCGGCACCTTCGGGGCCGGTGGCGGCGACCTACCTTGACGGCGTTTCGGCAGCCCGGCAGGCGGTGACGATCGAGCCTTCGGGCGACCTTCGCAGGCTGGCGATCACCCTTGCCGATGGCAGCGTGATCCACTGGCCCTTTGACCGTTTGCGCGAGATCACCGGCGGGGCGGATGCCAAGCGGCTGACGCTGGCGCTCTCCGCTGCCGAGGAGGACGAGACCGGCCGCGATGCCGCACGGCTGGTGGTGACCGATCCCGCCGCCGTCGCGTGGTTTCGCCAGAAGGTCACGACCCTCGATACCCGCGACCTCCGCGCCGGGACCGGGCGCCGGGTCGCGCTCTGGCTCGGCGGGGCGGCTGCGGCGGTTGCGCTGATGCTCTTCGTGATCCTGCCGGCGATGGCCGATTACATGGCCGCGCATCTGCCGGTGGAGGCGGAGACGGCGCTGGGTGCCACCGTGATGAAACAGGTCGAGGCGATGGTCGGCGACGGCTCTGGCCGCGATCTCGTCTGCCGCAATCCTCAGGGCCTCGCCGCCCTCACGCGCCTGCAGGACCGGCTCGCGGCGGGCGCCGGGGTCGGCCAGCCGATCACCCTTTCCGTCTTCGACAGCGAGATGGTCAACGCCTTTGCCGCCCCCGGCGGGCAGGTCGTGATCTTCCGCGGCCTTCTGGATGAGGCGACAAGCGCGGATGAGGTCGCGGGCGTTCTCGCCCATGAGATCGGCCATGTCGCGGCGCGCGACCCGACGCGGATCGCGCTCCGCTCCGCCGGATCGGCGGGCATCCTCGCCCTCATCCTCGGCGATGTGTCCGGCGGAACGACCGTCGCCCTGGCAGGCGAATACCTCATGCGGAATTCCTATACCCGTGACGCAGAGGCGGCGGCCGACGGTTTCGGGCTTGGCCTTCTTGCGAGTACGGGGATCAGTTCCGCCGGCATGGCGGATTTCTTCGAAAAGATTGCCAAAGACACCGACAGCATGCCCGAGATGATGTCGTCGCACCCCTTGAGCCTGGCACGCGCCCAAGCGGCGCGCAGCCATGCCGCAGGGCAGGGGCCGACCGAACCCGCCCTGACCGATGCCGACTGGCAGGCGCTGAAGGCGATCTGCAACTAGGCGGAAACGGAAACGGGCGAGGCTTTCACCCCGCCCGTCCTGCCCGGCTGCATGTCTCTGCCGGTGCTGCCTCAAGCGTAAAGTGCCGTTTCAGGCGTAAAGTTGTGGCGCCCCGGCCTGCGCGTGGATCTGGTTCACCACCTGCTTGTCGAGGCCCATCGCCGTCGCAAGCCGGTGAAGGTACTGCGCCTCGTTCTGGTTATCGAGGTCGATGGCCATCAGCGACATCATGTAGACCTGCGCCTCAAGGCCCTGCGGCACCTGGCCGGCCAGCCCATCGGGGTCGAGCGGGGCTGCAAGCTGCGCCTCGACGAAGCGCTTTTCCTCGGGCGTTATGTCGCCGAGGTTGCCCAGAAGCTTCTTCTGCTCTGCCGCATCGACCTTGCCATCGGCCTTGGCCGCCTGGATCATGGCGACCAGCATCAGCCCCGCCGCCGCGTTCTGCTGCGGGGTCGGGGTCGCGTCAGGTTCGCCGCGATTGCCGAGCGACTGGTTCAGAAGATCGCCAAAGCCGCCCCCGCCGGATGCCGCGCCGCCCATGGCACCGCCCAAAAGCCCGCCGAGAAGGTCGCCAAGGCTGCCGCCGCCGGCCTGCCCGGCCTTGCCCTGCGCACCGCCGAGAAGTCCGCCGAGAAGATCGCCGAGACCGCCGCCGCCCTGACCGCCGCCAAGCGAACCGATCAGGTCATCAAGACCACCGCCCCCGCCCGAGCTTCGGCCAACTTGCCCGCCGCCCGTCTGTGTCTGGCCCGCGCCACCCGGCGCATAGCCGCCAAGCTCGTTCAGAAGATCGCCGATGCCGCCGCTACCCGTGCCGCCGCCCTGCGGCGCGCTCGTCCGCGTGGTGCCGCCGCGCTTTCCGCCCAGCATCTCGCCCATCATGTCCTCAAGCCCGCCGCCGCCAGCACCCGGCGAGTTAGGCCCGCCGAAAGTGCCGCCGCTGCCGGCGCTGCCGGTTCCGGCCGAAGCCTTCTTGCCCATCATGCTGCCAACGCCCTTGGCTACGGCGATCCCGATCGCGACCTTGGCGAGCGTTCCCATCAGACTCATTGACCTTACCCCTCATACCTGTGGCCCAAGCAGCCTAGCCCTCATGGCCCGTCGCGCTAGGGGGAAAATCCTGGCCGCCGCCTCAGAGCCGCTCAACCCGAAGCCAGACGCCGCCCTCGGGTCTCAGCGTCAGGATCAGCACCGGGCGCGGGTCGCGGCCCGGAATCCGGCGGAAATCAAAGCGCGACAGCAGGGTGGCGAGGATGATGACCGCCTCCTGCAGCGCGAAGGACGCGCCGATGCAGATGCGCGGACCGCCGCCGAAGGGCAGGTAGGCAAAGCGGTCGTGGGTCTCGGTCCCGGCGAATCGCTCCGGATCGAAGCGGTGCGGTTCGGGCCAGAGGAGGTGATTGCGGTGCAGCGCATAGATCGGCAGCATCACCGTGTCGCCGGGCAGCACCTCGCGCCCGCAAAGCCTGTCCTTCGCCTTTGCAGTGCGCGACAGGAAGGCCGCCGGCGGGTAGAGCCGCAAGGTCTCATCGACGATCTGGCGGCAATAGGGCAGGGCGGGCAGGTCGGCCACGGTCGCCGCCCGGTCCCCCAATGCCGCCTGCGCCTCGGCCCGCGCGCGGGTCTGCACGGCAGGATCGAAGGCGCAGAGGTAAAGCGCCCAGGAAAGGGTCAGCGCCGTCGTCTCATGGCCCGCGACGATGAAGGTCAGGAGATTGTCGCGCAGCTCCGCCGTCGACATCCGCCGTCGCGTCTCCGGGTCCTCACCGTCGAGGAGGAGGTCGAGCAGGTCCGGCACCGCAGGCGTCCCCGTCCGCTCCCGCCGCTCGTCAATGGCGCGGTCGGCCATCGCCTTCATCGCCCGCATCGCCGGCCCGGTCCTCAGCCGCGACAGGCGCGGCACCCAGGACGGCGCGCCGATGATGTCAAGAAGCGAGACCCGCGCCGTGCTTGCGATATAGCCGTTTATGGCACCATGCACCGCGCCGCGGTCAAAGCTGCCGCCACCCGCAAAGGTCACGTCCGAGATCACCTCGAAGGTGGCGCTGACCATCTCGTCGAAAAGATTGGCCGTGCCGCCCGCCACCCGCCCGATCCGCTCCGTCGCACGATCCGCCGCCGCCGTCATCACCGGCGCAAGGTTCTGCACGTTCCTGACCGAAAAGGCCGGGGCGGCGGCGCGTCTTTGCCAATGCCAATGGGCGCCCTCGGCGATGAAGAGGCTATCGCCGATGGCGGGGGTCAGGATCATCTTCGTCACGTCGGACTTCGGATAGTTCTCCACCCCGTCCTTCAGGATATGCCTGAGCGCGCCGGGGTCCATCACCATGTGCCAGCGCTTGACGGTGCGGCCCGAGACGATGGGCTGCCTCAGCGCAATCTCCGGGATCAGTTCCAGCACATTGCGCCGCCCGGTACGGAAGCTTTGCCAGACCCCCATCGGCCGGGTGGCCAGCGGCACACGGGGCGGCAGGTCGGGGTTGGGGCTGGCGGTGTCCATGGCGGTCCTCCGCCCGCGACTATACCCACCGAGGCCGCAGCCACCAAGGCTTCCGGTTGCCGGGGCGCGGGCAGTCCGCTATGGCTTTGGCACCGATCCATGAGGGGTAAGACCTTGGCAAGACTTTTCGCGGCCCTGACGGCGCTTCTCTTTCTCGCGGCCTGTGCCGGTGACGATCTTTCGGCTCCGCCCAAGGATTTCGGCGACTTCCGCCTTGGCTACAATATCGTCGTCGCCAAGAACGCCAAGCCCGTCGGCCCCTCGCGCCCGGCCACGCCCGCCGAATGGGAAACCGCGCTGAAACAGGCGATGCAGGAACGGATCGGCCGCTATCAGGGCGACAAGCTCTATCACATCGGCATCGGCGTCGACGGCTATGCGCTCGCCGTGCCGGGCATCCCCCTGGTTCTCAGCCCCAAGTCGGCGCTCGCCATCACCGTCAACGTCTGGGACGATTCTGCGCAAAGGACGGTGAACTCCGAACCGAAGTCCTTCACCGTGTTCGAGAGCTTTAGCGGTGAGACGGTCGTCGGCTCCGGCCTCACGCAAAGCCGCGAACAGCAGATGCAGAACCTGTCGCGCAACGCCGCACGCCAGATCAACGACTGGCTGATCGAGAACAAGTCCTGGTTCACGCCCGAGGCCGTCGCCGCCCGCGCCGCCGTCACCGCCGCCATGGGGCCGGAAAAGGTGGCACCCGTCGCCGCCAAGGCCGCCGCTGACCAGACGCCGCCCAAAGGCTCGGTCATGGTCCCGGCCAAGCCCTGAAAGGCCCAACTGGCGCTTGATTTTTCAGGCTCCAGCCAATAGGTAGCCCGCGATGTGGACACGGGGGCTGATCGCCCCCCCGAACATGAGGCGCCCGGATATGGCAAAGGCAAAGTTTGAAC
>DJUV01000122.1:26193-26360 GCA_002440625.1 Rhodobacteraceae bacterium UBA6273 | reverse complement strand
AGCGGGCCTCGGCAAGATCGAGGCGCTTCTGGAGGATGCCTCGGCGCGCGGGGTCTGCGACTACGGGCTACACAGCCAACCGTCCGCACTTCTGACCTGCATCGTTCCCTCGCACCGGCGCCGTGACCACATGCATCTCGTCGATGGCGGCGGCGGCGGCTATGCCA
>DJUV01000122.1:0-26097 GCA_002440625.1 Rhodobacteraceae bacterium UBA6273 | reverse complement strand
GCGGCGGCGGCGGCTATGCCATTGCCGCCCTGCACATGAAGGCGAAGATCACGGCGCGGAAGGCGGCGACGGCATGAATGAAAAAGCCCCGGCGCGAACCGGGGCTTCTTTTTGCGGCTTCCGCCTTCGTCAGTAGGCGAGCCGGTAGTAGTCGACCTCGAAGTTGGCGTCCATGCCCTTGCCGCAATAGCCCATCTTCATGTTCGACGTGCCCGATACAGTATCAGCCGAAACCAGCGACACGCCCTCGACCCCGTCGGCATTGGCGGCAAAGTTGATCGTCTGGGCGGCCAGGATTTGCGAGCCGTACATGTTCAGCCCGGCGGCGAACTTCGCTCCGCCAAGGGTCACAAGCTGCACGCCGCCGCCCTCCGTGCAGCCGTCGTTCGCGCCGAAGGTGATCTTGTTGTTCTGGCCAGACGGCCCCTTGAACGACTGGGCATCGGTGCTTGAAGTCGCGATGACCGCATCTTCGAAGCTGGTGCCGCTGGAGAACTGGACCGGCGCCGATGTCACGATGGCGACCTTGGCGAAGGCGCCCGAGGGCTTTAGCGTGCTGCCGCAGTAGACGATATGGATGCGCCCCTGGGTAAGGTTGCTCATCGTCAGGTTGCAGGTGTTGACGGAGATCGGTGCGCCTGCCGTAATATAGTTCATCGCCGAGCCGGGATCCGCCGCCTTCATCTGCTTGAGCGTGTTCAGATCGCCGGCTTTCAGCGCCGTGATGATGTCGGTGATGCGATTGAGAACGCGGATCTTGTAGAAGGATTCGCGCAGCGCCTCCAGGAGGCCGTTATTCTTGACGAAGCCCGAGGCAGCGATTTGCAGGTTGTCGGTATCGGGCAACGAAACGATCGTGCCAGCGTCGAAGGTGTTGTTCTGGTTGATCGAGATGGTGCCGTTCGAATGGATGCAAAAGCCGGCTTCGAAGCCGTTGTTGCTCTGGATATCAACCATATTCTCGGCCACGAAGCCTTCAGTCAGGCAGCCGGGGCGGTAGGTTTCCATCACCGAGTTGGTTGACACGTCCCAGGACTTCAGGCCGACCGAGCTGAGCAGGAAGGTCTCGACCCCGTTGGCGCGGCTGCTGTTGCGCCGGGCGTTGACCATGACCGCCGAGATCGAGTTCGGGTCGGGTGTGAACACCTTCTTGTCCTTATCCCATTTGCCGAAGACGATGTCGGAGGCCTTGATGGCGCCCGTCGACCCCTTTTGGGTGCTCAGGTTGGTGTTGGCGACGGCGAGCGCTTTCTGGATCGCCTGTTCCCGGCCGAACTTGACGCGCGTGACGAGCGCGGCATGCGCGGCCGCATCAGCCGCAACCTGCATTTCGCTGCGCACCTTGAAGGCGTTGGACACGTCCATCGACAGGCCGACGATGACGCAGATGGTGAAGAACAGGATCAGGCCCCAGACGCCCATCGCGCCTTCGCTATCCCGGCTGAACTCTCTGATGCGCTGGCAGGCCATCTTCAGTTCTCCCTGTACTGCTGCGTCGTCACCATGACGTTCTTGTCCATCATCGGCCGGACCGCGCCGAGGAAGGCGAGGCTGGTGACAGGAACCGAGACGTTGGTGACGATGACGTTGTCGTTGGTAATCTTGATGTCGGACTGGACGCCCTTGTAGTTGGACAGCGCGGCGGCAATCCGCTGCTTGCCTTCGTCGATGGTCTTGATCCGCCCGACGGAAAGGCCACGGTTCACGTCCTCAACCGCGCGGATGATGCGGCTGTAGCTGTGGAAGACCATGGTCACATCGACCGACAGGGCGAGAATATAGAAGAACATCGGCAACCAGAGGATTGCCTCGATCGTGGCAGCCCCGCTTTCGTCGCGCGCCTTGCGACGCAGGAAAGACATCAAGGTTCGAAAGTTCTGCATCGCTGCGCGTCCCGCAAATTTGGATGAGCTGCGCCGGTTTCGGCCGCTTCATTCCTTGATATCGCGGCTCAGACCAAGGCAAAATTGCGGCATCGGTTCTCGCAAGCAGCGCTAATCAGCGATATTTTCGCGGATTGGCGTTCCGTTCATCTACCGTTCATCTAACTTTAGCGCCCGTTCATCCACCGTTCATCCTATTGGTGAAGAAGCGGAAATCAGTCCGGGCGGCTGTCGCCGATGTGGGGACAATACCGTTCTGTCCGCCCGGCGCGGGTCTCGCCGGGCGACTGATTCGTTGTAATCTGGCAAATTTCGGCGGGCGTCAGAGGCCCTTGGACCGATAGGTCGCCGCAACCCGGCTGATCGCGACGATATAGGCCGCCACGCGCAGGTCGCCGACCTCGGGCCGTCCGTGCCAGACCTCGCGCATCGACTGGTAGGCGGTGCGCATGGTGTCGTCGAGACCGGAGCGCACCAGCGCCAGTTCGTCCGAACCTTGCAGGAACTTCTCCTTGAAGTCCTGCGCCAGCGACCAGCCAAGTCCCTTGTCGGCCGAAAGCCGTTCCAGCTCCTCCACCAGAATCCGGCTCCGCCCCTCTTCCGCCCGCCGCTGCATCCGGCCGAAACGGATGTGGCTGAGGTTCTTGACCCACTCGAAGTAGCTGACTGTAACGCCGCCGGCATTGGCATACATGTCGGGGATGATGACAGTGCCCTTGTTGCGCAGTATCTCGTCGGCGCCGTAAGTCACCGGGCCGTTCGCCGCCTCGACGATGAGCGGCGCCTTGATATGCGCCGCATTGCCCTTGTTGATGACCCCCTCGAGCGCTGCCGGGATCAGGATGTCGCAATCCATCTCAAGCGCCTTGTGGCCGTCCTTGACATAGGCCCCGTTCGGGAAGCCCTTCACCTGCCCGCCGTTGCGGTTCATCCACTGGCGCAGTTCCTCGATCGGCAGACCGGCCTCGTTGACGACAGCGCCGTCACGCTCGGCCACGGCGATGATCTTCACCCCGTCCTCTTCCGACAGGAATTTCGCGGCGTGATAGCCGACGTTGCCAAGGCCCTGCACGACGGCGCGCTTGCCCTCAAGCCCGCCTGACAGATGGGCCGCCGCCACGTCTTCCTTGTGCTGGAAGAACTCCCTCAGCGCATATTGCACGCCCCTGCCCGTCGCCTCGACCCTTCCTTGGATGCCGCCGGCATGGGGCGGCTTGCCGGTGACGCAGGCCTTGGCGTTGATGTCGGTCGTGTTCATCCGCGCGTATTGGTCGGCGATCCAGGCCATTTCGCGTTCGCCCGTCCCCATGTCGGGTGCGGGCACGTTCTGGGCGGGGTTGATAAGGTCGCGCTTGATAAGCTCATAGGCGAAGCGGCGGGTGATCTGCTCAAGTTCGTGCTCGTCCCATTCCCGCGGGTCAATGCACAGGCCGCCCTTGGAGCCGCCGAAGGGGGTTTCAACCAGCGCGCATTTGTAGGTCATCAGCGCCGCCAGCGCCTCGACCTCATCCTGGCTGACGCCGAGCGAATAGCGGATGCCGCCCTTGACCGGCTCCATGTGTTCGGAATGGACCGACCGGTAGCCGGTGAAGGTCTCGATCTTGCCCCTGAGGCGGACGCCGAAGCGGACGGTGTAGGTGGAGTTGCAGACCCGGATCTTTTCCTCAAGCCCCGGGCTCAGGTCCATCAGCGCCGTGGCGCGGCGGAACATCAGATCGACGGATTCGCGAAAGCTTACTTCGGTCGGGACTTTGGGCATGTTCATGGCGTCACCTGTCTGACATGGCACCGGGGCGGGGGTCGCCCGCAGCAATACCCCTACCTTAGCCCAAAAAAGAGGCAGGGGCAGCACCTGCGTCATCGCATCCCTGCCCCGCGCGGTCATTTGGCTCCGACGATTGATCGGCGCCGCGCCTTCACGTATCCCGAAGCTGAGGGAGATCGCGCGATGATGGATGACGAACAGGAAAGCCTGCCCACCGACCGCAAGCGCGGCTCGGGCGTGAAGCTCGCCTATGACATCCTCAGAAACGAGATCCTCGATCTTGTCCTCCCCCCCGGCACGCCCATCGACGAGGTGCAACTGGCCGAGCGGCTCGCCATGTCGCGCACCCCGATCCGTGAGGCGCTGGTCCGGCTCGCGGCAGAGGGGCTGGTGACGACGCTCACCAACCGCTCGACCATCGTGTCGAACATCGACTTCCAGAACCTGCACACCTTCTTCGATGCCATCACCCTCATGTACCGCGTCACCACGCGGCTGGCCGCCGAATACCGGACCGAGGGCGACCTTGCCCTGATCCGCACCCGGCAGGCTGAGTATGTCCAGACGGTCCGGGCCGAGGATGAGCTGGGCATGATCGCCACCAACCGCGAATTCCACATGGCCATCGCCGCGGCCGGGCGGAACCCCTATTACACCGCGCTCTTCGGGCGGCTTCTGGACGAAGGCCGGCGGATCATGCCGATCTATTATGCCTCCTACGAAGATCGTCTGCCCGAAAGCGTGGTGGCCGAGCATGAGGCGATGATCGCCGCGATCGCCGCCGGTGACGTGGGTGAAGCCGACCGGCTCGCCAGTGCCCATGCCGACCGGATCGTGAAGCAGATCCAGACCTTCATCGCCCGCGACCGCAGGCAAGCCATCGACCTCTGACCCCTGCCCGCCTCTATCGGGCAACGGTTTGCTTTCAAAATTCTTGTCGACAAATAAAATGCAATCTCTATGATGCTTCTCATAGCCAGAGATTCGCGGACCCTGTCCGCCCCCCGCCCAAGGAGCCAGAGATGAAGACCAGCATTTTCCACGGCACGGTCCCCGCCCTGATGACGCCCTGCAAACCCGACCGCACCCCCGATTTCGACGCGCTGGTGCGCAAGGGCAAAGAGCTGATGGCGCTTGGCATGTCGGCGGTCGTCTACTGCGGCTCGATGGGCGACTGGCCGCTTCTGACCGATGCGCAGCGGATGGAGGGGACCGAGCGGCTCGCCAAGGCCGGCATCCCGGTCATCGTCGGCACCGGCGCGATCAATACGGCGAGCGCGGTGGCCCTTGCGGCGCATGCGCAGAAAGTCGGCGCCAAAGGCCTGATGGTCATTCCGCGCGTCCTGTCGCGCGGGTCGGTGATCGCGGCGCAGAAGGCGCATTTCAAGGCGATCCTTTCCGCCGCGCCCGACCTGCCGGCGGTCATCTACAACAGCCCCTTTTACGGCTTCGCCACCCGCGCCGATCTTTTCTTCGCGCTTCGGGCGGAACATCCGAACCTTGTCGGCTTCAAGGAATTCGGCGGCTATGACGATCTGTCCTATGCGGCGGAGAACATCACCTCGCAGGATGAAAGCGTCACGCTGATGATCGGCGTCGATACCGCCGTCTACCACGGCTTCGTCAACTGCGGCGCGACCGGGGCGATCACCGGCATCGGCAACGTCCTGCCGCGCGAGGTCCTGCACCTGACAGCACTTTGCCGGGCTGCGGCGAAGGGCGACGCCACCGCACGGCGGCTGGCGAAGGAGCTGGACGACGCGATGCAGATCCTCTCGAAGGTCGATGCCGGGCCAGACCTCGTTCTCTTCTTCAAGCACATGATGGTGCTTAGGGGCGAGACGGAATACACACTCCACTTCGTCGAGACGGATGCCCTCAGCCCCAGCCAGAAGGGCTTCATCGAGGCGCAGCTTGCGCTCTTCGACGGCTGGTATGCCGACTGGTCGAAGCAGACCGAGGCGCGGAAGTTCGCGGCCTGAGCCGATGGACGTGATCGTCATAGGGGCTGGCGTCGTCGGGCTTTCGGCGGCGCTGGCGCTTCAGGTGCGGGGCCTTGCGGTCACGGTAGTCGACCGCGAAGGCCCGGCAGCGGGCGCTTCGGCGGGCAACGCCGGGGCCTTCGCCTTCACCGACATCCTGCCCTTGGCCTCTCCCGGAATCCTGCGGAAGGCGCCGAAGTGGCTGCTTGACCCGCTCGGGCCGCTTTCGGTGCCGCCCGCCTATGCCCTGAAGATCGCGCCCTGGATGTTCCGCTTCTGGCGCGCCTGCTCGCCGTCGCGGGTTGCGGCCTCCACCGCCGCGCAGACCGCCTTGATGGACCTCTCGAAGGCCGAGCTTGAGCCCTTCCTTGCCGGAACCGGCACCTTGCCGATGCTCAGGAAGGACGGCAACCTTCAGGTCTATGAAGGCGAGGCTGAGTTTCGCGCGTCGCTACCCGGATGGCAGGCGCGCGAGGCACATGGCATCGAGTTACGCCATATGACGCCGGAAGAAATGGCTGAGGTTCAGCCGGGACTTAGCCCGCGTTTTTCTCACGGCACATTCACTCCGGGCTGGTATTCCATCGCCGATCCGAAGCTTTACACGCTGGCGCTGGCGGAGCGGTTCCGCGCCCAGGGCGGTCGGATCGAGCAGGCGGAAGCGGTGGCGCTTGGGGATGGAGAGGTCCGGCTGGCCTCCGGTGGAACACTGAGCGCAGGCCATATCGTCGTGGCGGCGGGCGCCTTTTCCCATCGCCTCGCAAGGACGCTTTGCGAGGCGATCCCGCTGGAGACCGAGCGCGGTTACAACACCACCCTGCCCCCGGATGCCTTCGACCTAAGAACCCAAATCACCTTCGGCGGCCATGGCTTTGTCATCACACGCCTTTCGACCGGAATCCGCGTCGGCGGCGCAGTCGAACTGGGCGGGCTTGACTTGGCCCCCAACTACAGGCGCTCCGAAGCGATGCTGAGGAAGGCGCAAAGCTTCCTGCCTGGCCTGAAATCCGAGGGCGGCACGCAATGGATGGGCTTCCGCCCCTCGCTCCCCGACTCGCTGCCCGCCATCGGCCGATCACGGACAACGTCAAGTGTCATCTACGCCTTCGGCCACGGCCATCTTGGCCTCACGCAATCCGCAGGGACCGCCCGGCTTGTCGCCGATCTTGTGACCGGCCAGAAGCCCGCGATTGACCTCGCCCCCTTCTCTCCGCAAAGGTTCTGAGTATGGCTGTCCACACCTTCTCCTGCCTCGACGGGCATACCTGCGGCAATCCGGTACGCCTCGTCTCCGGCGGCGGGCCGCGTCTGGAAGGCGCGAACATGCTGGAAAAGCGGGCGCATTTCCTGCGTGAATTCGACTGGATCAGGACCGGCCTGATGTTTGAACCGCGCGGCCATGACATGATGTCGGGCTCGATCCTCTATCCGCCGACGCGTCCCGATTGCGATGTGGCGGTGCTTTTCATCGAAACCTCCGGCTGCCTGCCGATGTGCGGCCACGGCACCATTGGCACCATCACCATGGGGATCGAGAACGGCCTCATCACGCCGCGCGAGCCGGGGCGGCTTTCCATTGACGCGCCCGCCGGCAAGGTCGACATCTCCTATGTGCAGCAGGGCCGCTTCGTCGAGGAAGTGCGCCTGACCAACGTGCCGGGCTTCCTATCCGCCGAAGGGCTGACCGCGGAGGTCGAGGGCCTTGGCGAGATCGTCGTCGACGTGGCCTATGGCGGCAATTTCTATGCCATTGTCGAGCCGCAGAAGAATTTTCGCGACATCGCCGACCATACGGCGGGCGAACTGGTCGGCTGGTCGCCGAAGCTCCGCGCCGCGCTGAACGCGAAATACGAGTTCGTCCACCCGGAACATCCGGCGATCAGCGGCCTTTCGCATATCCTCTGGACGGGCAAGCCGACCGTCAAAGGCGCCCATGCGAGGAACGCGGTCTTCTACGGCGAAAAGGCCATCGACCGTTCGCCCTGCGGCACCGGAACCTCCGCGCGGATGGCGCAGCTTGCCGCCAAGGGAAAGCTGAAGGTCGGCGACGAGTTCTGGCACGAGAGTATCATCGGCTCGATCTTCAAGGGCCGGGTCGAGGCGGCGGTGACGGTGGCGAACAGGCCCGCCATCATCCCCTCCATCGGCGGCTGGGCGCGGCAGACCGGCATCAACACCATCTTCATCGACGATCGCGACCCCTATGCCCACGGCTTCGTGGTGCGCTAAGGCGCGGATCAGCCGCCTTTCACCCGGCACCGCCCGCTGAAGTTCCGCCCCCGAGGGAAACATCAGGGGTTACGAATCGCGCGGGCCGGGTATGCTTTGCCGAGTTTTGCTCTGCAGCCGCCAATTCCGAGGCACGGCTGCATTCGGCAAGCCCTCGGGCAAGCCCCAGAATGTGACCGTAACCCGTGCGCTGGTCATACTTTTTCTCCCGGTGGCCACTTCGCCGGCGGACATCAGGCATTTGCAGCGACTGGATAGATTGACGGATGCTTCAGGCCGAACATCTCCTGCGCGAACTGGAGCTGACCGAATATCTGGCTGCCTTTCGCGACAACAATGTCGATGACGACATCCTCGCCGGCCTTACCGCTGACGATCTGAAGGAACTGGGCGTCACCTCGCTTGGCCACCGCAAGAAGATACTCGCCGCGATCAAGGCCCTGAAGGCCGAACAGACACCGGCGGAAAGGAAGGCACCCGCCGCCGATGACATGACCGAGCAGCGCCGCGAGGTTGCCGTGCTCTTCTCGGATCTGACCGGCTACACCAAACTGGTGAACCGGCTGGCGGTCGAGGACATGCACGACATTCTTTCGGGCATGTACGACCGCTTCGACGGTATCGTGCGGCGCATGGGCGGCACGGTGGACCGGCACATCGGCGACTGCGTGATGGCGGTCTTCGGCGCGCCGGTTTCCTACGGCAATGATCTTGAACGCGCGCTGCGCTGCGCGGCCGAGATGCATGAGGTCATGCGCGACCTGTCGCGGATGCACGGCGAGCCTTTGTCCGTCCATGTCGGGATCGCCGCCGGGCGGGTGCTTTATTCCAGCAAGGGACAGGGCGCGCTTGCCGAATCCGGCTTTACCGTCACCGGCGGCACCATCAACCTCGCCTCGCGCCTTGCCGACAAGGCGGAGGGCACCGAAACCCTGATCTCCGACCGCACCTATCTGGAGCTGCGCGGCCTCATCGACGCCGAAGCCGTCGAGAATGTCGAGGCACAGGGGTTTGCCACGCCGGTAACGGCCTACCGCTTTCTCGGCTTCCGGTCCCGCCGCGCCGACCAGCGTTTCGTCGGCCGCGCCGCCGAGCTTGGTCTTGCCGAACGGGCGCTCGACCAGTGCCTGGCGCAAGGGACCGGCCAGGTTCTGCACCTGACCGGGGAGGCGGGTATCGGCAAGACCTCGCTTCTCGATCAGATCGGGCGGCGGGCGGTTGGCCGGGGCTTCAGCGTTCACCGGATGCTGGTTCTCGACTTCGGCCTTGGCGGCGAGGAAACCGTGGTCCGCTCGCTTCTGGCGCAACTCACCGGGCTTAGCACCGGCGCCACGCTGAGCGCCATCGAGGCAGTGTCGCGCGGCTTGCGCCAGACCGGGATTCTGTCCGAACGGGGGGCGTACATTTTCAGCCACGCGATGGGCGTCAGGCCGGAAGGCGCGGCGCGGCTCTATGTCGGGACGCTCAGCGACCGGGAACTGGCCGAGGCGGTGAACGCGGTGATTGCCAGCCTGGTGACCGCCGAGGCCGCAAATGCGCCGCGCCTGATCGCGGTCGAGGACCTCCACTGGGCGGATGCGGAAACTCTTGGCGTCGTCACCCACCTCGCCGGCGTCACGGCCAGGGCCCCGGTTCTCATGGTACTGACCTCGCGCGAGGGGAGCCAGCATTTCGATGGCGACTGGCACGCGCGGTTGCCGGACGTCCGCTTTGTCACCCTCGCGCTGCCGCCGCTCAGCCGGTCCGAAGCGACGGAACTCGCGGCCATTCTCCACGCGCCGAAAACCGACCTCGTGCGGAGTTGCCTTGAAAAGGCCGAGGGCAACCCCTTGTTTCTCGCCCAGCTTCTGCATCACGCGAACGATGCCGAGGTGGATGCAGTGCCGGGCACGATCCAGAGTCTGGTCCAGTCCAAGATCGACCGCCTCGCGGCTGATGACCGCCATGTGCTCTACGCGGCCGCCGTTATCGGCCAGCGCTTCCGGATCGACGCGGCGACCGCCATCGCTGGCATTCCGATCTACGACGCGGGCGCACTTCTTGAAGCGGGCCTTGTCCGCAAATACGACAGCGATCTTCTCTTCAGCCATGCCCTGATCCGCGACGGCGTCTACCAGACGATCCTGCGCAATGAGTTGAAACGCCTCCACCTGAGCGCCGCTGCCTGGTTCGAGCCGAGCGATTCGCTCCTCCATGCCGAACATCTGGAGAAGGCCGGCAGCGAGGCGGCGGCGGCAGCCTTCGCCCGTGCCGCCCATGAGGCGTCGGCAAACCGGCGCATGTCGGCGGCGCTCGCCCTGATCGAGCGCGGGCTGGGCCACGACCCTGCCCCCGATGTCCGCGCCCGGCTCAACCTTCTGGCCGGCGACATCCTGCGCGATCTCGGGCGCGGCGAAGCCTCGATCAGCGCTTTCCGCGCGGTCCTCGATGACACCGCCGACCCCGAGGCGGTCGTCGCTGCCCGGATCGGCCTTATCGGCACCATGCGCATCATGGACCGCCTCGATGAGACCCAGTCGATCATCGCCGAGGCGGTGGCGATTGCCGAGGCCAACAACCAATATGCCAATCTCTCGAAACTCCACTACCTCAAGGGCGCGATCTGCTTTCCGAGGGGCGATTTCCGGGGCTGCCTTGAGGCGCACAGCATCGCGCTCGACCATGCCGAAAGGGTCGGCGACCCCGAACTCATGGCGCGCGCGCTCAGCGGTCAGGGCGACGCCTACTATGCGCAGGGCCGCATGTTCCGCGCGCATGGCGTGTTCGAGAAATGCCTCGACTTGTGCAACCGCTACGACCTCGGCGCGGTAGAGGCGGCGAACCGCTTCATGCTCGGCACCGTCAAGATCTACATGAACCAGACCGAAGCGGCTCTGCATGAGGCCCTGCGCTCGGCCGAGCTTGCAAGCGATGTCGGCCAGTTGCGGCCCGAGATCGTGTCGCGGCTGACGGCCGGGTGGCTCCTCCAGTCGCTCGCCCGGCGCGACGAGGCGCGGGCGGAGGTCGAGCGGGGGCTTGAGGCCGCGCGCCAGCTTGGCGCCAAGCGCTTCGAGCCTTTCCTGAAGGAAACCCTCGTCCGCATCCTCGTCGCGGAAGGCCGCGTGGCCGAAGCGGCGGCGGTTGCCGACGAGGTGCTGGCCCAGACCCGCGACCTTGGCGCCATGAACTTCATCGGCCCCTGGGTTCTTGCCACGACGGCCTGGACACTGGAGGGCCCCGCCGCGGCCGCACTTCTCGATGAGGGCGAGGCGCTGCTTCATGCCGGCTGCGTCGGCCACAACTACTTCCGCTTCTACGTCTACGGAATGATCGGCTGCCTGAACCGGGGAGAGGTCGCGCGGGCGCGGCGCTATTGCGCTGCGCTGGCGGAATACACTTCCGCCGAACCCACGCCATGGTCGGATTTCTACATCGCCTTCGGCCGTGCCAGCGCGGACCTTCTTGAGGGTCACCCGGATGCCGCAGACCGGCTTGGCCGGCTTGCCGACGAGGCGGAGCGCGCCGGGCTTGTCACCGCCGGGCAGCACATCGGGCGATTTCTGGCGGCGGCAAAGGCAAAGGCACCAACGGCGTAACGGAGATCAATCAGAGAGAGGGAGAGAGGGAATGGCGGGTCAAACGAGTACAGATGTGGTGATTGTCGGTGGTGGCGTGGGCGGTCTCGCGGTGGCCTGGAACCTGACGATTCAGGCCATGCAGGAAGGGGTCAATCCACCGAATATCACGCTAGTGGAAGCCTCGGGCCGCTGGGGCGGCAATGCCGACACCTTCCAGTTCAGCTTCGGCACCGGCCCGGACGGCAAGCCGCTGAACCGCTGGGCCGACCTCGGCGTCAATGATTTCAACGTGACCGCCTATACCAAGATCGTGGCCGTGATGAACGCGATCGGCTTCAACTACGGCGTGGACTACAAGCAGCTTGAGGACACGACGTCATATTTCACCGCCGACGGCAGCCTCGCCTTCACCGACAACGCTGTTCCGTGGTGGGGGACCGGGATGGACCCGAACCTTGCCGCGTCGGCCAACAGTTTCATGACCGTGGCCGGGAATGACGCCACCAAGAATGCGACGAAGTTCCAGAATTACACGATCGAGCAATACATCAACGAACAGGGTCCGCTGCAGAACCCGCCCTGGGACCCTGACCTCGGCCCCATGGTGATCTATCCGCGGATCAACGGCATGTATTTCGTGTCCGAGCTTGGGCCGCGCAGCATGCCCTTCCTCGCGGTGATGCACTACTATGCGATCCAGGAAGGCGCAGGGGGGCAGCCAGCGAACCGATGCTATTTCGTGAATGGTGCCAGTGCATGGATCGACAGGCTGGTCGCCTACATGACCAACAAATTGACAAACATCACCTTCCTTCTGAACTATCAGGCCGTTGTCAGTCAGGTCGCGACCACAGACCCGATGTACCTCGTCCAGAATCTGGGCAACAATCCAATGCCGATCCGCGCGACGATCGTCGTTCTGGCGGCCCATGCCGACGATTGCCTGACCGCGTTCATCGGCATGCCCGCCCCTGCCAGCGCGATCATGGGGGCGGTCCGCTACAACAACGGCATCTCGGTCGTCCATACCGACAGCCGGGTACTGCCGGTCAACTCGAACTGCTGGTGTACCTACAACATCCTGATCCACGAACCCGGTGCGGCGGGACTGAAGCCTTACGTCATCAACTACGTGGCCAACCGCCACCAGAACGATGCGGCCAATCCAGCCTATGACAAGTTCGGGCTGCCGCAGTTCTTCGTGTCCTGCAACCCGCAAAGGCCGATCCCGGAAAACATGATCCTCAAGGACGTGGGCGGCAATCCCGCCATCGCCAATCTGCGTCACAACAACTTCGACTTCACCACGATGGAGGCGCAGTCGCGGATTGAGACCATGCAGGGCGTCCAGAACATCTACTACGCCGGCGGCTGGACGCATGGATCGGGCCTGCATGAAGAATGCTGGGCGCAAGGCGAGGATGTCGCCACGCTCATCCTTCAACATGCCCAGACCGGCGCGCCGAAGTTGCCGGGGCAGCCAAAGGAAGTTGGCAAGCTGGTCGGCGACCGTCTGAAGCGGAACGCCGGGCTCTGAAAGGCGGCGGCGGGCTAGGCTTGCCCGCCGCGCCGAACGAGCAGGTAATCGCCTGCCTCACGGTCAAAGCCG
The DNA here is from genome assembly GCA_002440625.1 of Rhodobacteraceae bacterium UBA6273. Lineage (GTDB taxonomy): Bacteria > Pseudomonadota > Alphaproteobacteria > Rhodobacterales > Rhodobacteraceae > Albidovulum. The sequence continues at coordinate 13,072 of DJUV01000122.1, read as the reverse complement.
CCGATCTCAAGGCCTTGGGCGAAGGCTGCCTGAAGGCTGTCGCGGACGCGGAGCCGTTCGGAAAGGGCTGCCTCGGGCGCTCCGGAGAGGAGCGCCGCGAAGTCCTCTGGGATGTTGACGCGGGCCTTGATGCTGCCCGCGTCGGGCCGGGACCTTTGGCCATCGGCCCGGGCCTTGACGCCCGGCGCATCAAGCCGCCATTCGACCGAGAGCCGGTCGGAAGGCGCGCCGGCGTTGATGCCGGCCATGTCGCCGTAATAGTCGGTATGGTAGACATGGCCGCAGGCGCCGAGCGTGTCGATGTTCAGCGTCGCATTGGTGCGTCTGAGGGGATCGAAGGTCCAGCGCACCAGCCGGGTGCCATGCTTCAGGCACCAGTCGCGCTGATACCATTTGAGCCGCACGCCAAGCTTCAGCCCCCGCGCCTCGGGCAAGACCGCCAAGCGGTGCGAATGCTGGACCAGAGGGTCGCGCGTCGGGAATCCGAAGACATAGGCGACAAGGTCGCCGCCCCGGAATGCGCCTGCGCAAAGCCCGCCCTCGGCCTGCACGACCATCATCAGGTCGGCGGGATCGGGGCTGTCATCCTGACCCCAGACCGCGCGCTGCAGCCTTTCGGCGGCAAGGAATTCGGCCATGCCGTGCAGGTCGCGCAAGGTCACGTCGCTCAACGGTCGAACCTCCGCAGATCGGTACTGACACTGGCGAGGAAGTCATGGTCGAGGGTCACGCCGGTCCCTGCCCCCTTCGGCACCGGCATCCGGCCTTCCACCGCCTCAAGCCTTTCCACGATGATGTCGCGGTGGAAATAGCGGCTGGCAGAGGATGTGTCCCCCGGCTTCGTGAAATTCGGCAGGGTCGAGAGATGGATGTTGTGGGCACGGCCCACGCCGCTTTCCAGCATCCCGCCGCACCAGACCGGCACGTCGAAGGCCGTGCAAAGGTCGTGGATCGCCTTCGCGTTGCAATGCCCGCCCGAGCGTCCGACCTTGATGTTGATGACCCGCGCGGCATCCGATTGCAGCGCCTTCCTTGCATGGGCCGGGGTGCGGATCGACTCGTCAAGGCAAAGCGGCGTCCGCATCCTCGTCTGCAAGGTGGCGTGATCGTGGATATCGTCCCAGGCCAGCGGCTGTTCGATATAATCCAGCGCGAAATCGTCGAGCCGCGCCAGAAGCGCGCTGTCGGCCAGCGTGTAGTCGCAGTTCGCATCGACCGTCAGCTTGGCGTCGGGAAAGGCCTCGCGCACCGCGCGGATAAGGGCGATGTCATGGCCCTGGCAGATCTTCAGCTTGATGCGCTTGTAGCCCTGATCGAGATGGTCCTTCACCCGAGCAAGCGTTTTATCGACCGTGGCGATACCAAGCGATACGCCGACGTCGATCGCATCGCCCTCGCCGCCGAGCAGGGTCTGCAAGGGCAGGCCCAGTGACCGCGCCCAGAGGTCCCAGAAGGCCATCTCCACCGTCGCCCGCGCCATATGGTTGGCACGCCAGGGCGCCAGATGCCGCGCCATCGCCTCGGGGTTGGCGAAGCTTTTGCCGACGACACCGGGCAGCAGGACGGAGGACAGGAAGTCCACCGCCCCCGCGGTTGTTTCCTCAAGATAGTCCGGCAGGGGGTCCATCACCCCTTCGGCGACACCTTCAAGCCCGGAGGAAAAGAGCCGGACCAGCGGGAAGACCTTTTCGTGCATGGTCCCGGTTGCGATGACAAAGGGCGTAACGAGCGGCAGCCGGACCAGACGCAGTTCCGCGCCGTCGATGGTCAAGGGGCCGCGCGCCTGACCCGTTCCGACCTTGTCGCTCATCTGCCCCCCTGATCCATGCCTGTTTCGCCGCCCGCCAGAATACTCGAAGAAAGTTTTCTTGCAAGATTGACCGTTCGCAATATTTCTGACACGCTCATTCAAATCGGGAAACCAGCAGCGGTCGGGGGGAGACGCTTGCGGCAATGAACGAGGCAGGTCCTTCACCATCGGCACCCGCCGACCTGCGTGACAGGCTGCGGGCGAGCCTCGACAGTTCGACTCCGGCGGCGCGGAAGCTGGCGGCCTATTTCCTCGCGAACCTCAAGACCCTCCCTTTCGAAACCGCGGCAACCGTCGCCGAAAAGGTCGATGTGAGCGAGGCGACGGTCGGCCGCTTCTCGCGCGAGCTTGGCTACCGCCATTTCAAGGAGGTTAAGGCCGCGCTGCAATCGGAGCTTGGCGACAAGGCCTGGCTGATCGGCGAAAGGCTTCAGGATTTCGCCGAACGGCTCCGCACCGGCACCGACGAGGCCGCCCTTGGGATGCAGCGCGAGATTGCCGCGATCGTGGCGAACTATGAAACCGCCGCGACGCCCGAATTCGCCTGCTGCGTCCAGAGGCTCGCCACCCGGCCGCAGGTCTTTGTCAGCGGCTTTCAGACCGAGCGCGGGCATGGCCAGTTTCTGGCCAACAGCCTCCAGTATCTCCGGCCCGGCGTGCAGCTTCTCGACCTTGCCGGCGGCACCTTCGCCGATCTTCTGCTTGCCCCGAAAGACGCGGCCTGCCTCGTCCTGATCGACGGGCGCCGCTATTCGCAGATGACGCAGAAGCTGGCCCATGCAGCGCGCGCGGCCGGCGTGCCGGTGACGCTCATCACCGATCCCTATTGCACCTGGGGGGGCGAGGCCGCGGACGAGATGTTCATCGTCCAGACCGATCTCAATCAGTTCTGGGACGCGACCTCGACCATGTCCTCGCTCATCTGCCTCATCGTCAACGGCGTCTTCGGCGAGCTTGGGCCAGAGGTCGAGGCGAGGATGAGCCGGGTTTCCGCCCTGCACGCAGATTTCATCGGACATGCCGAAGGGTCGTCCCGGATTTCCAGATAACCACCAACAGACAACAGGAGAGGTTGATGTTCCACACCGTCAGAAGGCACCTCATTGCCGGCAGCACCTGCATCGCGGCGCTCATGCCGCTGTCGCTTTGGGCGCAGGAGGCGGTTTTCGTCTTCGGCAGTTCCGAGGTCGGCATCCCGAACTACAACCCCCTCACTGCGGTCAACACCAACGCCGCCTTCACGATGATCTATGACACGCTCATCGAACAGGACGGCGATCTGTCCTTCCATCCGCATCTGGCGGAAAGCTGGGAAGAGGCAGCCGACGGCAAGTCTTGGGTCTTTCACCTGAAGCCGGGGGTCAAGTTCCACAACGGCGATCCCCTGACTGCCGACACCATCGTCCAGTGGATCGGGATGTTCCGGTCGTCCGAGAACTCCTACATGATCGACAATGTGGAGAAGGTGGAAGCGATCGACGACCTGACGGCGAAGTTCGTGATGAAGAACCCCGATCCGAACCTGCTTTACAACCTGTCCTCCTCCTTCATGGCGATCCCGAACCCCAGAGTCGTCACCGAACTTGGCGAGGATTACGGGATCACCGAGGCGGTGGGCACCGGCCCCTTCAAGCTGGAAAGCTTCACGCTCGGCCAGGAAACCGTGCTGGTGCGCAATGACGATTATGCCTGGGCCTCGCCTCTGGCCGAAAACCAGGGTCCGCCCCATCTCGCCAAGCTGACCTTCCGCGAAATCCCCGAGGATTCGACCGCCTTCCTTGAACTCAAATCGGGCGGGGTCGATGCGCTTCTGTCGCTGCCGACCGACTATCTCGGCGAAATCGCCGCCGAGCCGAGCCTCGCTCTCGCCAAGATCCCGGGGCAGGAAGTCTACTACATGCCGATCAACGTGACGAAGGAACCCTTCACCGACATCAAGGTGCGACAAGCGGCGGCGCTGGCAATCAATCAGGACGAGATCCTGAAGAACGTCTTTTCGAGCTACGGTCAGGTTGCCCACAACTTCCTGATCTCCGCCCTGCCGGAATCGAAGATCGACCCCGCCCTCGACATCAGCTTCGACCCCGACAAGGCGAATGCGCTTCTGGATGAGGCGGGCTGGGTCAAGGGTGCCGACGGCATCCGCGAAAAGGACGGCAAGAAGCTGACCGTCGCGCTCTGGACGCAAAGCGACAGCGTGTTCCGCCGCCTGACCGAGGTTGTGCAGGCCGAGTTGAAGACCGTGGGCTTCGATCCCCAGATCCAGACCTTCGACAGCTCCGTCATCCGCGACGAATACAAGAAGGGCGAACAGCAACTCGCCGTGCGCTCCTACTTCTGGAACAATGCCGACATCGTCGACTGGTTCTTCGGCGGCGACCGGGTGGGCTATCCCAACATCTCGATGTTCAACGACCCCAAGGCCGAAGAGCTTCGCGCCAAGGCCATGACAGGATCGGCGACGCAGGAAGAGCGGGTGGCGAACTTCCTTGCCTATCATGCCTATGTGACCAGCCAGTTCCCCTATGCGCCAATTTACCAGCCCGAGCAGAACATGGCCTTCAACAAGGACCGGCTGGTGGTGCCCGAAGTCATCCACGGCAATTCGGTCACCGGCACGGTCGTGCAGGACATCAGCGTGAAGGAGTAAGAGAGGCAGGGCCGGCGGAAGAACAGCGATGCTTTCCTATCTCATCAAGCGGATCCTGCTTCTTGCGCCGGTCTTCCTTGCGGTGTCGGCGGTGATCTTCCTGATCCTGCATCTCATCCCCGGCGACCCGGTCGACAACCTTCTGAAGGTCGGGTCGTCCGCCTCCAAGCGGGCCGAGATCGAGGCGCGCTATGGGCTCGACCGGCCGCTGATCGTCCAGTATGGCATGTGGCTTGGCAACGTGCTGCAAGGCGATCTAGGCACCTCCATCGTGACCCGCCGCCCGGTGTCGCAACTGATCGGCCAGACCCTGCCGCATTCGCTGCAACTCGGCGGCCTGGCGCTGCTTTTGTCCTCGGTCGTCGGCATCCTTCTCGGCGTCGTCGCGGCGCGGGCGCGGGACCGCTGGCCTGACCGGCTGGTGATGGGCGGCGTGCTTTTGGGCTCCACCCTGCCCTCGTTCTGGATCGGCCTCATCCTGATCCTCGTCTTCTCCGTTCAGCTCGGCTGGTTCCCGGTCTCGGGCGCGCGCGGCTGGTCGAGCCTTGTGTTGCCGGTCATCACCATCGGGCTTGGCGGCATCGCCCTTGTGGCGCGCGTCACCCGTGTCGCCATGATCGACACGGCGGGGCGCGATTTCGTGCTGCTGCTGCACGCCAAGGGCCTGCCGCCAAGCCGCATCCTCTGGCGCCATGTCCTGCGCCACGCCATGATCCCGGTCGTCACCATTCTTGCCCTTCGCATAGGCTGGATCCTCGGCGGTGCGGTCACGGTCGAGTATGTCTTCGCCCGCCCCGGCATCGGCACCACGCTCATCAAGGCGCTGAACCAGCACGATTACCCGGTGGTGCAGGCCTGCCTTCTGATGCTGGCCATCGCCGTCATGCTCGGCACGCTTCTCGGTGACATCATCCAGGCGCTGATGGACCCGCGTGTGCGCGAGGCGATCGCATGAGCCTGCCGCGCGCCCTTTCGCCCGTGGTACGGGCGGCGAAGACGCCGATGGGCGCGATTGCGGGTCTGTGGCTGGTGCTCATCATCGCGGTAGCGATCCTTGCGCCGCTGATCGCACCCTATGCCTATGACGCGCAGAACCTGCCCGCCAGCTTCCAGCCACCCTCTTCCGCCCACCTTCTCGGCACCGACGAGTTTGGCCGCGACCTTCTGACCCGGATCATCTACGGGGCGCGCACCTCGCTGTCCGTCTCTGTCATTTCCATTGCCATATCGGTCTTCGCCGGCATGGTCCTGGGTGCGGCGGCTGGCTATGTCGGCGGCGCCTTCGACCGGGCCGTCACCATCGTGGTCGACCTGTCGTGGTCCTTCCCGGAAATCCTCGTCGCCTTGATCCTCGTCGCCATCATCGGCCCCGGCGTCACCGGCACGATGGCGGCGATCTGCGTCGCCTACCTTGCGCAGTTCACCCGGCTCACGCGGTCGCAGATCCTCGCCATCCGGTCGGAGACCTATATCGAGGCGGCACGCAGCCTTGGTGCCGGCGGCCGCTTCATCCTTTTCCGCCACCTTCTGCCTAACGCGCTGGCCCCGGTCCTCGTCGCCGGAATGCTCGCGACCGGCGACGCGATCATCCTTGAGGCGACACTCGGCTTCTTTGGCCTTGGCGCGCAGCCGCCGCTGCCTAGCTGGGGCTCGATGATGTCCTCGGGCTCCGCCCTTCTTTTCAAGGCACCGTGGATCATCATCCTGCCGGGCCTTGCCGTCGCCATCACCGTCGTCGCGATCAACCTCTTCGGCGATGCGCTGATCGGCGCGCTCGACATCAAGACCCGGCTGAGGGAGGCATGACGATGCTTCTTTCCGTGCGTGATCTTTCGGTGCGGTTCGGTCAGGTCGAACCCCTGAGCGGCATCAGCTTCGACCTCGACCGGGGCGAGATCCTCGGCCTTGTCGGCGAAAGCGGATCGGGCAAATCGCTGACAGCGATGGCGGTGGCGGGGCTACTGCCGCTCGTCTCGGGGCGGATCGCGCAAGGCAGCGTGACCTTCGACGGCACCGACCTGACCCGGCTGGCCGAGCCGGAGTTGCGCGCCTATCGCGGGCGGCGCATAGCGCTTGTCACCCAGAACCCGATGACCGCGCTCGACCCCGCGCAGCGGATTGGCGAACAGATCGACGTGGTGGCGCGGCTTCACCTGGGCCAGTCGCGGCAGGGGGCAAGGGCGACGACGATCGACCTTCTGACAAGCCTGCGCATCCCCGAGGCTGCGGCGATCTCAGACGCCTATCCGCACCAGCTTTCGGGCGGCATGAAGCAGCGCATCGTCATCGCGATGGCGCTGGCTGGCGAGCCTGACCTCATCATCGCCGATGAGCCGACAACGGCGCTTGATGTGACGGTGCAGGCGCAGATCATCCATCTTCTCGGGCAACTCGTCCGCGAACGTGGCCTTGGCCTGATGCTCATCACCCATGACATGGGCGTGGTGGCGCAGGTCTGCGACCGGGTTGCCGTCCTCTACGCCGGCAGGCTGGCCGAAACGCGGGAAGCCGCACCGCTTTTCGCGGAACCGCGCCACCCCTATACCGCTGCGCTCATCGGCTGCATCCCCCGCGAAGGCATGGCACCCGGCAGCCTCGCCGGCATTCCCGGCGCGGTCCCCTCCGCCGCCGCCTATTCCGCCGGCTGCCGCTTTCACGCCCGCTGCGCCCGGATGCAGGAGCGCTGCCGGACCGAGGTTCCCCTTCCCGCCCTCAGGCCCGAGGGCGGCGCCCTTGCCTGTCACCATCCGCTCGGGGCGCCATGACCGATCCCCTCATCAGCGCCGAAGCCCTCGGCCGCCGCTTTTCAACCGGCGGCGGCTGGCTGCGCCCGGCGCGGAGCATGATGGCCGTGCGCGGCGTGTCCTTTCAGGTGGACAGGGGCGAGGTTCTGGGCGTGGTCGGCGAAAGCGGCTGCGGCAAGTCCACGCTCGCCCGGCTGGTCCTGAGGCTGATCGAGCCGACCGCGGGCCGCGTCCGCTTCGACGGGCAGGAGGTGACGGGCCTTGGCCCCGGCGACCTCAGGCGCCTGCGCCGCCGCATGGCGATGGTGTTTCAGGACCCCTACTCCTCGCTCGACCCGCGCTTCACCGTGGCCGATGCGCTGACCGAGCCTTTCGCGGTGCAGGGCGAGACCCCGCCCGCCGGGCGCATCAATGCTCTTCTGGATCAGGTCGGCCTGTCTGAGGCGATGGCGGCGAGCTACCCGCACCAGCTGTCGGGCGGTCAGCGCCAGCGTGTCGGCATCGCCCGCGCTCTGGCGCAGGCGCCCGATTTCATGGTGCTCGACGAACCCACAGCCTCGCTTGACGTGTCGATCCAAGCGCAGATCATCGGGCTTCTATCCGACCTCAGGCGCGACAACGGCCTGACCTATCTCTTCATCAGCCATGACCTTGGCCTCGTGCGCTATTTCTGCGACCGGGTTCTGGTGATGTATCTCGGCGCGGTGGTCGAGGTGATGCCCCGCGCCGACGCCGCCCCGCGCCACCCCTATACGCGGGCGCTGATGGACAGCAACTTTGTCCCCGACCCGACCCGGCGCCGGACCCTGCAGGCGCTGACGGGCGAAATCCCCTCGGCCTTCGACCTGCCAAAGGGCTGCGCCTTCGCCGCCCGCTGTCCGCGCGTGACGGATCTTTGCCGCGCCGAAAACCCGGAGCTTCGCGAGCTGACGCCCGGCCACCCCGTCGCCTGCCACCATCCGATCTGAGAGGTTCCATGCCCTTTACCGTCCTGACCGCCGAATTCGTCTCCGAGAACAACACCTTCAAGAAGGGCCTGACAGAGCTTCACGACTTCGAGGTCGACACGCTTCTGGAAGGCGACGCCGCGATCGCCGCGCGGCGCGAGGCCAATACGGAGCTTGCGGGCTTTGTCGATGTTGCAGAGAAGGAAGGCTGGCGGGTGATCCACACCATCTCTGCCGCCGCCTCGCCAAGTTCGCCGGTGTCGCGCGTGGCCTATGACCAGATCGCGGCCGTGATCACCGACGCTGTCGCAGCGAACAAGGACAGGATCAACGGCATCCTCCTCAGCCTCCACGGCGCGCAGGTGACGGAGTTCTGCGAGGATGGCGAGGGCGAGTTGCTGGCCCGTATCCGCGCCATCACCGGCCCCGACATGCTGATCGGCGTAACGCTCGACCTTCATGCCAATGTCACCCGCGCCATGGTGCGGGATGCGCAGATGTGGGTCAGCTTCAAGACCTACCCCCATATCGACATGCGCGCCTGTGGCGTGCAACTCGCGAAGATGATGGGCGAGGCCATGGCGGAACGAACTCACCCCGTCACCCTTCGCCGCGACGTGCCGATGATGGACGAGGTCAATTCCGGCCGTTCCGACGAAGGACCGATGGTGCCGCTTTATGAAGAGGCGCGCCTGCAGGAGGAGGAGCCGGGCATCCTCTCCGTCTCGCTCAACGCCGGGTTTTCGGACGCGGATATCAAGGAGATGGGGCCGACCGTCCTTGTCACCTACGACAAGGGCGAGGCCGGCGCCGAGGCGCGGGCGGGCGAGATCGCCGATGCCCATGCCCGCGCCATCTGGGATGCGCGCAATTCCGTCGCCAACGTGTTTCTGGGCATTGACGAGGCGGCGGCACAGGCGGCGGCCTTTGACACGGCCAAGGGTCCGCTGGTCATCGCCGACTATTCCGACAACCCCGGTTCGGGCGCTTACGGTGATGCCACCAACCTTCTGGCGGCAATGCTGAAGGCGGGGCTTAAGGACGCGGTCTTCGCGCCGATGATCGACGCCGAGGCGGCGGCCGAACTGCACCGCCACAAGGTTGGCGCCGTGGTGACGCTGGCGGTCGGCGGCAAGAACGATCCGGCCTTCGGCGGCGGGCCACTGACACTGACCGGCACGATCATGCACTTGTCGAACGGCAATTTCCGCGGCGACGGACCGATGCTCGGCGGGCTTGACCGTACCTACGGCACCACCGCCGTCTTCAAGGTCGATGGCATCGAAATCCTGATCGTGACCGAGCGCGAACAGATGCTCGACCGCCAGCAGCTTTATGCCTTCGGCATCGACCCGACGAAACGCAAGACCCTTGCCCTGAAAAGCATGCAGCATTTCCGCGCCGCTTTTGAGCCTATCGCCGGCAAGGTCATCGTCTGCGACAGCGGCGCGCTCTCGACGCCGCAGATGTCGCGCCGCCCCTATCGCAACGTCCGCCGTCCGATCTGGCCGCTCGACCCCGACACGACATTCTGAGAGCGGGGTCAGGCCCGCGCGCGCCGCTCCTGAAGGGCCAGGGTCACGACGCCCGCCGCCGCCATGGCGGCGAGCACGAACCATGTCAGCGCATAGGCGAGATGGGTGTTGCGGAACCGGATCACCGTGAGGCCACCCTTCGGATAGCCGCCCGGCTGCGGTGCCGCGTCCGCGTCGATGAAGATGGGCGCGACCGGACCAAGGCCCTTCGCCGTGGCGATAGCCGCGACATCGCGGGAATACCAGCGGTCGTTGCCGGGATCGTTGTCGCGCAGGAAGCCGCCGCCCGGTTCGGTCAGGCGGGCAAGCCCGGTCACGGTGACGATGCCGCCCGCCTGCCCCGCGGTCCGGGTGTCGGGATCGGCGCGTTCCGGCGGGACAAAGCCGCGATTGACGAGCACCGTCCCACCGTCATCACCCCGAAGCGGCGTCAGCAACCAGTAGCCGGGACCAAGACCGGTGACGGCCCTGACCAGCGTTTCGGTGCCATGATCGAACCGCCCCGAAGCTGTGACGCGGCGGTATTCCTGATCGGCGGGCAGAAGGGCAAGGATGTCTTCCCAAGGCACCGGATCTGCATGGGCGCGCGCCTCAACCCTAGCGATCAGGTCCAATTTCCAGCCGAGCCGCTGAACCTGCCAGACCCCGAGTCCGGCGAAGACGACCGCAAGCAGGACCCCCGCCGCAAGCGCCAGCCAGACCTGCCAGACCGGACGCAAGAGGTCGCTCAATCCCCCGGCTGCTCCGACATCATCCCCGGCATCATGTTCTGGTCCAAGTGATACATCACCCAGACCGTTCCGACGACGGCGATCACCAGCACGATGAAGGTGAAGGCCAGCGCAACCAGCGTCCAGCCGGCCTCGGTCTTCGGACTCATGTGCAGGAAATAGACCATGTGGACGATGATCTGCGCGATGGCGCAGGCCAGAACCAGAAAGGCGGTCATGCGCGCGGATGGAAAGACGCCGGCCATGACCACGATGAAGGGAACTCCGGTGAGGATCACCGAAAGGACGAACCCGGTCACGTAATCCTTCCGCGTGCCATGCGCAAACTGGGGTTCATGGCCGGCGTCATGGCCGCCTGCGAGAGCTTCGGGGTTCGCCATCAGATCATCCTCATCAGATAGACAAAGGTGAAGACCCCGATCCAGATCACATCGAGGAAATGCCAGAACATCGACAGGCATTCGAGCCGCCGGCGGTTGGCGGCCGTCAGCCCGCGCCGGCGCACCTGCACCACAAGCGTCGCCATCCAGATCAGGCCGGAGGTCACATGAAGGCCATGCGTGCCGACGAGCATGAAGAACGCCGACAGGAAGGCCGAGCGCGAGGGGCCGGCGCCGATGCTGACGAGATGGGTGAACTCGTAGAGCTCGATCGCCAGGAAGCTGAGGCCGAACCCCGCCGTGACCGCCAGCCACTTCATCACGCCGGGCTGGTCGTCCTCATGCATGGCGAGCATCGCGAAACCGTAGGTGATCGATGACAGAAGCAGCATCGCGGTGTTCAGCGCCACCAGAGGCAGCTCGAACAGCTCCTTCGGACCCGGCCCGCCGCCGTAGCGGTCGCCAAGCACCGCATAGGTCGCGAAAAGCGTCGCGAAGATCAGGCAGTCGCTCATCAGGTAGAACCAGAAGCCGAGCGCGGTGCTGTGGCCTTCGGGGTGCTGGGGTTCGCTTGCCGGGTGATAGACCCGTGCATCGCTGGGGCTGGTGGTGATGGTCTCGCTCATGGTCCTACACCGCCCTGCCGATGGCGCGGGTGCGCGCGTCCTCGGTCCTGGTTACCGTCGCCGCCAGGATATCGAAGTCGCGATCATAGTCGAATGTGTGCCATATGGCCGCCGCGATCAGCCCGGCGAAGGAAACCACGACCAGCCACCAGATATGCCAGACGAGCGCGAAGCCGAGGACCGTAGCGAACGCGGCAAGGATGATGCCCGCGCCGGTGTTCCTCGGCATGTGGATCGGCGCAAAGCCGGATGTCGGCCGCTGGTAGTCGTGTTCCTTCATGTCTTGCCAGGCATCGAGGTCATAGACGATGGGCGTCACCGCGAAGTTGTAGGCAGGTGGCGGCGATGTGGTCGACCATTCCAGGGTCCGGCCGTCCCAGATGTCGCCGGTCACGTCGCGCAGCCTCTCGCGGTTGCGGATCGACACGGCGATCTGCACCAGCATCGCCCCAATTCCCGCGGCGACCAGCGCGGCGCCCAAGCCCGCCACGATGAAATAGCCCTGCAGCGAGGGATCGTCGAAGACCCTGAGCCGCCGCGTCACCCCCATCAGCCCGACGATGTAAAGCGGCAGGAACGCGACCCAGAACCCCACGACCCAGCACCAGAAGCTGATCTTGCCCCAGAAGTCGTCAAGCCGGAACCCGAAGGCCTTCGGGAACCAGTAGTTGATGCCGGCAAAGACGCCAAAGACCACGCCGCCGATGATGACGTTGTGGAAATGCGCGACGAGGAACAAGGAGTTGTGAAGGACGAAATCCGCCGGTGGCACCGCGAGCATGACCCCGGTCATGCCGCCGATGCAGAAGGTCAGCATGAAGGCCACCGTCCACATCATCGGCAGTTCGAACCTGATGCGGCCCCTGTACATGGTGAAGAGCCAGTTAAAGATCTTGGCCCCGGTCGGGATCGAGATGATCATCGTGGCGATTCCGAAGAAGGAGTTGACCGAAGCGCCCGAGCCCATGGTGAAAAAGTGGTGGAGCCACACCAGGTAGGACATGATGGTGATGCAGACCGTCGCATAGACCATCGAGTTGTAGCCGAAGAGCCGCTTGCCGCAGAAGGTCGCGGCAACCTCGGAATAGACCCCGAAGGCCGGCAGGACGAGGACATAGACCTCGGGATGGCCCCAGACCCATATCAGGTTGATATAGAGCATGGCATTGCCGCCGAGTTCGGTGGTGAAGAAGTTCGTGCCGACGTAACGGTCCATCGCCAGAAGGACGAGGGTTGCGGTCAATACCGGGAAGATGGCGATGATAAGAACGTTGGTGCAAAGCGCCGTCCAGGTAAAAACCGGCATCCGCATCAGCGTCATTCCGGGGCAGCGCAGTTTCAGGATCGTCGAGACGAGGTTGACCGCCGACAGGGTTGTCCCGACCCCGGCGATCTGCACCCCCCAGATGTAATAGTCGACGCCTTCATCAGGACTTGCCACTACCCCCGACAAGGGTGGAAATGCCAGCCAGCCGGTACGCGCAAACTCACCGACGAAGAGCGACATCATGACGATGATCGCACCGCCGACCGTCATCCAGAAGCTGAAGTTGTTCAGGAACGGAAAGGACACGTCGCGGGCGCCGATCTGCAGGGGAACCACAAAGTTCATCAGCCCGGTTATGAACGGCATCGCCACGAAGAAGATC
>DJUV01000055.1 GCA_002440625.1 Rhodobacteraceae bacterium UBA6273 | reverse complement strand
TCGCGATCTTGCCGTTCGACTTCACATTGGTGAAATCCGAAAGCGCGTTCTGCCGCACATCGCCGTCCGAGGTGGCGAAGAATATCTGGAGCGCTTGCCATTCCTCCTCCGCCGCATCGACCGGCATCAGTGCCGCGATAGAGACGCCTTGCGGAATCGGCAGGATATTGATGATCGCCTTGCCCTTGGCGGTGCGGCCACCCAAGGGCAACCGCCAGGTCTTGAGCTTGTAGACCATGCCGTCGGTCGTGAAGAAGAGAAGCTGGGTATGGGTATTTGCGACGAAAAGCGTCGTCACCACATCATCTTCCTTGGTGGCCATGCCCGACAGGCCCTTGCCGCCGCGCCGCTGGCTGCGGAACTCGGCCAAGGGGGTGCGCTTGATATAGCCGCCCGAGGTGATGGTCACGACCATATCCTCGCGCTCGATCAGGTCCTCGTCGTCCATGTCGCCGACCCAGTCGACGATCTCTGTCCGGCGCGGCACGGCGAAAAGCTCGCGCACTTCGCGCAGCTCGTCCGAGATGATCGCCATGATCCTTTCGCGTGAGCCGAGGATGGCGAGGTAATCCTTGATCTTCGCGGCAAGCTCCTGAAGCTCGTCCGTGACTTCCTTGACGCCCATCGCCGTCAGGCGCTGAAGCCGGAGGTCGAGGATGGCGCGGGCCTGTGTCTCCGACAGGTTATAGGTGCCGTCGTCGTTCATCTTGTGGGTCGGGTCGTCGATCAGGCGGATGTAGACGGCGATGTCATGCGCCGGCCAGCGCCGGGTCATCAGTTTTTCCCGGGCCTCTGCGGGGTCGGCCGAAGCGCGGATCGTGCCGACGACTTCGTCCACATTGGAAACAGCGACGGCCAGACCGCAGAGGATATGGCTGCGCTCGCGGGCCTTCCGAAGCTCGAAAGCCGTCCGCCTTGCAACCACTTCCTCGCGGAAGCTGATGAAATGGGTGAGGAAGTCGCGCAGCGTCAGTGTTTCCGGTTTGCCGCCATTCAGCGCCAGCATGTTGCAGCCGAAGGAGGTCTGCATCGGCGTGAAGCGGAAAAGCTGGTTCAGGACCACTTCCGGCGTCGCATCGCGCTTCAGCTCGATCACCACGCGGACGCCGATCCGGTCGGATTCGTCCTGGACATGGGCAATGCCCTCGATCCGCTTGTCGCGGACCATCTCGGCGATCTTCTCGATCATCGAGGCCTTGTTGACCTGATAGGGGATCTCATCAAGGACGATGGCGTAGCGGTCCTTGCGCAACTCCTCGATCCGGGTCTTGGCGCGGATAATGACGGAGCCGCGGCCTTCGAGATAGGCCTTCCGCGCGCCGCCGCGGCCAAGGATCATGCCGCCGGTCGGGAAATCCGGGGCGGGGATGTACTCCATCAGCCCTTCGACCGAAAGATCGGGATCGGCGATCAGGGCCAGCGTGCCGTCGATGACCTCGCCAAGGTTGTGCGGCGGGATGTTCGTCGCCATGCCGACGGCGATGCCACCGGCGCCGTTGACCAGCATGTTCGGGAAGCGGGCGGGAAGGACGGTCGGTTCCTTGTCTTTGCCGTCGTAATTGTCCTGAAAGTCGACCGTGTCCTTCTCGATATCGGCAAGAAGGAAGGCGGCGGGCTTGTCCATCCGGACTTCGGTATAGCGCATGGCCGCCGCGTTATCGCCGTCCATCGAACCGAAGTTGCCTTGACCGTCGAGCAATGGCAGCGACATGGAAAAGTCCTGCGCCATCCGCACAAGCGCATCATAGATCGCGGCATCGCCATGCGGGTGGTATTTGCCCATCACGTCGCCAACCGGGCGGGCGGACTTGCGGTAGGGTTTGTCATGCGTGTTGCCGGTCTCGTGCATCGCATAGAGGATGCGGCGATGCACTGGTTTCAGCCCGTCGCGCAGGTCGGGGATCGCGCGGGAGACGATCACGCTCATCGCGTAATCGAGATAGGCGGTCTTCATCTCTGCCGCGATATCGACCGTCGGCCCGTCGTAGGCCGGCCGCTGGGGAGTTTCCTCAGCGTTTTCAGGGGTTTCCGGGGTATCTGACACGGATGCTCGCCCTTGGGTGTTTTGGGGCCGGGGAACGGCCCAGATTTTGTTGGGCCGGACTATACCCCATGCAATCCCTAGGGTGCAATGGCGCGCAGGGCGGTTTCGGTAATGCTTGGTAACACAATGTTAACACAGTCTTTTCATCGCCGTTAACCGCGACTCAGCTAAAGTGGCTGCAAGGGGCACTGACGGAGGCATCCATGCGGGCGGACAAGCCGGGGGCCGAGACGGAGCTTATGCTGAGGGGCTATGGGCTCACGACGGCGGAACTCTACTATCGGATGCCGGATTACCGGCATGTGCTGAACAGCTTCATCTGGCAGGAATACGATCTTGCGCCGGACTATCCGGAACTGTTCCGCTTCATCGAATTCTGGCAGGAGAAGATCGACGGGCCGCTGCATTCTGTGCGCTTTTCGCACCGCAAGCTGATCGCCCCCGGCGAATGGCGCAATGTCGTGGGTGAGTTCCGGGTCCACTGAAGGGCTGTCGGTCGCACAGATGATGGACGGAAAGATACTGATGAAAAGCATCGCGTAACAAATTGGTTAGGCATCGTTTTTCTGCAGGCTCGTGCTTTCTCGGACCCGGTATGACTTTTTGCGTGTTGTGGGTCAGCAATGAAGCTGGCGACATTCTCGCCGGGCCGCTTCCCGGCGTTGGTCATGTTGTGACGCGAAGTCGCGAAGGTCCACACCCTTGGCGCTCTTCTGTGATCCCTCGATCTGGATCAGCGGCAGCTTGATCGGGCCATCTGCCACCTTGCGCTTCAATGCAGGCTTTGCCGCGGCGGCCTCCAACAAGAAGGAGACCAAGCCTGCCTTGACCCAAACCTTACCCGCGAAACATGACAGAGAGGTGGGTCAGTTTGAGGTTGTCCCGTCTGACGAGACCGTTTGGCGGCCTGGCCAGGGTGGATCGGTGTTGTTTCGACGCCGCCGATTGCTCCGACATTTCCGCCATAGCATGGACTTCGTCGGATGTACTGCCGCCGAAGGCTGGGTGCGGGCGCTGCCGGTCTGGAAGGCGTTGAGGAACACGACGCGTATTTGAGGCTGCGCCA
>DJUV01000121.1 GCA_002440625.1 Rhodobacteraceae bacterium UBA6273 | reverse complement strand
CATGTGCCCTGCGCGTCCGCAAAACACCAAAACCGCTATCGTCCCCATCGGGGGCGACGCGGTGGAATTCCAGAGGATCGGGGCGCGAGGCCCGGATCGTGACCACTTCAGTCCTGATACCCGGTCACGCGGAGCCAGCCCGCGAGTTCAGGTGGGCGCCGTATAGGGGGAGTCGCGGGGGTTGTCAACACGGGCCCCCTCAGGCCTCGGGCCGGGTCAGAAGAAGCCGCGCGAGGATAAGGGCGACGCCGCTGACAAGGAGTGCCGCAAAGACCGTGTCGGACAGAAAGTGCCGGCCAAGCATGACGCGAAGCGCCATCCCCGTCAGCGGAACGGCGACGGCAAAGGCGACGTAGACCCGGAAGACCATCGGGGAAACCCATTGCCGGACCGCCGGCGCGATCAGCAGGAAGGCAATGGCAAGCGCCGTCGCTGCCGCCCCTTCGCCCGAGACGAAGGAACAGTTGCTCTGGCATTGATCGGCGGGGATGAGGGGCAGCGTAAACTGCTGGGTGCCGCCGAAATCCTCGATGCTCGCCGGCCGCGCCCTGCCCCAGAACCGCTTGAGGACGGCGTCCGCCAGCAGGACCGGTCCGATGAGGTAGAGAAGGAGGATCAGGGCGGCACGGCGCCGGTCGAGAAACGGCCGTCCGGCGAGCCCCGCGATGACGGCGATGGCGGCAAAGGCCACCATGAGGTTGCTCAGCCACCAGATGCCCTGGCGCAAGACCTCCAGCGCGCGGTCCTTCGCCAGAGGGAAGCCCTGCCCCGGCCTGTAGAACGCGCCCGAGACGGCAAGGTCGAGACCCGGCCAAAGCTGAAACATCAGGGCGGAGACGAGGAACGCGGCGCACCAGCCGATGGTCAGTTGCCGAAGATCAGCGCGGGGCATTCAGGCAATCCCCCTTGACCAGGTAGCCGGCGAATTCCTGCCTCGCATACGCGCCTCCGGCAGTATCGAAGGTGATCTGCGGCGCTGCGGCCACCCCGCTGCAAACCGGCGCATCCCCGCCCACGTAGAGCACCGGCCCCGCGCCCGGCGGCAGCGGATAAGTCTGTTCGTAGTAGCTGGCGGGCCGCCCCCCGCTTTGCGGGACGCGGAAGGCAAGCCCGCTGTCTCGCCCGGTGTAAAAGAGATCCGCCAGCACGCCGCGGTCAGCCGCCGCGACTGTCGCGACTCCGGCCGCCTTCGCGGCAGCGATGATCTCGCCGCTCAGTCTCGATTGCCCGAGATAACGTGCCAGAAGCGGCTCGCCTTTCACCAAGGGCCAGGGTGCGAGGATGGTCAGTAGCGGCAGAAGGAGGCAGATCGCCCCGTTCACCGCGAACGAGGCCGAAAGCAGCCATCGCGCGCGGTCAAGGAGGAGCGGCACGGCGATCAGAAGGCCGGCGAAATAGGCGGCGACGGCCCAGTTGGCATAGGCCCGCGAAAGGACCGCCTGACCGCAGACGATCACGAGGACCGGCAGCGAAAAGGCTGTCAGCGCGGCGCGGGCGGAGACGCCGCCCCTGAGCCAGCCCCAGATCAGCGCGCCAAAAAGAACCGGGCCGAATACCGCAAACTGGGCGAAGAAGAACTCCGCCAGCCCCGCCGGGTTGAGCCCTGCGAAGGCAGACCCGCCGCGCACCCAGCCGACATTGTCCATAGTATGTTCAACCGTCGTCAGGTCATGCGTCAGGTTCCAGATGATGTTCGGCGAGATGGTCGCGGCAAAGGCGAGGAGCAAAGCCCCCCATTGCCGCCCCGTGAGCCGCGCCCCGGGTGCGACGAAGGCGGCAAGGGCCGCGCCAAGAAGAAAGTAGATCGCCGCGTATTTCGCGAGAAAGGCCAGGCCGATGCAGAGCCCGGCGAGCGCCGCCTGCCCTGCCCCGCGCCCCTCTATGGCACGGAAATAGAAAAGCAATGCCGCGGCAAAGAACGGCGCCATGATCGTGTCGGTCGAAATGAGGAGGCTGCCGAGCGCCACGAAGGGCAACGTGACATAGGCAGCCGCAACCCAGAACGCCACACGACCGCCGGCGAGGCTTGCCGCCAGCACGCCAAGGATCAGCGCTGTTGCTGCATGGAAGATCGCCCCCGGCAAGCGGACCCAGAACACTGAATCGCTTCCGGCAAGCTCCGTGAAGGCCCGGATTACCCAGCCGATCAGCGGCGGCTTCGAATAATAGCCGAAGTCGAGGTTCTGGCCCCAGAGCCAGTACTGGCTTTCGTCCACGAAAAGATCGGTCCGGTCGAAACAGAGCGCGGCGATCCTGAAAAGCGTGATAGCGCCCACGACCCAAAGGGCGGCGGGCAGCCATTCCCGGCTGTCAGGCATCCGCCTTGCCCTCGCTTCGGATCAACCAGAGATTGCGGGCATAGATGAAGACACCCAGCGACTGGCCTAGGACGAAGACCGGGTCTTTGCGGTAGACCGCGTAGGCCAAAAGGATCAGCCCGCCCGCCATCGAGAAGTACCAGAAGATCACCGGCACAACGGATTTCTTCGCACGCTCCGAAGCGATCCACTGGACGAGGAAGCGCCCGGTGAACATGAGCTGGCCGAAAAGCCCGAAGGCGACCCACCAGAACTCGGTCCAACTGTCGACGTGCAGGATGGCGAAGAGTTTTTCCATGGTCCTCCCCTACCCTTTCGATACTTCCGCCGGGCGCGACTTCTTGCGCCGCCGCAGCAGCCACATCACGCCGAGAAGATCGACCGCCCCGACAAGGCCGCGCTGGAGGTTGTTGTAGTTCGACCGGCCCTCGCCGCGTGGCCGGTGGCTCACATCGACATGGGCGACCTGCCAGCCGTCGCGGGCGAAGAGCGCCGGGAGATAGCGGTGCATGTGGTTGAAGAACGGCAGCCTAAGGAATGCGTCACGGCGAAAGCCTTTAAGCCCGCAGCCGGTGTCGCGGGTGCCGTCGTTCAGCGCCCAGGACCGGAGGTTGTTGGCAAAGCGCGAGGCCATCTTCTTCGACATCGTGTCCTGCCGCCCGACGCGCTGGCCGGCGACGATGCCTACGGCCTCGGACCCCGGCGCAAGCAGCGGCGCGAAGAGTTTCGGCAATTCCTCGGGCGGGTTCTGGCCATCGCCATCCAGCGTGCAGACAACGGCCCCTTTCGCCGCAAGTACCCCGCTATGGACACCCGCGCTCTGACCGCCGGAAACGTCGTGTCGCAGAAGCCGCAGGTTCGGATGGCTTTGCATCCGCGCCCGGACAAGGTCGCCCATCCCGTCGGTCGAAGCGTCATCGACGACGATGACCTCATACTCGGCCCTGCCGGCGCAGGCCGCGTCGATCCCGTCAAGGAGGCGGAGGATGTTGCCGGCTTCGTTCTTCGCCGGAATGACGATGGAGACCTGAACCATGACGCTGCGGATCCCGAAAGCCGCGAAGGGCCTGTTCCGGGCGGTGGTAGCGGATGGGGCCGCGCTTGTAAATGTACGGCTCAGGCGGGATCAGACAGTGGGTGCCGCTCTTTGGGCCAGCCGCCGCTCGCGGTGGAAGGTGTAAAGCCCGGTGGCGATGACTATACCGCCGCCGATCAGCGTCAAACTATCCGGAAATTGGCCGAAAGCCGCCCAGCCCAGCGCCACGGCGAACACAAGCGAGGTGTAGCGGAACGGCGCCACAAGGCCGATCTCTCCGGTCCGTGTCGCCATGACGATGACGATATAGCCCATTATGAGAAAGACCGATGCCCCGGCGATCAGCGCCCATTCCTCGCCCGAGGGCGTCTCCCAGCCTGAGAACGGCAGCACGGCAAGGGCCGTCAGCGTGACCGATGAAGCCGCCGAAAAGGCCACCGTCACCGAGGTCAGGCCCGACGACATGCGTCGGGTGGAGAGGTCGCGCAACACCACGAAAGCGACCGAGATCACGCCCAGCACGGCCCAGCGGTCGAACCCCTCGGTCCCCGGCCGGATGATGAGAAGGACGCCAAGGAACCCGACTGAGATAGCTGTCAGCCGGCGCCAGCCCACCGGCTGATGAAGCCAGAGTGCTGCGCCAAGCGTTACCGCCAAAGGCAGCGACTGGAGGATCGCCGAGAGGTTTGCGAGCGGCATGTGGCGCAGCGCGGTCAGGAAGGTGAGGGTGCCGCCGACCTCGCCCACTGTCCGGAGGAGAAGCCAA
Organism: Rhodobacteraceae bacterium UBA6273; assembly: GCA_002440625.1. GTDB lineage: Bacteria > Pseudomonadota > Alphaproteobacteria > Rhodobacterales > Rhodobacteraceae > Albidovulum. Next base: position 595 of record DJUV01000121.1, on the reverse strand, counting down.
CGGCGGTCCTCGGGCGGAATTCTGAGCCGGAGCGCGCCAGACCGGACGCCGATAGCAGCGATGGCAATCGTGGCCGCGAGGCCGCGCAGGAAGATCGACTGGTAAAGCGGCAGGCTAGCCGTCACCGCCTTCATGCAGGTGTCGTTGATGGTAAAGGCCGCCATCGCAATGCTCATGTAAAGCGCGCCGCGGGCGTTTTCCGACAGGTTCATGTTCAAATCCAGCCGCCCGCGGCCAATCCTGCGGGTCTTTCGCGCTTACCGCCCCGCCCCGGAACGGGCAAGGGCGCGGACCGGCAAGAATTGTACCGCATACAAATGAAACGCCCCGCGCCGGGGGGCGCGGGGCGTTTCGGCGTTTCAGTGGAGGCCTGCGATCAATCGCGGCTTTCGTAGGTGTCCACGAGGCCGCTTTCGGCTTCGATGTCGATCACGTCGTCGATCACCGCGTCGGTCGGCGCGGCAAGCGCGGCGGCCTTTTCGGCCTCGTTCTTGCGGGCCTCGATGACCTTGTTGTCACGCTCGGACGCGATCTTGCGAACGCGCATCGTGGCGCCACCGGTACCGGCCGGGATCAGGCGGCCGACGATGACGTT
>DJUV01000084.1 GCA_002440625.1 Rhodobacteraceae bacterium UBA6273 | reverse complement strand
GTATGGCCGTCATGGCCGCAGGCATGCATGACGCCGGGGTTGGCGGAGGCATAGTCGAGGCCGGTCGTCTCGGTGATCGGCAGCGCATCCATGTCAGCGCGAAGCCCGATGGTCGGGCCGGCGCCCTGCCCTTCGATGATCGCGACGATACCGGTTTCGGCGATGCCTTCGTGAATCTCGTCAACGCCAAACTCGCGGAGCCTCTCGGCTACGAAGGCCGCAGTCTGGTGGCAGGCGAACTTCAACTCGGGATTGCGGTGGATATGGCGGCGCCACGCGCTCATCTCGGGGGCGAAATCGGCGATGCGGTTCAGGACGGGCATGTGGACTCTTTCAGGGCTTTGGCAGAGGGTCACCCCAGAGATGGGTGAAAAGCGGAACTTCTGCAATGGACAAGGACGCATCGGACCGGCTGGTCCACGACCCGGCGGGCGGAATCGACCGGCTGGTCGAGATCATGGCGCGGCTCCGGGACCGGGAAAACGGCTGTCCCTGGGACCTTGAGCAGGATTTCGCCTCCATCGCCCCCTATACGATCGAAGAGGCTTATGAGGTCGCCGATGCGATCGAGCGGCAGGCCTGGGGCGAGCTGAAAGGCGAACTCGGCGACCTGCTTTTCCAGGCTGTCTATCACGCACAGATGGCGGCGGAGGCCGGACATTTCGGCTTCGGCGATGTGGTCACGGCGATTTCCGAAAAGATGGTGGCCCGGCATCCGCATGTCTTCGGTGACGACAGCCGCGACAAGACGGCGGAAGACCAGACCCGCGATTGGGAGAAGATCAAGGCGCAGGAGCGCGGGCGGCAGGGCGTATTGGACGGCGTGGCGCTGGGGCTGCCGGCGCTGACGCGGGCGATCAAGCTGCAGAACCGCGCAGCGCGGGTGGGATTCGACTGGCCCTCAACCGCCGAGGTCATCGACAAGATCGTCGAGGAGGCAGAGGAATTGAACGAGGCGCGGGCGGTGAAGTCCGAGGCGGAGGTCTTCGAGGAATTCGGCGATCTTCTTTTCGTCGTCGCAAACCTCGCACGGCATCTGAAGATCGACGCGGAAGCCGCTCTGCGCGCTGCGAATTCCAAGTTCACCCGCCGCTTCGGCGCGGTCGAGGCCTCGCTTGCCGCCAAGGGCAAACGGCCCGAGGAAAGCACCTTGGCCGAGATGGACGCGCTTTGGGATGCGGCGAAAGTGGCGGAACGTCAGGGCCAAGTGCGGCCCTGAAGGTCACTTCAGCTTGATGCAGAAATGCTTCCTGACCGGCTTTTCGATCGTCCATTTGCCGGTGAAGCCCGGTTCGACGACAAAACCATCGCCGGGCCGCAGGGTCACCGGGGTGCCGCCATCCGGGGTAATGGTGATCTGGCCGTCGATCAGGTGGACGAATTCGTAGAACTTGTAGCTCGCGTGCCAGGTGCCGGTGGTGGCTTCCCAGGTGCCGCTGATCAGGCTGCCGTCGATGGAGGTATGCTGGACCCAGGTCTTCATCGTCGGGTTGCCTTCGATCTTGGTCCAGCCGTCAAGATCGGTCAGCATCGGCTCGGGCCCCGGCGCGGGAAAGCGGAAAACCATATCGCTCATGTCGGACCTTTCGGGATTTCTCTTCAGTTGCCCTGATGTCGTATGACCTCGCCCGCGACCTGACAAGAGCCTTCGGCGCGCCTGCCGATCCGGGTGGCAAAGCCGGGAGGAATGGGCGATGTAATCCGAGCCACCCGGAAGGGTGCAGGCAGAGGTGGGAGAAGGACGGGCATGCTGATCCGCAAGGCAACAGCGTCGGACGCCGCGCATCTGGTGCGCTTCATCAACATGGCGGCGGATGATCTGCCGCTCTATTTCTGGCGCGGCTCGGTCGGCCCGGATGGCGACCCCTGGGCCTATGGCCGCGAACGCGCGGCGCGTGACAGCGGGAATTTTTCCTACCGGAATGCCTGGCTTGCCGAGGTGGGTGGCGAGGTTGCGGCCTGCCTTCTCGGCTATCCGGCGGAGGCCGAGCCCGGCCCCATTGATTCCGACATGCCTCCCGTCCTCGTCCCGCTTCTGGAACTGGAAGCGCTGGCGCCGGGGTCGTGGTATCTGAACGTCCTTGCAACCTATGACGGGTTTCGCGGCAAGGGCCTCGGCTCTGCGCTTCTGGCCCGCGCCGATGAGGTCGCGCGGGCGGCCGGGTTCAGGGAGATCAGCCTGATCGCCGAGGACACGCACCTTGACGCGCTCCGCCTTTATGCCGCCAAGGGCTACCGCGAGATTGCCCGACGCCCGGTCGTCAGCGGCGACTGGCAGGTCGATGCGAAGGAATGGGTCCTTTTCACGAAAGCGGTCCGCCCGGCCTAGGCAGCGATCAGGTCGCCGGGCCCGCGCGCCATATTCCGATAAATTCAGTCAGCCATTGACCCTGCCGCCCCCGGATGGCAGAAACTGCTGAAATGCCTGACTAAAGGAATCAACAATGACCAGTCGCATGTTCTCCCTCTCCGTCTCGATGCTGGCGCTCGCCGCGCCGGCTTTCGCCGAAGAGGTCAATGTCTATTCCCTGCGCCAGCCCGATCTGATCCAGCCGCTGATGGACGCTTTCACCGCCGAGACCGGCATAACCGTCAACGTGGCGCATATCGAAAAAGGCATGGTCGAGCGGCTGCAGAGCGAGGGCGACCGCAGCCCCGCCGATGTGATCCTGACCGTCGACATCTCCAAGCTCGCTCAGGTCGTCGATGCCGGCGTGACCCAGCCGGTCGAATCCGAAGTGCTCGCGGCCAACATCCCGGCCGAGTTCCGGGACCCCGGCAACCAGTGGTTCGGCATCACCGCCCGGGCGCGGATCGTCTATGCCTCGAAGGAACGGGTGAAGGACGGCGAGGTCACGACCTATGAGGATCTGGCCGATCCGAAGTGGAAGGGCCGCATCTGCACCCGTCCCGGCACGCATGACTACAACCTCGGCCTGACCGCCGCGATGATCCTCCATGACGGCTACGACGCCACCAAGGCCTGGGCCGAGGGGCTGAAGGCCAACCTCGCCAAGAAGCCGCAGGGCGGCGACCGCGATCAGGTCAAGTCGATCTGGACCGGCGAATGCGACATCTCGCTTGGCAATACCTATTACATGGGCGCGATGCTTAAGGACCCCGAGCAGAAGGAATGGGCTGAGTCCGTCCGCATCATCTACCCGACCTTCAAGGAGGGCGGCACCCACCTGAACGTCTCGGGCATGGCGATGACCAAGTCGGCGCCCAACAAGGATGCCGCGCTGAAGCTGATGGAGTTCCTGTCCTCGGACGAGGCTCAGGCGATCTATGCCGAGGCGAACAACGAATTCCCGGTCAAGCCCGGCGTCAAGCAATCCGATCTGGTCGCAAGCTGGGGCACCTTCACGCCCGACAGCATCAACCTGATGGATGTGGCAAAGGAACGCCCCGCCGCACTCAAGCTGATGGAAGAAGTCAACTTCGACGGTTGAGCGCGTCACGAGTGATCAAAGGCCCGGCAGCACTTGCGCCGGGCCTTTTTTGTTGGCCATGGCTCAGAACCGTGTCGGTCGGTTTGCGCCCATTCTGCTGTGACCCCCGACGCTCAT
>DJUV01000085.1 GCA_002440625.1 Rhodobacteraceae bacterium UBA6273 | reverse complement strand
TGGCACGTCACCCGGTCCGATTGGCCGGAGCCGCAAGGCGGAGGCCAAGGGGTTCTCCGCTTGGCCCGTGCGCTTGAAAATCGGGGCGCGGCTGCCTGGGCTGGCGCGGTAACGCGCCTGCCGGGGGCAGGCAGGCGCGGCCCGATTTGTCGCGGGACAAATCGGGCAAGAACGATGGTCCTTAGTGCCCCCTTGCCCTTCCCAGCCCCGGCTGACAAGTTGGCGGCAGGAACCACCCGATGCCCCGTCTTATCGAACGCTTCTTCGGCGCCCCGCACTGGCCGACTGTCCTGTCGACCTATGTGCTCGGGACGGCGGGCGGGTTGCTGGCGAAGGCGCTGCACCTGCCCTTGCCGATGCTTCTCGGCTCGCTCCTTGTCGTGGGGGCTGCGGCGATCTTTGGCTTCCGGCCCTTCGGTCATCTGCCGCAGGCGCCGCAGCGGATCAGGATGATCTTCGTGCCGATCATCGGCGTCGCCATCGGTGCCGCCGCGCGGCCGGAGATCCTTCAGGAAGCGCGGGCTTGGATCCCCTCGCTCCTGATCCTCGCCATCTTCATCCCGGCGGTGCATTTCCTTGGCTACCGGATGCTGGTCGCCACCGGGAGGACCGACCGGCTGACCGCCTTCTATGGCACGGCTCCCGGCGGGCTCGTGGAGACGGTGCAGATGGGCGAGGAGGCGGGCGCGGACATCCAGATGCTGACCATGCTGCAATTCCTGCGGCTGATCCTGACCATCATCATCGTGCCCCTGGCCTTCACGCTGATGGAGGGCCATGCCGTCGGCTCGGCCGGCGGGGCGGCGGTGGCGGGGCATGGGCTTGCGCCGCTGGATGTGCTGATCCTGTTGGCTTGCGCGGTTGTCGGGGCGGTGGTGGGGTTGAAGCTCAGGCTTCCTGCGGGCCATGTCCTCGGCCCGATCCTGCTTTCCGGTGCGGTCCATGCCGGGGGCCTGACGCAATCGGTGCCGCCGGGGTGGCTGGTGGCGGCGGCGCAGGTGGTGATCGGCACATCGCTCGGCGTGCGCTTCGCCGGGATGCCGAAGCGGCGCATCCTCGATGCGCTGGGGCTGGCGCTGATGAACGGCACGCTGACCATCGGCGGGGCGGCTGTGCTTGCCTACATGATCGCCGGGGTGGCGGCGGAACCGGCGCGGGCGGTATTCCTCGCCTTCGCGCCGGGTGGCCTCGTCGAGATGGGGCTGATCGCGCTCAGCCTCAACATGTCGATCCTTTATGTCACCGCGCATCACCTTCTGAGGATCATCCTCGCGGTGAGCTTCGTGCGGGTGTTCGGCGGGCGGCTGAGGCGCTGAGGCCTACCCCAGCACCGCCTTGACCGCCCGCGCCGTCGCCGCGACCACCGTGTCAGCCTCGGCTTTCGTCAGGCAGAAGGGCGGCGCGAAGCCGAGGATGTCGCCCTGCGGCATGGCGCGGGCGATGACCTTGCTGTCGGCAAGAAGGGCAGCGGCCACCTGCGGGCCGATCTTCCGTGCCGGATCGAAGAAGCGGCGATCCGCCTTGTCCTCGACGAATTCCACGGCGCAGAGCAGGCCTTCGCCGCGGATGTCGCCGACGTTGGGGTGATCGCCCAGGGCCTCGGTCATGGTCTTTTTCAGATAGGCCCCGACCTCGCCCGCGTTCTTCACCAGCCCGAGATCGTCGATGAGCTTCAGGTTCGCGACACCTGCCGCCGCGCCGATCGGATGGGCGGAATAGGTCCAGCCGTGGCCGATGGGGCCGTTTTCGTCCGTGCCCTTTTCCAGCACCTCCCAGACGCGCTTCGAGATGATCGAGCCTGAGAGCGGCGCATAGGCCGAGGTGAGGCCCTTGGCGATGGTGATGATGTCCGCCTCGATTCCGTAATGGTCGGAGCCGAACATGGTGCCGAGGCGGCCAAAGCCGGTGACGACCTCATCGGCGATCAGCAGGATGTCATGCTTTTTCAGTACTTTCTGGATGGCCGGCCAGTAGCCCACAGGTGGAGGCACGATGCCCCCCGTTCCCAGGACCGGCTCGCCGATGAAGGCGGCGATGGTGCCCGCGCCTTCGCGTTCGATCAGCGCCTCAAGCTCGGCCACGCAATGGCCGGTGAACTCCGCCTCGGACTGGTTCAGGTCCTTGCGGCGGAAGTAGAAGGGCGCCTCGGTATGGATCACCTGGGCAAGCGGCAGGTCGAACTTCTTGTGGAAAAGCTCAAGCCCCGTCAGCGAGCCGGTGACGAGGCCCGAGCCGTGATAGCCGCGCCAGCGCGAGATGATCTTCTTCTTTTCCGGCCGGCCAAGGATGTTGTTCATGTACCAGACGAGCTTCACGTTGGTCTCGTTGGCGTCCGACCCGCCAAGGCCGAAATAGACCTTCGACATGTTCTTTGGCGCGCGTTCAAGGACCATGTGGGCGAGCGTGATCGAGGCTTCGGTGCCGTGGCCGACATAAGCGTGGTAGTAGGCCAGTTCCTTCGCCTGCGCGGCGATGGCCTCGGCAATCTCCCGCCGGCCATAGCCGACGTTCACGCAGTAAAGCCCGGCGAAGGCGTCGAGGAGCTTGTTGCCGTCGCGGTCCTCGATATGGACGCCGGACGCAGTGCGGATCACACGGGTGGGGCTTTCGCCGCGGGCGTGCTGGGCGAGATGGGTCGAGGGGTGGAAAAAGCTCTCGCGGTCCCAGGCGTCGAGTTGGTCGTTTTTCAGCATCGGTCTTTCCTTTCGCTCAGCCTCGGGACTTTCACGCCCAGTCGCGGCAGATGTATTTGACTTCGGTAAACTCCTCCATGCCGAGGCGCGATCCTTCGCGGCCAAGGCCGGATTGCTTCATGCCGCCGAAGGGGATCGGCGCGCCGGTGACCTTGGTGCGGTTGACGGCGACCATGCCGAACTGGAGCGCGCGGGCAAGCCGGTAGATGCGGCGCGGGTCCTGGGTATGGATATAGGCGACGAGGCCGTATTCGGTGGCATTGGCGCGGGCGATCACCTCATCCTCGGTGTCGAAGGGCAGGATCGCGGCGACGGGGCCGAAGGTTTCCTCATGCAGGATCTTCGCATCCGAGGGCACGTCGAGAAGCACTGTCGGTTCGTAGAAGAGCGGGCCGAGCCTGTGGCGCCTGCCGCCGGTGGCGAGGCGGGCGCCTTTCTTCAGAGCATCGGCCACCTGTTCCTCCTGCTTGGCCACGGCCTTTTCGTTCATCAGGGGGCCGAGGTCGCAGTCCGCCATGCCGGGCCCGATGGTGAGCCGCTTCGTCGCCTCGGTGAAGCGGTGGCAGAAGTCGTCATAGACGGGGCGTTCGACGAAGATGCGGTTGGCGCCGAGGCAGTCCTGCCCGGTGGTCGCCCATTTCGCCTTCATCGTCTCGGCCACGGCATTCTCGATGTCAGCGCCCTTGAAGACGATCGCCGGCGCGTGGCCGCCAAGCTCCATCACCAGACGCTTCACGGTGTCGGCGGATTGCCGGTAGAGAAGCCGCCCGATCTCGGTCGAGCCGGTGAAGGAGAGGGCGCGGACGCGGGTGTCCCGCGTCCATGGTTCCACGATCACCGGGGCCTGACCGGTGACGACGTTGAAGACGCCGGCGGGGATGCCCGCGCGTTCGCCAAGCTCGGCCAATGCCAGCGCCGAGAACGGGGTTTCGGCGGAAGGGTGGCAGACCACGGTGCAGCCTGCCGCCAGCGCTGCCCCGGCCTTCCGCGTCAACATGGCGGAGGGGAAGTTCCAGGGCGTGATGAGGGCGGCGACGCCAACCGGCTCGCGCCAAAGCTCGACCTCGGCGTCGGCGAGGTGGCTTGTCACGCCTTCGATGTTGGGGCGCTTGGCTTCCTCGGCGTAGAACTCGACGAAGGCGGCACCATAGTCGATCTCGCCCCGCGCTTCGGAAATGGGCTTGCCCTGTTCGGCGACCATGATCCGGGCGAGGTCTTCCTTGTGCCGGAGGATGAGGTCGTACCAGCGGCGCAGGATCGCCGACCGCGCCTGCGGCAGAAGGCCGGACCAACCGGCAAAGGCCGCCTGAGCCGCGTCGACGGCGGCGGTGGATTCCGCGGGCGACAGGCTCGCGACCTCACCCACGGTCTTGCCGGTGGCGGGGTCCGTCACCCTGATCGTCTCGCCCGAGGCGGCGGCGCGCCATTTGCCGCCGATATAGGCGAAGCTGCGGAAAAGCTTGCGGTCGGCGATGTCGAATGCGGTTTCAGTCATCGTGTCGGCCATGATGTCCTCGCGAGGTGTTCCCGGCAAGGATGGCCGAACGGCGCAGGCGTTCTGGCCGAAGTCGGGTGCCGGGGCAGAGGAATCCTCTGCGCGTCCGGGGGCTGCCAGACCGGAAAGGTCATGGCGCCCCGACCAGCATCTCGATCGGCGGAATAGCCGGCCCCTTGACCGGCTTCGTCACGACATAGGTGAAGTAGCGCGCGAGGCCGATCCGGGCGTCGAGCATGGCGTCAATCAGGCGCTGGTAGGCGTCGATGTCGCGGGTCACCACCTGCATCAGATAGTCGAAGCCACCGCCGAGCGCCCAGCAGGCGACGACCTCATCATAGCGCCTCACCGCGTCTTCAAAGGCGCGGAAACTGGCGGCGGTATGGTCGGAAAGCTCGGCAGCGACGAAGACGGTGACATGGGGGCCAAGCTTCCTCAGGCTGATCTCGGCGCGGTAGCCTTCGATCAGCCCGGCCTGTTCCAGCTTTTTCAGCCGGTCCCAGACCGGGGTCGGCGACAGCCCGACCCTTTCGGCCAGCGCCGCCTTGGTGATGCGGCCATCGGTGGCGAGCACCTTCAGGATCGCAATGTCGCGGTCGTCGAGCTTCATCGGATCAGGCCCGGATGATGGTTCCCGCCTTCGGGAAGCGGGCGCGGACATGGGTGGCGATGGCGGTGTCCTGAACGCCGGTGCCGGTGAGGTCGGCAATGGTGATGTCCTCCGGCGACTGGCGCCCCGGTTTCTTGCCAGTGATGACCTCGCCGAGTTCGGCGGGTGTGCCTCTGGTCCAGAGGCCGGAAGCAAGGGCGGCTTCAAGCTCGCCCGAGACCTCGCATTGGCTGACGCGGTCGCAGACATAGGCGTTGGCGGCCATCAGCGCCAAAGGCTCGATCTCGTTCTTGCCGGCCTGGTCGGAGCCCATCGCGGTGATATGGAGGCCGGGGTGGAGCCAGTCGGCCTTCAGGACCGGCGCGCGCGACGGGGTCGTGGTGACGACGAGCTGGCTTTCGGCCACCAGCGCGGCTGGATCGGCGATGGCTTCGGCCCTGATGCCCAAGGACTTGGCCAGATCATCGGCGCAGGCGCGGGCCTTCGCCATGTCGCGGCCATGGACGAGGACGCGGGCGAAGGGACGGACGAGATGCGCGGCCTCGATCTGGAGCCGGGCCTGAACCCCGGTGCCGATGACGCCGGCGGTTTCCACATGCTCCGGCGCGAGGTGGCGGGCGGCGACGGCGCCGGCGGCGGCGGTGCGGATGTCGGTCAGATAGCCGTTGTCGAGAAAGAGCGCCTCCACCAGCCCCGTCCTGGCGGAAAAGAGGATCATCAGCCCGTTTAGGCTGGAGAGGCCGATCTTCGGATTGTCAAAGAAGCCGGGGCTGACCTTGATCGCGAAGCCGTCGAAGCCGGGGATGTAGGCGGTCTTGACGTCAACCTCGCCATTGGCCGCGTGGAGGTCCATCGACAGGATCGGCGGCATGACGACGCCGCCATTCGCAAGGGCTGCGAAGGCGGCTTCGATCACGTCGACGGTGGTGAGGTCAAGCCGGACGATCTGGCGCAGTTCCGC
>DJUV01000265.1 GCA_002440625.1 Rhodobacteraceae bacterium UBA6273 | reverse complement strand
AATACCTCGGGGGTCCGGGGGCGGCGCCCCCGGCCTACCCGCTCAGAAATCCAGATCGGCGTAATGCGCCGGCGGCGGAAAGCCCGGCACCTGATCGGCCAAGAGCGACCGGAACGACGGCCGCGACTTGATCTTGGCATACCAGTCGCGCACCACTTGGCTGCGGTTCCAGTCCACGTCCGAGATATAGTCGAGACACGAGAGATGCGCGGCGGCGGCGAAATCGGCCAGCGTCATCTCGTTCCCCGCCAGCCAGCGCCGTTGGTCGAGAAGCCAGCCCATGTAGTCGAGGTGATACTTGATCCGGGTCGAACCGGACTTCACGTTCTTCGAATCCGGATAGCCGAGCTTCATCACCTTCTTGTTGACCCGCTCGTAGACCAGTTTCGAGGTCACTTCCTCGTGGAACTTGTCGTCGAACCAGGCGCAAAGCCGCCGCACCTCATAGCGGGCCGCCGCATCGCGGGGGATGAGGCGCGGCTCGGGGATGGTCTCGTCGAGATATTCGCAGATCGCCTGGCTTTCCGACATGACCCTGCCCTCGTAGCGCAGGATCGGCACCTTGCCGGCCGGGTTGCGGCGCAGGAATTCCGGGGTCTGTTCCCAGTAGCGTTCTTCGACCAGTTCGACCTCCACCTTCTTTTCCGCAAGCGTCAGCCGGACCTTGCGGCAGAAGGGCGACAGTGGAACATGGTAGAGGCGGGTCATGGAACTCGGGCGCTGGAAGAGTCGGAACCGTGATAGCGGCCCCGCCCCTGAGGTTCAATCCTCGAAACAGGCTGCGCGGCCATCCGCCTTGATCGTCGCCGCCCCTTCGAGGATGTCCCGCGCCCGTCCGCGCAGGAAGCCCGACGGCCGCCCCGGATTACGCCCCTTCGGATCAGGCAGCGCCGCGACGATCAGCGCCGCCTGTGCCGGGCTGAGCTTGGCCGCGCTGACGCCGAAGTAGCGCTGCGCCGCCGCCTCAACGCCGAAGATCCCGGTCCCGGTCTCGGCCACGTTGAGGTAGACCTCGAGGACGCGCCGCTTGGTCCAGACCAGTTCCACGACCGGCGTCATCACCGATTCCAGCGCCTTTCTCAGCCAGCTCCGCCCCTGCCAGAGAAAGACGTTCTTCGTCACCTGCTGGCTGATGGTGGAGGCGCCGCGCCCCGCACCCTCGTCCAGAGCCTTCCTGATGGCCTGCATGTCAAAGCCCCAGTGCTGGCAGAAATTGGCATCCTCCGATGCGACAACGGCGCGCGCCATCACCGGCGCGATCTCTTCCATCGGCACCCAGACCCGGTCGACCCCGCCCTGCCGCCAGCCTTCGGCAATGAGGTAGGGCGTAAGCCTCGGGTTGATGAAAGTGCCGAGCAGCACCAGAAGCACAAAGACCCCGACCGCCCCCATCGCGATCCGTCCGGCAAGTCGCGCAACGTCGCGCCCGGTCCAGGGCGCACGCTCTGGCGCCGCCTTCTTCCGTGATCTTGGTGCTGGTTTCGTGCCCTTCGCCATCGCGCGAGATCAACCACGCAGGCCCATCGGGGTCAAGGACTTCGCGGCACGCAGCGGCGCAGCGCCCGCACCTCATAGCCGACGGCGAGCCAGCGCGCCGGGCTGAGATCCCTATGCTCGGCGAAAGCACCGGGAAAGATTGCCGCGATCTCCTGCCGCACCTCGATATCCTGCTCCATCAGGACACCGCCGGGATGGAAGCTCTCCGTCGGGGCGCCTTCGGCAAAGATGATCTCGTGCCGGTCAAAAAGCAGGTGGACGTAGTCGACCCGCTCCCGTGGTGCATATGCGACGCCGTGCATTCCGACGAGATGCTTCGCCGAGACCAGTATGGCAGGCTCACCGAACAACAGTTCCGCCTTCCAGCCGGTGAACAGCATCCGGTGGTTCGGCGACACCGTGATCGGCCCCCTGTTGTCGAACACGCCCGCCGCGATGCAAACCGGGGCGAGGTCGCGGCGGCCGCTGACGGTGCGGCGTCCAGTCCAGCGCAGCCTCTGCGGCCCGTGATCCATCGTTTCGACCAGATCGCCGGCCTGCAGCGTTTCGACCGCGACTTCGCCGGTCGGCGTGGCGATCAGCGTGCCCGGCGTGAAACAGGGGGGCGCAAAGACCCCGACCGGCAGACCGCCCTGCCCGGTGACGAAGGTCGAGCTTGTAAAGGTCGCATCGAACAGACGCGTGCCATCGGTCGGGGTGAACATGACCCGGCCATCGGCAAGATAGAAGGTTACGCCGGTGATCGTGACCGTCTGGCCCCGCATGACCACGGCAATCGTGTCCCCGGGATACATCTGCCGGATGTCCGACCCGTCCACCCTGTCGCCATTGTTGCCGTTGGTCGTGATCATGCCGTTGGCCTGCTGATCCACAAGGTTCAGCTGTTGAACGGTCAGGGCCGTGCCTCCCGGCGGCGGGCTGGAGGGGTCAATTGCGAAGAATTGTTCGAGGTAGGTGGTCGGCATCGCTACCTGGGACGCGCTTCCTGGATGTATGCGGATGATACATCTGGTCCCTTTGCAGTGATGTTTAAAAGAACCATCGCACAGAACCGATCGTGCCGGTTTGTGACCCATGTATCACGGCATGGCGCAGGATCGGGCCTGCCCGACCCTGCGGATACTCAATAATGCGGCGTTACTCTGCCGGAACCGCCTCGGCATCGAGGCTGAGGGGGTGGCTGAGATGCGGCAGCATCTCCTTCGGGCAGATCTGGATGAAGTTCACCCGCTCCTCCGCCCAGTCGGCAAGGATCTGCCTGGCCTTGACGCTGCCGGTCTCCGCCGCATGACGCTCGACCAACCCTTTGACCTCCGCCTCCCAATGCGGCTGCGTGACCGCGCAGGTGACAAGGCTTTCGAGGTTCATCAGTTCCTCCGCCGTGCCGTCCGGGTCATGGACATAGGCCATGCCCCCGGTCATGCCCGCACCGAAATTCGCGCCGATCCGGCCAAGGATCACCGCGATGCCGCCGGTCATGTACTCGCAGCCGTTCGACCCGCAGCCCTCGATCACCACCTTGGCGCCCGAGTTCCTGACGGCGAAGCGCTCACCTGCCCGGCCAGCGGCGAAGAGGTAGCCATCGGTCGCGCCGTAAAGCACGGTGTTGCCGATGATGGTGTT
>DJUV01000140.1 GCA_002440625.1 Rhodobacteraceae bacterium UBA6273 | reverse complement strand
CGAAACCGACGATGATGAAATGGACATCCGCCCGGCCCATCCCGCGGATGAGGATATCCGCCGCCGCGACCAGAAGATCCATGCCTTCCTGCTGGCCGATGACGCCCACATAGCCAAGAACCGTGCCCGCGCCCTTGCGCATGGCCGGATCGCCCGGCCCGATGCGGAACTTCTCCACCTGCGGCGCCGAGCGCACGACGAAGACATCCTCGGGCGCCATCTTGCCGCGCCTGATCGCGATCTGGCGAAAGCTTTCATTGGTGGCGATCGACACCGAAGCGCTGGCGAAGGTCATCCTCTCCCAGATCAGCATGATCCGGTAGAGAAGGCCTTTCCGGCCGAACTTGGCCACAAACAGCTCCGGGCAGACATCGTGGTGATCGAAAAGGTAGCGCACGCCGCGCCAGCGGTACCACCACGCCAGAAGGAAGACGAGATCGGGGGGATTGCAGCCGTGGATGACGTCAAAGCCCCTGGCCTTCCGCACCTTTCCGGCAAGCCGGAACCAGTGCCAGAGCGACCCGAGATACTCCCTCGCATAGGCGGCCGCACCGGAATGCGCCTCGGGCGGTGCGGGGTAGCGGAAGATCTCGATCCCGTCGATGATCTCATGGTGCTTGTCCCATCCGCGCCCGGTCGGGCAGATGACCGTCACCGCGTAACCGGACTGCGTGAGCGTCGTCGCCTCCAGCCAGACCCGCCGGTCAAGCGGCACCGGAAGGTTCTCGACCACGATCAACACGCGACGGCCCTGACCCCGCTGGTCGGGCAGCGGACCTGGGGTCATTTCCACCTCGTCGCTCCTCTCATCCGGCCCTTCGGCCTGCCCGGATATGCCTGAGCGCCCCCGCCTCAAGTCCGCAGATTTTGTAGCCGAGCGGGGCTACATTGGCAAAATGAAAATCCCGCGCAGCGACGGCTTGGAAACACAATCCGTCTCAGGGCAGGATTTCGTATTCCGCAACCAGCGTCGATGAGAACGGGAAGAAATTGTCGTCGGAAATCAGCGTCATGATCTGGCGCCCGGCGGCATCGCGCCAGACCGACATGCCTTCCATGTTGCCCAGCGCGCCGGACGGCGCGGTCATCACCGGGGCACAGTCGACCACCCCCCTCAGCGCCACGGCGGGGCAGGTCGATACCCTGACTTCGAACTGACCGAGCCAGGTCAGCCGCCGCTCCAGAAGCCAGAGCCGCCCCTCATCGTCCATCGTCGCGTCCGAAGCACCGAAATCCGGCCCCGTGCGCAAAACCGGGCCGGCCTGCCATCCGCCCTTGCGACCGATGAAGGTAGGGTAGCCCCCGATCGCCGCGTCCCGCTCCTCGACCACGGCCATGAGGCTGCCGTCGGCAATCCGCGCCAGCCCTTCGAAGCTCCCGTTGTTCCAGCGGTCCTTGAACCTGTCGAACTTGTGCAGCGGCTCGGATCGCATGGACGGCGGATGGAGGCCGGTGACACGGGTATAGCTTTCATAGCCGACGAAAAGACCGCCATCCGGCGCCGGGGCAAGGGACTCGGCATCCGAGGTGAAGCCGGAAACGCCTTTGCCGCCGTTGTCGAGAAAGCGGTCATGCCAGCGGGCCTTGATCGCCTCGATGCGGCCATCGGCCCCGCGGGTGATCCCGGCCTGCCAGAGCGTGCCCCTGTCGCTCGCCGCCCAGAACCCCTGCCCCATGTCGGTGACGACAAGGCCGGAAAATCCGCCGAAATCGTCGTTGTCTTCGGACCAGTCGAGGCTTTGCAGGAACACCAGCTCCAGCGCCGCTGCCGGGTGGGCCGAGAGCGCCAGGAAAAGACCGAACCCGGCGCTAATCCAGCGCACGGCCGAACGCGATCTTCTGCGCCTCGGGCGAAAGCCGGTCCCGCACGGCGCGCGGCGGTCCAAGCCCGAAAGCGCCGCGCATCAACGCCGCCGCCTGCGGCCGCGCTCCTTTCGCCAGTAACTGCAGCGCCTTGGCCGTCGAATAGGCCAGCGTCACCGGCAACCCCAGAGGATTGAAGCGCCACACGAACTTGGTCCGTCCGCGATACTTGAACCAGAAGGAAAACGGCGAGGCGATCCGCTCGAACGTCGGCGACCCGATGGCGGTGCCGGCATGGTGATAGACGAGAAAGTCCGGCGCGACCGCCAGGGGCATTGCGCCGCGCCGCATCGCCCAGTCTGCCTCTTCGTAGTAAAGGAAGTAATCCTCGGCCATCGGCCCCACAGCTTCATAGAACCGCCGCGAGGCGACCATGTTGGCGCCGGTGATGAAATCAAGCTCCGCCGCCTTTGGCATCGGCGTCTTGTCGGCATCCCTGCCAAGGTTGATGTTGCCGCTCACGCCGGTCCATTTGTTCAAGATGCCGCCGTCGATCTGGATGCGGTTCTTCGGATCGGCATAGCAGACCCGCCCGCCCATCAGAGCATAGCCCGGCACCCTTGCCGCGCAATCGAGGATCGCCTTCGTCGCACCCGGATCGGCGAAGGCATCGGGGTTCAGCACCCAGAAATGGCCGATCTCCGGCATCGGCGCCAGAAAGGCGAGGCCGAGGTTGACACCGCCCGCAAAGCCGAGGTTGACCGTCGAATGCACCAGGGAAACGTCGCCCGCCTCGGCATGGCCCGGCCTTTCGCCCGACGGAAACTCGCAGAAATCGACTTGCGGATGCGATGCCGCCCATTTCCTCAGCACCGCCACCGTGTCATCGCCCGAGGCATTGTCGACCACCACGATCTTCGGCCTGCCATGCGCCTGCGCCAGCAGGCTCTCGACGCAGCCGACGATCACGTCATGCGCATTGAAGGCGACGATGACGGCGCCGATTGGGCAGGTCTGGCTGGTCATTTCCCGTATATGCGCCTTTGTGGTTGGGTTTGCTCTATCCCCACATCGTGGTAGCAATTTGGCATCTGCGCCGCCATGCAGAAAATGGCCCGCATCAGGGGGAGGAGTGTCCGACATGGCCGTCGCGAAACGTAAGTTTGTCAGCCGGTTCGGCCGTGCGGTGGCGTCGTTCCTAGACCCCGCAGTGCTCCTCCACCCCTTCCGGCTCATGCATTACTACGGCTACAGCCACGTCCGCCAGCGTCGCCGCCTGACCCTTGGCCGCGATGTGCGGATCGCGCCCAACGTGTCCTTCGCCAATGGCGAGCGTATAGCACTTGGCGATCAGGTTCAGGTCGGCGCGCGCTGTTCACTCTGGGCGGGGAAAAGCACAAGCTGGATCAGGGTCGGCGAACGCACCACCTTCGGCCCCGAGGTCTTCGTCACCGCCGCCGATTACGGGCTGGCGGCCGGCCAGCGCATCACCGATCAGGCCATGATCGAGCGTGACATCGTGATCGGCAGGGATTGCTGGATCGGCGCCCGCGCCATCCTTACTGCCGGCATCAGCATCGGTGACGGCGCGGTGATCGGCGCCGGGTCGGTGGTCACCAGGGATGTCCCCGCCGGCGCCATCGCCTTGGGCGTTCCCGCCCGCGTCGTCCGTATGCGCGGCGACTGAGCCTAGGTGAACCGCCGCACCAGATAGCCGCGCAGCGCCGTCATCGAGCCGAGGCCGCCGATGATCATTGCGGCAACGACCCAGCGCGACCAGCTCAGGTTGGCGATGAGCCCGGTCTGCGGTTGCAGAAGGTGGTTGTCGATGGCGGCGGCGGCGCAGGCGAGCGTGAACAGGATCACCGGAATGAGGAGAGGTTGCAGCAGCAGCTCTGTCCGCTTCGCCGCCAGCCGCAAGGAGACGAAGAAACCAAGCGCCTCAGCCGCGGCCGCGATCCAGAGGACGGTGAAGACCGAGCCCGTCTGCACCACGGCATACCAGGAGACCGGCAGAGACAGGATACGGAAGAAATTCGCCACTGCCGAATTGCCCGACCGCCCCTTTGCCAGCGCCACCGTCGCCGCGCCGGACTTTGCCACCCTCACCGCTTGCATCACCGCCATCGGCACCAGGATCGGCAGCATCGCCTCGTATTTCGCGCCAAGGAGAATGTGCACCACCGGCCCGCCGATCATCACCGTGCCGAGAAGCAGGAGAAGGCCAATCGCCAGCCCGCCCTCGATCGCCGCAACGCCGAGCCAGTTGAACGAACGCGCATCGTCGCGTGCTGCAGTCAGCTTGGGCAGGAACAGCGACTGCGACGCGCCGGCCAGCACCAGCGTCGGCGTCAGCGTCAGGGTGATCGCCATCGAGAAGACCGCAAGCTGCGCCATCCCCAGTTCCCGCCCGACGACAAGCCGTTCGCCGTTGAACACCCCGAAAAGCATGACGCCGTTGAGGAGAAGCGGCCAGCCGAAGATCGTCGCCTTGCGCATCAGGGTCATGTCGAAGGCAAGGCGGTAGGGACGCTTGGCCATGATGTGCGTCAGGCTCACCGAAGAGATCGCCTGCACCAGTAGCGATACCAGCATGATCCGGTAGTCGCTGTAGACCATGGCGATCGGCCAGAGGAGAATGACCGAGATCAGTGGCGCGACCGATTGCGTCACGACGGCGGGCCGGAAGTTCATATGCCGCCGCATCCGGTGATTGTCATAGTGCTGCAAGCCGTTGATGAAGGGGATCACGGCGATGACCTGATAGGCCCATGCAACATCCGGGATGCCAAGGAAATTGGCGTAGGGATAAGCGATCAGAAAGAGGACGGTGCTTGAAAACACCCCGCGCATGACCTGAAAGCCCTGCATCGCACGCTGGAAATGTTCGTCGTCGCCGTCCTTGTCGACCACCATGAGCTGGTTCAGGCCGAGGTAGGACAGCATCTCCACGATCGACATGCTGATCGCAAGGGTCGAGGCGATACCGTAGTCATCCGGACTGACCAGCCGCGCGACGATCAGATTGCGCAGCAGGAGCAGGGCCGAGCCGAAGGCATTGCCTGAGACAACCAGAAAGGCTTTCTTCAGCATACTGCGGTCTGCCCGATTTCCGACTTTTTAAGCTGACAGGAATAGCGCCCGCCTTCGCCAGCGTCGATGCCACGACGCGCGGCGGAAACCAAACGAAAATATCCCGCCGGTTGATGATTCATCGAAATCCGGTGCTTTGGTTACAATCAGGCATCGTCTTCGCCAATCCTGCCGCGCAGGATCTTTACCGTGCTGCGCTGGGTCTTGGCCTGAAGCCGCCGCCTCTGGCTGCCCAGCGTCGGCTTCGTCGGCCGCCGCAGTTTCGGCGCGACCAGCGCCTCACGGATCATCTCGGCCAGCCTTTCGCGCGCGATCTCGCGGTTGCGGAGCTGGCTCCGCGTCTCTTCGGCGCGGATCACGATGGCGCCGTCATTGGTCCATTTCCGACCGGCGATCCGCTTCAGCCGCGCCTTGACCGGCGGCGCCAGATGCGGGCTCCGCTCCGCCTCGAAGCGCAGCTCCACCGCGGTGGAGACCTTGTTGACGTTCTGCCCGCCGGGTCCGGAAGAGCGTGAAAAGCTCTCGGTGATCTCCCAGTCGGCAATGGCGATATCATCGGTGATGCGCAGCATGGCATCAGAGATAAGTCGCCGCCGCGCCCGAGTCCACGCGAGGCCAAGGTTTCAGCCGCCGCCGTGATCGGCTAGCATCGCCCGAAACAACATTCGGAACGCGAGGCAGGAATGAACATTTCACGGCGCAATTTCGGACTGGGCCTTGGCGTCCTCGGCCTTTCGGCCTGCGGCAACGGCGCCGCGATGAGTTTTTCCGGCGCCGCACCGCTCGATGCCGATCTCAGGCCGGCGGCCAATCCCGGCTATGACGCCTGGGTCGAAGCCTTCCGGGCGCGCGCCTCGGGCTACGGTCTTTCCGATGCGACGGTCAGCGCCGGCTTTCGCGGTGCTGGCTACCTGCCCGGCGTCGTCACCCGCGACCGGAACCAGACCGAGTCGAGCCGCACGCTTGAGGATTACCTCTCCATCTCCGTCTCGGACGAACGCGTCGCCAAGGGCCGCGCCGCCTTTGCCCGCGAGCGCGGTACGCTAAACGCGCTGCAGGACCGCTACGGCGTCGATGCGGCGATCATCGCCGCGATCTGGGGCGTCGAGAGCCTTTACGGCGAAAGGCGCGGCAACGTGCCGGTGGTCTCCGCGACCTCGACGCTCGCCTATGACGGCCGGCGCGGCGCCTTCTTCGAACAGCAGCTTGTCGCGGCGTTGAAGATCGTGCAGGCGGGCGATGCCGCACCTTCGAACATGACCGGAAGCTGGGCCGGGGCGATGGGCCATACCCAGTTCATCCCGACGACCTATCTTGCCTATGCCGTCGATTTCACCGGCGATGGCCGCCGCGACATCTGGTCCGAAGCCCCGACCGACGCGCTTGCCTCGACCGCCAACTACCTCGCCCGCAGCGGCTGGTCGCGTGGGCTCCGCTGGGGCGGCGTGGCCGGGTCGGGCGGCTCCGGTGGCCGGGTGATCCAGCCGCAGGCCGGCGGCCCGAGCTTTGCCGTGACCGGCAATTTCAACGCCATCAAGCGCTACAACAACTCGGATGCCTATGCGCTTGGCGTCGGGCTTCTGGCCGACCGCATCGCCGGGGGCGGCCCGCTTCAGGCCAGCTTCCCGCCCGATGCAAATGGCATGACCAAGGCTGACCGCATCGCCTTGCAGAAACGCCTGACCGCGCGGGGCTTCGATACCGGCGGCAGCGACGGCGTGATCGGCAAGAAGACCGAGGCGGCGATCCGCGCGTATCAGGCCAGCCGCGGCCTTCCCGAGACCGGCCTGCCTTCGCTGGAACTGCTGCGGAGCCTTGGTTAAACGCCCGAACGCCCGACGCCTGTCGGGACGGATGCCCGACGCATGCGGGACGGATGCTGACAGGTTCCAGAAACGGAAAGGGCCGCTCCGGATTGGAGCGGCCCTCCGAGATCTACGGAGATGGGCCAGTTAGGGTGTCGAAGATCGACAAGGCCCAGTCAGGGTTCTTAACCCATGGGTCTGCCCTTAGGCCACGGCCCCCCTGACTGTCCCGACACCTCTCTCCAATATCACTCTAGACACTGGATCACCTCCTTTCTCTGCGTTGCCGTTAGGCAGAGGCTGACACAGATTTGGTGTTTGTCAAAAGGTTTCACGCAACCCTTGCCATCATTTTTCCGACAATTACCCGGAATGGCACCAATGCAACAATTGCCATGGCAAGCTTCACCAACCAGTCACCAATCGCCAGCGACACCCAGAGCGGCACCATCGGCCCGCTGCCAAGAAGCGGCAATTGCCCGCCCGCCCAGCTCACGTCATTGCCCGGTTCGATGAAGATCAGCGCGGCCGAGAAGGCAACCGTAAAGAAAATCAGCGTATCGAGCGTCGAACTGGCGATGGTCGATACGAACGGCGCCCGCCACCAGCTTCCCTGCCGGAGCCGGTTGAAAACGGAAACGTCGGTCAGTTGTGCCACGAGGAAGGCAACGCCCGAGCCAAGCGCCACGCGGAGCGTTACCAGGGGGCCGAACTCGCCCATGATCTGCGTGCCGATCAGCGAGCAGAGGACACCGACGACAAAGCCCGCGATGACCACGCGGCGGGCGGCGGCGGCGCCCTGAAGCCGGTTGGTAAGATCGGTCACGAGGAAGGAAAAGGGATAGGTCAGGGCACCCCAGGTCAGCCATTGGCCAAGCGGGTATTGCACGAGGATGTTGGAGGCCATCACGATGACGGCCATGGCAAGAATGCCAGGGATCAGCTTGCGGTTCATGTATCTGTCCGTTTTTACAAGGTCGCGGAGACTTGGCCCCGGCCCATGCCGGAACGCGCGGCCTCTACGCCTTTGGCCCCTTCGGGTCAAGCGCCGCGATCAATTCGCCGCCAACACGCCCCGGCAGGCCTTGGGCAGATCGGCCATGGTGTATTCGCGCGCCGTCTTCTTGCGCGGACCTTTCGGCTTCGTCGGCTTCGGCGGGTTGCGCAGTTCCTCGAGATAGGTCGTGACCCACCAGGTCAGCGTCTCATCGCAGCCGTCGCCGCCCTTCGACAACTCGGAGACGCTGGGCTTCTGCGTCTCGCACCGGCTGTCGCCGCGCGGGCATTTCAGGCGGACGTGGAAATGCGTGTTGTGCCCGGCGATGGGCCTGATCTTCTGAAGCCACGTCTTGTCCGAAGCCTTCGCCGTCTTGCACATGGCGATCTTGGCCGCCGCCGCGACGAAGATGCGGTCGACGCGCGGGTCCGAGGCCGCCATCTTCAGCAGGGCTTGGTGGCTCCGGGTCCAGTTGCTGGTGATGTTGCGCTGATCCTCGGTGCGGATCGAGATCGAGGAAATGCTCTCCCTCTCGCTCCGCGACAGGTTCAGCCGCGATGGCGGCAGCATCCAGACATCGGCATCCAGTCCGATCTGGTGGCTGGCATGACCGGTCTTCATCGGCCCGCCGCGCGGCTGGCTCATGTCGCCGACATAGAGGCCCCGCCAGCCGACCTGCCGCGCCGCCGACGAGAGGTCCATCAAGTACTGGACCAGTTCCGGCTGGCCCCAGTTTCGGTTGCGCGACAGGCGCATCGCCTGCCAGGTCGGGCCGGTTTCCGGCAATTGCACCAGCCCCGCGCCGCAGCCTTTGGCATAGCTGCCGATGGCTTGCGACGTCTGCTGCGAGGCGCGCTGTTCACCGCCGAAAAGATCTTTGGCCAAAGGCGCGGCCCCCGCGACGGCAGGGGTGAAAAGCGCAAGGCAGACCAGAAGGGTGCGGATCATCGGGGCCTCCGTTCGCCGTTCGGGTTCACCCAGATTAGCAGAACGAGGCCGAGCGCAAAGAGGAGAACCAAGGGTGCGATGCCGGTCCGCGCATCGCCAAGCCAAAGCGTGGCGACGGTAATGAGCCCCGGCGCCAGAAACGCCGTGGCCTTGCCCGAAAGCCCGTAAAAGCCGAAATCGCCCGCCGCCTCTGCCTCGGTCGTGTGAGAGACCATGAGCGTCCGGCTCGCCGCCTGCGCGATGCCACCGGCTGCGCCGATGACCACGCCGCAGCCGTAGAAGATCATGTCAGGCAGCGAGGAGCCTTCGGCAATCGGCGACCCGAAGAACGAATTGGGCGAGAGGTTCATCATCACGATGATCGTCGCTGTCAGCGCGACCAGCGCCCATGCGATCACCGGCTTCGGCCCGACCGAGGAATCGAGCCTGCCGCCCGCCCAGCTTGCCACGGTCGCGGCGATGGCCGCGATGATGCCGAAGGTGCCGCTCTGGATCACCGTCCAGCCCATGACGTTCGAGGCGAAGGCACCGCCCAGCGCATAGGTTGCGTTGAGCGCATCGCGGTAAAGCATCGAGGCGATGAGGAACGTCAGAAGGCTCGGCCGGTCCTTCAGGCCCCGGATGGTGGCGCCAAGCGCGGAAAGCCCCTTGCCAAGCTGCGCGCCGGCGGCGCGTGCCGGTTCCTTCACCCAAAGGAAGAACGGCACCATGAAGACCACGTACCAGATCGCGGTGAAAGGTCCGACCGACCGGGTGCCTTCCCGCGTGGCGGGGTCGAGGCCGAAGGCGGGCGCAAGCCCGATCAGCGTCTTGCCGGTCTTGGCGTCCTCGGCGAAGAAGAGAAGGAAGATGAACAGCGCCACCACGCCGCCGAGATAGCCGAAGGCGAAGCCGGTGCCCGAGATCTTGCCCATCTCGTCATGGCTGGCGAGGCTGGGCATCATCGCGTTGGTGAAGTTCGTCGCCAGCTCCATGCCGATGAAGCCGAGGGAGAACCAGAGAACCGAGGCAAGAAGCGTCGGCATTCCCGGCGAGGTCCACCAAAGCGCAAAGGCGCCCACGACATACATCACCGAGAAGAACCATATCCACGGCATCTTGCGACCCCGGCTGTCGGCGATGACGCCAAGGATGGGGGCCAGGGCGGCGATGATGAAGCCGGTCACGGTCTGCGCGCCGGTCCAGTAGGCCTGCGAGCTTGCGGCGGCGAGGTCGGGCGCCTGGCCTTGCGCCGCGAAGTAACCGCGCGCCACTTCCGCGAAATAGGGGCCGAAGCAGAAGGTCAGAAGAAGCGTGTTGTAGGGCTGGCTTGCCCAGTCAAAGAACCACCAACCCCAGATGCGCTTCCTTGCCGATACCGTCATGTCCTGCCCCCTGTTTTGCGGGGATCAAGCCCGAAAAGCCCTCGCCGCGCAAGCGCGGCCTCGCGTCAGCGGACCGGCGGCCAGGGCCTTTCGGCGTCAGCGGCGCTCCATGCGGTGACCCAGTCGGGCAGATCGGGACTTGGACCCTCATGTCCGGCGGCGGCAGTGACGCGGGCCATGTCGACGATGCCGTTCCCATCGGTGAAAGCAGAGCGGAGCAGCATGTGGTTGGTGCATTCACCCTTCCGCCACATGCTTTGCTCCATGTAGATGAAGCGCCGGTCCCAGCCGATCACGCGGCTCACCATCTCGACCCGATGGAAGGCGCGGATGCGGCGGCGGTAGCGGACCGAGTTGCCGGCGACCGTCATGCCCCATTTCTCGCGCTTCAGGACCGTGACCATCCCGGTCCGCATGGCCAGGGGCGTGCGGCCCAGATCGTAAAGCGTGAGCGTGCGGCCGTTGTTGAGCTCGACCCAGAAGTCGAGGTCCCATGGCCAGCAGATATGATGCGAGACATGCGCGTCGGTCAGACCGAGCGGTTTCGCCTTGCGGAACTTCCACATTTCCTTTGCCAGTCGGACGAAGGGATACATCGGCGGGTCCTTCCTTGGGCGCTGCCGCCGACCATGTTCTGCCTGACGCCGAGGTCAACCGCGACGTTGCGTTACGAGGTTAGGCGCAACGAGGTTGCGCAAACCCGAGGCAGGCCTTACCTCTCAGCGCAACCGAAATTCGGAGATGTCGATGGGTTCGCTGTTTGAAGCGCTGATGCTGATCCTCAACGTGGTCTGGTTCATCATGATCGCGCATATCGTCATGTCCTGGCTCATCAGCTTCAACGTGCTGAACCAGCGCCAGCCGATGGTGGCGCAAATCTGGTATGCGCTGAACCGGGTGCTTGAGCCGGTCTACGCGCCGATCCGCCGCATCCTGCCGCAGACGCCGGGGATCGACTTCGCGCCCTTGGTCGCCTTCATCGTGCTCATCATCCTGCAACGCACTTTGGCCAACAACGCCGGCTTCTTCTACGGCTACTGAGCCTTGCCCCGCCCACCCCGCTGTGGGATGGTCCGACCGTCAATGAGATAAGAAACCGGGGCAGATGCAGCAGGCTGGGGAGCTTTTATCCTCGATCTTCGGATTCGATGAATTCCGTCCCGGTCAGGCGGAGATCGTCTCTGCCGTGGCGGCGGGGCGGAATACACTCGCCATCATGCCGACGGGCGGCGGCAAGTCGCTTTGCTTCCAGCTTCCGGCACTTATGCGCGATGGTGTGACCATCGTCATCTCGCCCCTCATTGCGCTCATGCGCGATCAGGTCCGCAGCCTCCGCGAGGCGGGGGTTGAGGCTGGGGCGCTGACCTCGGGCAATACGGATGAGGAAACCGAAGGCGTATTTCAGGCGCTGGACGAAGGGCGGTTGAAGCTTCTCTACATGGCGCCGGAACGGCTTGCCTCGGGCGGGACGCTGACGCTGCTGAAGCGGATCGGCGCCAGCCTGATCGCCGTCGATGAGGCGCATTGCGTCAGCCAGTGGGGCCATGACTTCCGCCCCGATTACCTCAGGATCGGCGAGCTGCGTCACGCGCTCCGCGTCCCCCTCGCCGCCTTCACCGCCACGGCGGATGAGGAAACCCGGGCCGAGATCGTGGCGCGGTTGTTCGATGGCCAGCCGCCTGAAACCTTCCTTCGGGGCTTCGACCGCCCGAACATCCGCCTGGCCTTCGAGGCGAAGGACCAGCCGCGCCGCCAGATCCTCGCCTTCGCCGCCGCAAGGCGCGGCCAGTCCGGCATCGTCTATTGCGGCACCCGCGCCAAGACAGAAACCATCGCGGCGGCGCTGCGCGAGGATCGCCACGCCGCCTGCTTTTACCACGGCGGCATGGAGGCCGAAGCCCGGCGCGAGGTCGAAGGCCGGTTCCAGCGCGAGGACGGGCTGATCGTCGTCGCCACGGTCGCCTTCGGCATGGGCATCGACAAGCCCGATATCCGCTGGGTCGCCCATGCCGACCTGCCGAAGTCGATCGAGGGCTATTATCAGGAGATTGGCCGCGCCGGGCGCGACGGCGCGCCCGCCGATACGCTGACGCTTTACGGCGCCGATGACATCCGCCTGCGCCGCAGCCAGATCGACGAGGGGCTGGCGCCCCCCGAACGCAAGGCCGCCGACCATGCACGGCTGAATGCGCTTCTGGGGCTGGCGGAGGCCACCGCCTGCCGGCGCCAGCGGCTGCTTTCTTATTTCGGCGATGCCTCCGATCCTTGCGGCAACTGCGACCTTTGCGCCGCGCCGCCCGAGTTGTTCGACGGGACCGAGGCGGTGCGCATGGCGCTGTCGGCGATCCTGCGCACCGGCGAAAGCTTCGGCGTGATGCATCTCGTTGACATCCTTCGCGGCGAGACGACGGACAAGGTCCGCGAACGAAGCCATGACCATCTGCCGACCTTCGGGATCGGCAAGGCACGGCCCAAGGGCGAATGGCAGGCAGTCTTCCGGCAGATGATGGGCCACGACCTCGTGCGGCCCGATCCCGAACGCCACGGCGCGTTGCGCATGACCGAAGCCGCACGGCCGATCCTGCGGGGCGAGGCGGCGATCACCCTTCGGCGCGATACCTTGCGCGCCGCCTCCGGCCCGGTCGTCCGCATGATGGTCAGCGACGAGGATGCGCCGCTTCTCTCCGCGCTCAAGGCCAAGCGCCGGGCGCTGGCCGAGGCGGCACGGGTGCCGGCCTATGTCATCTTCCCCGACCGCACGCTGATCGAGATGGCCGAACGTCGGCCCGTGACGCTGGATGAGATGGCGCGGATGAACGGGGTCGGCGCGAAGAAGCTGGAAAGCTACGGCCCCGCCTTTCTTGAGGTCATCTCCGGCGCGGCGGAGCGGGTTCATCCGGCGCGGGCCAAGCTCGCGGGCACCGATGCGGGAGGGCTCTTCGACCGGCTGATGGCGGCGCAAAGCGACCTGGCGCGCGGCGAGGACGGCACCGGCAAGCATCTCTCCTGCACCCATTCGACGCTGCGCCGCATCGCCGAGGCGCGGCCGAGGACGCTGGCCGATCTGGGGCGGATCGGTGGACTTGGCGACCAAAAGATCGACCGCTTCGGTATGCGTTTCCTTCAGATCGTCGCCGAGGGCTGACTGGGCCGGGCGAGGGAAAGCGGCGGTCGCGCGTCCGCCGGCACGAAGGCGAGGACGGTCGACAGGATCGCCGATTTCTTCAGGGGTTTGGTCAGCCAGCGGTCGATCCCAGCCTCGAGACTCCAGGCTCCATCGCTGTCGGGCGCATGGGCGGTCAGCGCAACGATCGGCACCGGGGCAAGATCGCCCGCCATCTCGGCGGCGCGGATCGCCGCGGTGGTTTCGCGCCCGTCCATGCCGGGCATGGAAATGTCCATGAAGATCAGGTCAGGCCGGAAGCGGCGCCATTCGGCCACCGCCTGGTGGCCATCGCCGGCAAAGCCAAGCTCGATGTCGAGATCGGCCACCATCTTGCTGAAGACCAGTTGGTTGGTGCGGTTATCCTCGACGGCAAGAACCCGCATCGGTCGCCGGGCCCCGCCCGGTGACACCCCGTCCCCGCCGCCCTGCGCCAGCGCCGGATAGGACAGCGCTTCGAGCAAACGGAAAAGCGCGCTCCGCAACACCGGCTGCGCGATCAGATGTACGCCCGGCATGTCGGGCGCGGTGGTGCCTTCCGCCGCCGCCAGCGCGACCGGTGCTGCGATGCCGCTTTCCCGCAGGCCGCGCACGAAGCCGGCCCCGTCGAGGCGCGGCGACTGCTCAGCGAGGATAAGGTCGACGGCACCGGCACCGGGGGCGGCGAGGGCCTCATCCCCGCTGCGGCAGGCGGTGACGGCAAGACCGAAAGTTTCTAGCTGGCGTTGCAGGATGGCCCGGCTGATCTGGGCATCGGCGACGACAAGGACCTTGCGCAGGCGGACCGGACGCTGTGGCGCGATGCCGGTCGCGATCGGCTCGGCGGCGGGCAGGATGATGCGGAAGCCGAAACACGACCCCTCCCCCGGCTCGCTTTCCACCCACATGGTGCCGCCCATCAGATCGACAAGCTGGCGCGTGATGGCAAGACCGAGCCCGGTGCCTTCGAACTGCCGGTTGGATTCGCTTTCCACCTGGCTGAACTCGCCGAAGATGGCGTCGAGATGCTCGGCCTTGATGCCGATCCCGGTATCTTCCACGCTGATATGCAGCTCGAACCGGCCCTCGCCCCGTTCGATCCCGACAACGCGGGCAAGGACGTGACCGGACTGGGTGAACTTGACCGCATTGCCAAGCAGATTAGTCAGGATCTGGCGCACCCGGCCCCGGTCGCCAATGAACCGGGTCGGCAGGAAAAGGTCGAAATCGGCAAGGACCGAGATGCCCTTCTCCTGCGCCGATGGCTGCAAGAGCAGGATCACCTCATGCAGGCAGCGTTCGAGATCGAAGGGCTCGGGGTAAAGCTTCAGCCGCTGCGCCTCGATCTTCGAATAGTCGAGCACGTCGTTGATGATGGCCAGAAGCGCCTCGCCCGAACTGCGAATCGTTTCGGCGCAGAGCCGCTGTTCGTCGGTCAGCACGGTTTCGCACAAAAGCTCCGCCATGCCGACGACGCCGTTCATCGGTGTCCTGATCTCATGGCTCATGTTGGCAAGGAAGGCAGACTTCGCCCGGCTTGCGGCCTCGGCCTTTTCGCGCGCCTCGCTCAGCTCGGCCTCGCGCGCCACGGCCTGGGTGATGTCGCGGGCGAGGCTGACGAGATCGCCGAAAGTGCCGCGACGGTCCATCAGCCGAAAGTGCCGGCCGTCGCCAAGATGAATCACCCTTGGCTCGATCTCATCCCCGGCGATGCGCGCGATCATCGCCTCGTGCCAGGCGTGCCGTACCTCCGGCGCGGCGCCGGCGAAGGCGCGCTCGGCGAGCCGGGTCACGATGTCGGAATAGGCGATCTCCGCCAGCGGCATCTCCTCCTCCCCGATCATCGAAAGGTAGACCCGGTTGGCGGCGATCAGCCTCTGCCGCTTGTCGAATAACGCGAAGCCGTCGCGGATGGTTTCGAGGGCCTCCCACAGGCGGCGCTCGGCGGTGCGGGCGGCAGCGTTGGCCCGCTGCAATTCGTTCAGTGCGTCCGAGGTCTGGCCGCGCAGGACCTCTGCCTCGGATCGCGCGACCTCAAGCCCGTGGCGCTGTTCCACGATCTCCTCGGACAATGCGCGGGCGTGGCGGGCAAGCTGGACATTTGCCGCGAAAAGCTCACGCTGCTTCTGTTCCAGAAGCCGCTCAGCCGCGAGCCTGCCGCGGCGTTCCCTGGCGAGCCTCTCGATGTAACTCAACCCTGTCTCAGCCCGGTTCATCCTGCCCTCTGCGCGCATGTGAACCGGAGGATGGGCGTTCCGTGTGAAGGAAAGTTGAACAGCCGCCTTGCTTGCGAATCCGGTCCGCAGCGGCCAGCATGGCCAAGCCAGCAGAAGGAGACACCGATGCGCGCGCCCGGCCTTGCCCTGATCCTTTCCCTGATGTCCGCAACCGTCGCCGGGGCGCAGGACCGGACCTATCTGCCCGAACGGCGCGCGGTCTTGCTGCAGGATGTGGATTTCTACGGCTCCGACCTCTCCTCGGTCTTCGACACCACGCGCGAGGCCTGCGAAAGCGCCTGTATCGCGGAAAACGCCTGCCAGGCCTTCACCTTCAACGCGCGCTCGAACGCCTGCTTCCTGAAATCCGAAGTTACCCGGCAGGACCCCTATCAGGGAGCCCTTTCCGGCATGATCCATGCCGCCGAGGCAGGCGCCGCGGCCCGCGCGGCAACGCGCGCCGGCGAAATGACCTTCCTCCGCCCAGAGGATTTCGACGCGGCCCTTGCCCAGGCGGGGGCGATGGCGGCCGAGCATGTCACCGGCACCGCAACGGCGGAAGAGCTTCTTGACCGCGCCAGCCAAGCCCGCGCGGCCAATGACTTCCGCGGCGCGGCGCGGCTGACTGGCGCGGCGATCAACCTGACGGATGCCGCCGGCATCTGGTCGGACTACGCCGATCTCATGCTGGCAATCCCGGCAAATGATGACAGCGAAAGCCGCAGCCTTTCCGGGCGCGCCACCGCCGCCGCGATCAACGCCTATCTGCGCAGCGATGGAGGTGCCGCCGGGGCCACGGCGCTTGCCACGCTGGCCCGTGCCTTCGAACGTACCGAACGCGGGCGCGACATGATCCCGGCGCTGCGGCTCGCCCAGTCGCTCCAGCCGCGCGACGATACGGCGGCGGCTTTGGACGATGCCATCGGCAAGTACGGCTTTCGCATCGCCGAGACGCAAGTCGACAGCGATAGTGCCTCCCCGCGCATCTGCGCGACCTTCTCCGAGGACCTGATCGCAGCAGGGACCGACTATGCGACCTTCGTGAAACTGCCGGAACAGGGTCTTTCCGTCGATGCCTCGGGCCGGCAGGTCTGTGTCGGCGGGGTGGAGCATGGCAAGCGCTATTCTGTCACCTTCCGCGAAGGCCTGCCGGCTGCGGATGGCCAGACCCTCGCCAAGGATACCGAGATTGCACTTTATGTCCGCGACCGGTCGCCCGCCGCCCGCTTCCCCGGCCGCGCCTATGTCCTGCCGCGCGTCGGCCAGGGCGGCATCCCGGTCGAGACGGTGAATGCCGAAACGCTGGACCTGACACTTCTGAAGGTCTCCGACCGCAACCTCGTGCGCGCAATCCAGTCCGATTTCTTCGGCCGCCCGCTCGATCAATGGGCCACGGAAGCCTTCCGCAGCGATGTCGCGGAAGAGGTCTGGAAAGGCACCGGCACGGTCGCGATGGAGGTCAACCGCGACGTGACCACGCTTTTGCCGCTGGACGATGTGATGAAGGGCCAAAAGCCTGGCGTCTATGCCTTGCAGGCGGCAGTGCCGGGGCTTGACCCCTATGACCACCCGCCCGCGACGCAATGGTTCGTCATTTCCGACCTCGGGCTGACGACGCTTAGCGGCAGCGAGGGTCTCAATGTCTTCGTGCGGGGGCTTGCGGATGCGGCAGCGGTCGAAGGCGCCGAAGTCACCCTCGTCTCGCGCGCCAATGCGGTGATCGGTACGGCAAAGACTGACGCGCAGGGCTATGCCCGCTTCGACGTCGGCCTGACAGCCGGAACCGGCGCGGCGGCCCCGGCGCTCGTCACCGTCGGCAAGGGCGACGATTTCGCCTTCCTGTCGCTGACCGAGGCCGAATTCGACCTGTCCGACCGGGGCGTGGCGGGGCGCGAGGCTGCGCCGCCGGTGGATGTCTTCCTCTCCACCGATCGCGGCGCCTACCGCGCTGGTGAGACCGTGAACGCCACGATCTTGACCCGCGACAGCCGGATGGCGGCGCTTGAGGGCCTGCCGCTGACGGTACGGCTGATGCGGCCAGATGGCGTCGAATACAGCCGGATGCTGGCGCCCGATGCCGGGGCCGGTGGGCATGCCGTCAGTGTGGAGCTTGCCGGTAACGCCCCGCGCGGGACCTGGCGGATCGAAAGCTTCCTGAAGGAAGACAGTATTCTGGCGGCCCAGAGCTTCCTCGTCGAAGACTTCCTGCCCGAGCGGATCGACTTCACCTTGGCTCTGCCGGATACGCCCGCCCGTCTGGCGGAAACGCTGCCCCTGACCGTCGATGCCCGCTATCTCTTCGGCGCGCCGGGTGCGGGCCTTGCCGTCGAGGGCGACCTGAGGCTTTCCGCGCTCGACAAGCTCGACGCCTTTCCCGGCTATGTATTCGGCCGCTATGACGAGCCCTTCTCGCCCTGGCGAGACGCGCTTGCCGATGCGGGCATGACCGACGATGCCGGGCAGGCGACACTTCCCGTCGCCCTCCCCGATCTTGGCGAAAGCGCCAATCGTCCGCTTGAGGCGCAGGTTTCTATCCGCGTGAAGGAAGGCTCCGGCCGCCCGGTCGAACGACAGATCGCCCGCACGGTGCTGCCGGAAAGCCCGGTCATCGGCATCAAGACGGAGTTCGAGGGCGGCGTGGTGCCGCAGGGCGATCAGGCCGGGTTCCAGATCATCGCCATCGGCCCCGATGCGAAACCGGCGGATCGCAAGGTCCGCTGGACGCTGAACCGGCTTGAAACGAACTACCAGTGGTATTCCCTTTACGGCAGCTGG
The DNA here is from genome assembly GCA_002440625.1 of Rhodobacteraceae bacterium UBA6273. GTDB lineage: Bacteria > Pseudomonadota > Alphaproteobacteria > Rhodobacterales > Rhodobacteraceae > Albidovulum. The sequence continues at coordinate 39,775 of DJUV01000140.1, read as the reverse complement.
AACTGGGAGGTGACGACCACCCGCGCCGAGGTTGCCTCGGGCGATCTCACCCTGACCAACGAGGGGCCGCAGGCCATAGCCGCGCCGGTCGACTGGGGCAATTACGAACTGGTCGTGGAAGCGGCGGATGGCGCCTATTCCGCCAGCGCAGTGTCTTTTTATGCCGGATGGTACGCCCCCGCCGATGCGGCCAAGACGCCCGACACGCTGGAACTGACGCTCGACAAAGCCGCCTACCGGCCTGGCGAGACCGCCAAGGTCCGGATCGAGCCGCGCGCCGATGGCATCGCCCTCATCTCCGTCCTGTCGAACCGGCTGATCGACATGAAGGCGGTGCCGGTCAAGGCCGGCGAAAACCTCATTGACCTGGCCGTCACCGACGACTGGGGCGCGGGCGCCTATGTCACCGCTTCCGTCATCCGCCCGCTGTCGGCCGATGCCGGCCGCACCCCCGTCCGCGCCATGGGCCTGTCCTATGCGCCAGTCGATCCCGGCGAACGGAAACTTGCGGCGACGTTGGAGGTGCCAGCCGAGGCCGAACCGCGCGGGCCGCTGCCTGTCGCGCTGAAGGTGGAAGGTGTGGCGGAAGGCGATACCGTCTATGCCACCATCGCTGCCGTCGATCTCGGCATCCTGAACCTGACCGGCTTCACCGCGCCCGACCCCGAAGCGCATTACTTCGGCCAGCGCAAGCTTGGCGTCGGCATCCGCGACATCTACGGGCGGCTGATCGACGGCAGCAACGGAACCCCCGGTTCCGTCCGCTCGGGTGGTGATGCGGGCACCGGCCTCAAGATGCAGGCGCCGCCGCCGACAGAGGAACTGGTGGCCTATTTCTCCGGCCCGCTGACCGTGGGGGCGGATGGCTACGCCCGCACCGAATTCGCGCTGCCCTCGTTCAACGGCACCGTCCGGATCATGGCCGTGGCCTGGTCGAAATCGGCCATCGGCCAGGCGCAGGCCGAGGTGCTCGTGCGCGACCCCGTGGTTGTCACTGCCTCTGTCCCGCGCTTCCTGACGCCAGGCGATGAAAGCCGCCTCCTTCTGGAAATCGTCCATGCCTCCGGTCCCGCCGGCCGCAATGGCCTTGATGTCTCCGCCGATGGGCTGACGCTTGGCACCGCGCCCTCGGGCGTGGATCTGGCAGAGAAGGGCAAGGCGATGATCTCCGTCCCGATCACCGCCGCGAGCGAGGAAGGCCTTGCCACCGTCCGCGTCGCGCTGACCACGCCGGCAGGCAAGCAACTGGTCAAGATGCTCACCCTGCCGGTCGAAACCCATGACCCGGAAATCGCCCGCCAGAGCCGGTTCGAGCTTGCCTCGGGTGCCACCTTCACGCTTGACCGCAACGCCTTCGCCGGGCTCGTCCCCGGCACCGGGCGCGCCACGCTGGCCGCCGGCCCCCTGGCCCGCCTCGACGCGCCGGGCCTTTTGGCCACGCTCGACGCCTATCCCTATGGCTGCACCGAACAGCTCACCTCCAAGGCGCTGCCGCTTCTTTATTTCGAGGATGTCTCCACCGCGCTCGGTGTCAGCCACGACGGCGATGTGAATAAGCGGGTGACGGAGAGTATTTCCGAGATTCTGCTCAACCAGTCCGCCAACGGCGCCTTCGGCCTCTGGTATCCCGATTCCGGCGACCTCTGGCTTGATGCCTATGTCACCGATTTCCTCAGCCGTGCCCGCGCCAAGGGCTATGCCGTGCCCGATGCCGCCTTCCGCAACGCGCTCGACAACCTCAGGAACCAGATCAACTACGCGCCCGATTTCGATGCCGAGGGCGGACCCTATGCCTATGCGCTGATGGTTCTCGCCCGCGAAGGCGCCGCCGCCATCGGTGATCTGCGCTACTATGCCGACGTGAAGGCCCAAGCCTTTGACACGCCCATCGCCGCCGCCCAGCTTGGCGCGGCGCTCGCCTCCTACGGCGACCAGCGCCGGGCGGATGTGATGTTCGGTCAAGCCGCGAAATTGGTGGCTGCAGGCAAGACCGCCGCCGAGGATCAGGTCTGGAGCGCCGACTACGGCACCCGGCTTCGTGATGCGACCGCACTTCTGGCGCTTGCGTCAGAAGCGGGATCGACGGCCATCGACGGCCAAAGCCTGTCGGATGCCGTCGCCTCCGGCCTGATCGGCAAGCCGCTGTCGACGCAGGAAGCGACCTGGGCGCTGCTCGCCACCCACGCGCTGATCGACCGCGCCGATGCCAAGGGCTTCACCGTCAACGGCGCGCCTGCGGAGCGCCCGGTGATCGCGCTTGCCGAAGCCGATGCCGCCGCGCCTCAGGCAATCACCAACGGCACCGGGGCAAGCGCCACCGTCACTCTCACCACCTTCGGCGTCCCGGCGGAACCGGAACCCGCTGGCGGACGCGGCTACACCATCGCCCGCAGCTACTACACGATGGAGGGGGAGCCCGCCGACATCGCATCCGTCAAGCAGGGCACCCGCCTTGTCGCGGTGATCGAGGTCTCGCCGCACGGCAATGGCGAGGCGCGGCTGATGGTCAGCGATCCCCTGCCCGCCGGGTTCGAGATCGACAACCCCTCGCTGATCCGCGCCGGCGACATTGCCGCCCTCTCCTGGCTCGACACCACCGAGGAAACCCGGATGACCGAATTCCGGCAGGACCGTTTCCTCGCGGCACTCGACTGGACCAGCGATCAGCCCTTCCGGCTGGCCTATATCCTCCGCGCCATCTCGCCCGGGCGGTTCCACCAGCCCGCCGCAACGGTCGAGGACATGTACCGCCCCGACTACCGCGCCCGGACCGACGCCGGCGAGGTCGCGGTGACGGAGTGATGACCCGAAGAGGCAAAGCCTGGCGCCTGCCGGTCGCGCTCGCGGCGGCGCTGTTCGCTGGCGCCATGGCGCGCGACCGGCTCGACGACTGGATCGCCGCCACCGACCTGCCGCCGCTGACCGTCGAGACGGGCACCGAAGTCACCGCCCGCGACGGCACGCTTTTACGCGCCTTCACCGTCGCCGACGGCCGCTGGCGGCTCGACCCCGGCCCGGTCGATCCCCTCTTCACCGAGATGCTCACCGCCTATGAGGATCGCCGCTTCGAGGACCACCCCGGCGTCGACCTCCGTGCCCTTTTCCGCGCCGGATTGCAATCGCTGGCGGCAGGGCGCATCGTCTCGGGCGGCTCGACCCTGACCATGCAGGTGGCGCGGCTTCTGGAAGACAGCGGCACCGGGCGGCTTTCCGGCAAGATCCGCCAGATAAGGGTCGCACTAGCTCTGGAGCAGCGGCTCTCCAAGACGGAAATCCTGAACCTCTACCTCCGCATCGCCCCCTATGGCGGCAATCTCGAAGGCATCCGTGCCGCGAGCCTCGCCTGGCTCGGCAAGGAGCCGCGCCGCCTGACACCGGCGGAAGCCGCCTTCCTGGTGGCGCTGCCCCAGTCACCCGAAACCCGCCGCCCGGATCGCTTCCCGAAAGCCGCCGAAGCCGCCCGCGACCGTGTGCTGACCGCGATGAAAGCACACGGCACCCTGACCGAAGACCGCGCCGATGCCGCAAGGCGCGAAGCGATCCCGCACGCGCGCCGCGATTTCCCCGCGCTCGCCCCGCATCTCGCCGCCCGCCTCCGCGCCGAAGACCCGCTGTCGCCCCGGATCGCGACGACTATCGACGCCCGCCTGCAACGCGCGCTGGAAGCGCTCGCCGCCCGCGCCGTCGCCGCGCAGGGCGACCGCCTGTCGCTCGCGCTGGTCGTCGCGGATCACAGAACCGGCGAAATCCTCGCCTCGGTCGGCTCACCGGACTGGACCGATGACCGCCGCGCCGGCTTCGTCGACATGACGCGGGCGCTGAGGTCCCCCGGCTCGACGCTGAAACCCTTCGTCTATGCGCTCGCCTTCGACGACGGCCTCGCCCACCCCGAAACCCTGATCGAGGATCGCCCCGTCGCCTTCGGCACCTACGCGCCGCAAAATTTCGACCGGCAGTTCCGCGGCACGATACCGGTGCGGCAGGCGCTGCAACTCTCGCTCAACATTCCCGTCGTCAGCCTGACCGAAGCGCTCGGCCCCGCGCGTCTCGTCTCGACCCTGCGCCGCGCTGGCGCCGAGCCGGTGGTGCCGGGCGACAAGACCGGCCTAGCCGTGGCGCTCGGCGGACTTGGCATCAGCCTCTCCGATCTGGTGCAAAGCTACGCCGCCCTTGCCCGCCTCGGCGATCCCGTCCGGCTCTCGCCCCTCGCCGGCGCGCCCCGCCCCGTGGGCCAGCGCCTCTTCTCGACGGAAGCCGCCTGGCTTGCCGCCGACATCCTCGCCGGCCTCGCACCGCCGCCGAACGCCCCCGCCGGGCGCATCGCCTACAAGACCGGCACCAGCTACGGCTCTCGCGATGCCTGGGCTCTCGGCTTCGACGGCAGCCATGTCGCGGGCGTCTGGATGGGCCGCGCCGACGGCGCCCCGGTACCCGGCGCCTTCGGTGGAGAGCTTGCCGCGCCAATCCTCTTCGAGGCCTTCCAGCGCCTGAAACCCGTGGCCGACCCCCTGCCGCCACCGCCGCCTTCGACCCTGATCCTGCCCAACGCTCGCCTGCCGCAGCCCCTGCGGCACTTCCGCCCGCGCGGGGTGGCCGTCGAAAAACTCGCCGAAGGACCAGAGGTCGCCTTCCCGCCCGACGGCGCCCGGATCGAAGCCTCCGGCAACCTCCCGCTCAAGGTCCGGGGCGGCACCCCGCCCTTCACCTGGCTTGCCAATGGCAAGCCGGTCATCCTTGCCGGCCGCGCGCGCGAGGCGTCGATCCCCGCACCCGGCGCCGGCTACCTCAGCCTCTCGGTGATCGACGCCAAGGGGCAAAGCGCGACGACGACCGTCACACTTTCCCCTTGAGCTTCTTCGTTGCTGAAATACCCCCCGCGCGGAGCGCCCGGCGAGCGGGGGCTCGATGCCCCCCGAGCCGGTCCCCCTCAGATCCGCTCGATGGCGATGGCGATGCCCTGACCGCCGCCGATGCACATGGTGATGAGGCCGATCCGCCCGCCGGTCCGCTCCAGCTCGTAAAGCGCCTTCACCGTGATAAGCGCCCCGGTTGCGCCGACCGGATGTCCAAGGGCAATGGCGCCGCCATTCGGGTTGACCTTCGCCGGATCGAAGCCCAGCTCTTTCGACACCGCCAGCGCCTGCGCCGCGAAGGCCTCGTTCGATTCGATCACGTCGAAATCCGCGACCTTGAGGCCCGTGCGGTGCATCAGCGCCTGCACCGCGGGAACCGGGCCGATGCCCATGACCTCGGGCCGGACTCCGGCATGGGCATAGCCGAGGATGCGGGCGCGGGGTTTCAGCCCGGCCTTCTCCGCCGCCGAAGCCCGCGCCAGCACCAGCGCCGCAGCACCATCATTGATGCCGGAGGCATTGCCCGCCGTCACCGTGCCGTCCTTCTGGAACACTGTCTTCAGCCCGGCCAGCGCCGCGGCACTCGTCGCCTTCGGATGCTCGTCGGTGTCGAAAAGCACCGGCCCTTTGCGCGAGGAAATCTCGACCGCGACGATCTGATCCTTGAACCGCCCCTCGGAGATGGCCCTCGCGGCCCGGTTCTGGCTTTCGAGCGCAAAGGCATCCTGCGCCGCGCGGGTGATGCCATGCTCTTTCGCCACATTCTCCGCCGTCACACCCATATGGCCGGTGCCGAAGGGACAGGTCAGCGCGCCGGTCATCATGTCGACGGCCTTCGTATCGCCCATCTTCTGGCCAAAACGCGCGGCGGGAAGCGCATAGGGCGACTTGCTCATGCTTTCGGCGCCACCGGCGAGCGCGAAGTCGGCATCGCCCAGCATCAGCGACTGCGTGGCCGAAACGATGGCCTGCGCGCCCGAGCCACAGAGGCGGTTCACGTTCATCGCCGGCGTGCCGTTCGGAATACCCGCCTGCATTGCCGCGACGCGGCTCAGGTACATGTCGCGCGGCTCGGTGTTGATGACATGGCCAAAGACGACATGGCCGATCTGCGTGGGCTCGACCCCGGCCCGCTCCATCGCCGCCTTGGCGGCCACGGTCGCCGTGTCGATCGGCGCCATGCCGGAAAGGCTGCCGCCGAATGTGCCGATTGCGGTGCGCGCACCCGACAGGATCACGATATCGTCGCTCATCATCGAACCTCCTTTGAATAGCAAGAAAGGTTAGTCGGCGCGCGTGACCGTTACCACAACGATCTCCGGCGGTTGCAAAAGACGCAGCGGCAAGCCGGAATAGCCGACCCCGCCCGAGACGATCAGGTGCCGCCCCTCCTCGCGCTTGTGACCCCAGGCGTAGCGACCGCCATGGGCAGAGGGGGTCATGGGCCGCCAGCCGAGAAGGTTGGCCTGCCCGCCATGGGTATGGCCGCTGATCTGCAGGAAGGCGCGGGCATCGCCCCGGGCGAAGTAATCCGGCTCATGCGCCATCAGGATCGCGGGCGCGCCGGGCGGCACGGCTTCGAAGGCAGCCTCAGGATCGTGGAAACCGGGTTGGCGCAGGTGCTTGCGGGCACCCTGGCTGTCGATACCCACCAACCAGAAGCGGCCACCCCCGTGCTGAAGTTCAAGCGCCCGGTTCGGCAGATGGTGAATACCGCTCCCCTCCAGTGCCTCGGCGACGGAGTTCCGGGCGAAACCGCTCTGCCGGGACAGGCGGCAGTCCCACCAGTCGTGGTTGCCAAGGACGGCAGCGACGCCGAGCGGCGCGGTGAGGGCTTGCAGCCGGTTGATGATGCGGGCGGCAGGCTCCTGAATACCGGGGAGCTTGCGGTCCATCAGGAAATCGCCCGGCAGCAGGATCAGATCGGTGCCAAGTTCATTGACAGCCTTCACGATCCCCTCGACCCGTGAAAGCGGCGTCCACGGGCGGCAGACATGCAGGTCGGCCACGACCGCGACCTTCAGGTCGGGAAGTGTCCAGGCCGGATGGGCGACCTGATAGGTCACCAGGCGGGGGAAACTGAGAATTGTCGCGGGCGCGAAGAACCGCCTTAGGCCATGCGCCCGCTGTTTCACGCCGGAACCACCGGCACGCGCCCCGCCGGCGTCAGTTGCCAGACTTGACTACCCTCGATCACCACCACGCTCAGGGCGCGGCCATAGCCTGCGCCGGTGTCGATGTTCAGCCGGTTGCCATAGTGGGTGACCGCCTCCACCGGCGTGTGGCCGTGGACGATCAGCACGCCATGATCACGGGAATCGTCGAGGTAACCCTGCCTGATCCAGAGGAGATCATCCTCCGTCTGCTCCTCGAACGGCACACCTGGGCGGATGCCGGCATGGACAAAGGCGAGGCCCGGAACCCGGTGCATGAGCGGCAGCGCGCGGATGAAGGCGCGGTGAGCCTCCGGTACGTTCCTGATGGCATCGTCATGGAGGTCGAAGAACAACCGCTCTCCCGCGCCATGAACACCGTAGGAGGCAAGCGTTGTATCGCCACCAAGCCGCGGATGGCTCCAGTAAAGGTCGGGGCGCAGGCACGGATCGTGGTAATCGGGATCGCCCATGAAGCCTTCGAACATCCGGTCGTGATTGCCCTTCAGCACCACCCAGGGCTCCCCCGCCGCGATGCCGTCGATTAGATAGGAAATAACCCCTCGGCTGTCCGGGCCACGATCCACGAGATCGCCGACATGGACAATCTCGGCGCCGGGGTGGGCTGACGCCGCAAAGTCGGCTCTGACCAGCGCGTGAACCTCGCGCAACTTTTCAAGCTGGCCATGAACATCACCTATTGCGTAGATCCTCATGTCCTGCCCCTGCGTCGTTTCGCCGCGAGCCTAGCCAATGCGGGTTTCTGCCGCAATGCGGCATCTACGGGATTTGGACAAGGGCGGCGAAAGGTCTACTCTGAACTGAAAGCGGCTGGAATTGCGGCAAGGATCGGGGATGGCGCTGCCCTTCTACACCATCGGTCATTCCAACCGCAGCCTTGGCGATTTCATCCGCCTCCTGGCCGGGCCCCATGTCGGGAACCTCGCTGACATCAGGTCGTTTCCGATGACCCGCGCCAATCCGCAGTTCAACGGCGAAGGGCTTGCCGCCGCTCTGGCGCCACGGCAGATCGGCTATGAGCATATCGCGGCGCTTGGCGGGCTGAGGAAGCGCGTCAAGGACGTGCCGCCCGAGGTCAACGGCCTCTGGCAGAGCCGCAGCTTTCACAACTATGCCGACTATGCGTTGACCCCGCCGTTCCACGCCGGCTTCGCGCATCTTCGGGCTGAGGGAGAGCGGCGGGTCACCGCCGTCATGTGCGCCGAAGCCGTCTGGTGGCGCTGCCATCGCCGCATCGTCGCCGACTGGCTGCTCGCACGGGGCGAGACAGTCTTTCACATCATGGAGGGCGGCCGCCTTGTCCCTGCGATTCTGACGCCGGGGGCGGTCGTGGGGCCGGGCGGAGCGGTTACCTACCCAGTCCCATCATGAACTGGCCGGGTCGTCGAGGAAGGCATAGGAGACTGTGTTGATGTCGCCGCTCCAGCGATAGAGGGCGACGAAGCCCTCGGGGCCTGCGCGAAAGGCATGCGGCATCAGGCTTGGGTGATGGATCATCTCGCCAGCGGACCGCGTCCTGATATCGTCGCCTGCGGTCCAGAGCGCCTCACCGGCGAGCATCACATAGGTCTCATCCGCATCGTGATTGTGAAGCGGATAGTAACGCCCGGCCCGGACAAACAGCAGCCCAAGCCGCAGGTCCGGCGCATGGATCGGCCCATCCGGCCCCATGATCTCGGCAATCGCGCACATATCCTTGATCCATGCCGGCGTCTGGTCGGAGACCGGATTGCCGCCCCAGGGCACATGGTCGTTCGCCGCGAGAATTGCGGCGGCGGCGGGATGCACGGATGTGCCAAGCGTCTGGCGGATCAGCGCGTCATGGGGATGGGCGGGGCGCTGACGGAACGGCTGAACGAGGGGAGCCGACAAAAGCTCCCGCGCCGTCCGTTGCGCCTCTGCGCGGTCTTCGGCACGGTAGATATCCGCCAGTTGCCCCAGCATGCGCCTGACGTCGACCGGATACATCGTTCCCCCCAACTGACTGATCGGGGCAGGATGTGGCGCGCCCCTGAAAACCGCGCAGCCGGGCGCGACGCCCGCCTGTCGGTTTCAGATTTGTCGGCGGTCAGCCAATCTTCAGGCCACGTCGAAGACCAGGGGTTTCACCTGGTTGAACTTGCCCGTCGCCTCAAGCTTGCGGATGACTTCCGGAGCGATGGCCTCGTCAAGGTAAAGAAGCGCGATCGCATCCCGGCCGACGCCCGACCGGCCCAAGGTAAAGTTGGCGATGTTCACGCCCGCCTCGCCCATGGTGTTGCCAAGCGTGCCGATGATGCCGGGGATGTCGTCATTGGTGGTATAGAGCATATGCGCCCCGATCTCGGCGTCGATATTGATGCCCTTGATCTGGATGAAGCGCGGCTTGCCGTCGGAAAAGACCGTCCCTGCGATGGACCTTTCGCGCTTGTCCGTTACCACGGTCAGCTTCATATAGCCGTCGAAGACGCCGCTCTTCTCCTGCTGCGTGGTTGAGATCTGGATGCCGCGTTCCTTGGCCACGATGGGCGCGGAGACGAGGTTCACATCCGGGTTGGTGGCCTTCATGATCCCGGCGATGGCCCCGCAGTTCAGCGCCTGCAGGTTCATCTTCGCGACCGTCCCGTCGTAAAGGATGTTGATCGCCTTGATCGGCTCATCCGTCATCTGGCCGGCGAAGGCGCCAAGATGCTGGGCAAGCTTCAGCCACGGCCCCATGACGGCGGCTTCCTCCGCGGTGACCGAGGGCATGTTGAGCGCGTTCTGCACCGCCCCGGTCAACAGGTAGTCGGACATCTGCTCGGCCACCTGCAGCGCCACGTTCTCCTGCGCTTCTGTGGTCGATGCTCCAAGGTGCGGGGTGACGACGACATTCGGCAGATGGAAGAGCGGCGAGGCCGTCGCAGGCTCCACCTCGAAGACGTCGAAAGCGGCGCCAGCGACATGGCCTGCCTTCAGCGCCTCGGCAAGTGCTGCCTCATCGACAAGACCGCCACGGGCGCAGTTGATGATGCGCACGCCCTTCTTCGCCTTGGCGATGTTTTCCTTCGACAGGATGTTGCGGGTCTTGTCGGTCAGGGGCACATGGAGCGTGATGAAATCGGCGCGATGGAGAAGTTCTTCCAGTTCGACCTTGGTGACACCCATCTGCTTGGCGCGTTCCTCGCTCAGGTAGGGATCATAGGCCACGACCTTCATGTGAAGGCCCAGCGCCCGGTCACAGACGATGCCGCCGATATTGCCGGCGCCGATGACGCCAAGCGTCTTGTTGAACAGCTCGACCCCCATGAAGCGGTTCTTTTCCCACTTGCCGTCGTGGGTGGAGACCGAAGCCTCCGGCAGTTGCCGGGCAACGGCGAACATCATCGCGATGGCATGTTCGGCGGTGGTGACCGAATTGCCGAAGGGCGTGTTCATCACGATCACGCCCTTCTTCGACGCGGCCGGAATATCGACATTGTCGACGCCGATTCCGGCGCGGCCGATGACGCGGAGGTTGGGCGCGGCGGCGAGGATCTTTTCGGTGACCTTGGTGGCCGAACGGATGGCGAGGCCGTCATACTGGCCGATCACCTCAAGAAGCTTGTCCTTGTCCTTGCCGAGATCGGGCAGGTAATCGACCTCGACCCCGCGGTCGCGGAAGATCTGGACGGCGGTTTCGGAAAGGGCGTCAGAGACGAGAACTTTGGGAGCCATGATGGGAGTCCTTCGGGGGAGTTTGGGGTAGGATGGGCAATATTGCCCATCCTACGAAAGCGGTCAGGCCGCCTTGGCCTGCGCCTCGATCTCGGCCTCGAAGGCCCATTCGATCCAGGGCATCAGAGCCGCGACATCCGCCGTCTCGACCGTCGATCCGCACCAGATGCGCAGGCCCGGAGGCGCATCGCGGTAAGAGCCGGCATCGAGCGCCACGCCTTGCGTTTCCAACCGCTTGGCCACGGCCTTGGCGAAGGCCGCGCCGTCCTTGATGCGCGGATCGGTGAACTTCAGGCAGACGCTCGTTGTCGAGGCCGTCGCCGGATCGGCGGCAAGGTTCGCGATCCAGCCGCGCGTGGCGGTGAAATCCGCGATCAACTTGGCATTCGCCTCGGCCCGCGCGATCAGCGCCTTTTGCCCGCCCAGCCCCTCGGCCCATTTCAGCGCGACAAGGTAATCCTCGACGCAAAGCATCGACGGGGTGTTGATCGTCTCGCCCTCGAAGATGCCCTCGATCAGCTTGCCTTTGGAGGTCAGCCGGAAAATCTTCGGCAGGGGCCAGGCGGGCACGTAGCTTTCCAGCCGCTCGACCGCGCGGGGGCTGAGGATCAGGACGCCATGCGCGCCCTCGCCGCCCAGCACCTTCTGCCAGGAGAAGGTGGTGACATCGAGCTTGTCCCACGGCAGCTCCATCGCGAAGGCGGCGGAGGTCGCGTCGCAGATGGTGAGACCGGCGCGGTTCGCCGGGATCGCGTCGCCATTCGGCAGCCGCACGCCGGAGGTGGTGCCGTTCCAGGTGAAGACCACGTCACGGTCGAAATCCACCGTGGCAAAATCGACGATCTCGCCATAGGCAGCGATCTGAACTTTCGCATCGAGCTTCAGTTGCTTGACGACATCCGTCACCCAGCCTTCGCCGAAGCTTTCCCAGGCCAGCATCTCAACCGGGCGGGCGCCGAGAAGCGACCAGAGCGCCATTTCTACGGCGCCGGTATCAGAAGCGGGGACGATGCCGATGCGGTATTCCGCCGGAACGCCCAGAATTTCGCGGGTAAGGCTGATCGCCTCTTTCAGCTTCGCCTTGCCGATGGCGGCGCGATGCGACCGGCCAAGCGGCGCATCTTCAAGCATGTTAAGGGAGAAGCCGGGGATCTTCGTGCAGGGGCCCGAAGAGAAGCGCGGATTTGCCGGCCGCGCAGCCGGTAGCGTCGTCACCATTGCTGGTATCCTTCCAGATATACGCCCCTCGTTGGGGAGGGGTGTCCCGCCGCCGGGAATATCCGGGCGCGGCTTGCCCCGCAAGCGGGAAAACTGCCTGGAACCGGCGTTCCAGGGATGAAATGCGACGGTCATGTTCACTATCGGAAACCTTGCCGGTCCGACCCGCCGAATAGCCCGGAAAGGAAATTGACGACGGCACGGCTGCGGGCAAGGCCGCGCTGGTCGCGATGGCCGATGATCCAGACCTCGCGCGACAAAAGACCGGGCTCGTGCCCGTGTTCGGCAAGCCGCGCGTCCGCTGCCGCGATGGCACGGGGCAAAAGCGTCAGGCCCAACCCGGCTGCGGCGGCCTCAAGCGCTGTCGCGGCATCGCTGACCCTGAGCGGCGCGCGCCGACCCCCGGCCCTGATGCGCGCCTCAAGCCAGCGGGCCTGCGGCAGGTGGCCCAACTCCTCGCCATAGGTGATGAAGGCGCCATCGGGGCCAAGGCCGGCGGCGCCGAACAGGCCGTAGGCGACCTTCCCCAACGCGCGGGTCCAAAGCCCTTCCCCGCCGCCCGAAGGCCGGGCAAAACGCAGTGCGAGATCGGCGTCGCGGCGCGTGATGTTGAGGTTGCGGGCATCGGCGACAAGGTCAACGCCCAGCCCGGGATTGGCCGCAAGGAATCCCGGCAGGCACGGCACGATCAGGCGATTGGCTAGGATCGGCACGGCGGTCAGGCGCACGATCCCAAGCACGGGCGCGCTGCCCTTTCCCGCCGCATAGCCGACGCCCAGAACCTCTGCCTCGATCCGTTCGGCATGGACGGCCACGGTCTGGCCAAGCGGCGTCAGCCGCAGGCTTCCTTCCTCGGCGCGAGCAAGGAGAGTCGCACCGAGACGGTCCTGCAAGGCGCGAATCCGGCGCGCGACCGTGGTTGCATCCACCCCCAGATGCCGTGCCGCGCCGGAAAAACTGGCCGTCCGCGCAACGGCGAGAAGAAAGCGGAGCTGGTCCCAGTCGAGATGCTGCATTTCCGCAGGATGTGGCTGCATTGTCCCGCATTCAACCGGCAATTTTGCCGTGACAGTCTGCCGGGAGAAAGGAGACCCCAATGCGATACATCATTCTTTTCGAAGACGCCCCCGACGCCGACCCCGGCCTGCGCATAAAGAACATGCCCGCCCATCTCGACTTCCTTGAAAGCGCCGCGCCACAGCTTCTGTCGGCCGGCCCCCTGCGCGACGGCGATGGACAGCCGGCGGGTGGCCTCTGGATCGTCGAGGCCGAAAGCCTCGCGGAGGTCGAAGACCTCATTCGCCGCGACCCGCTTTTCGCCACGGGGCTGCGAAAATCATGGGCGGTCCACGCATGGACGCGGGTTTTCGACCATGGCCAGCGACTGCCGCTGGCCTGAGCGGCGGATCACGCTGGCCTCACGCGCGGCTTCCGAATAGAGCGTGACCGAACGCCCAGAATCTGCGGATCGCACTCCATGTTCATCGCAACTCTCCTCGCCAATCCCACCCGCGCCGATCTTGACCGGGCGGCGGTCGAGGCCCTGCGCGATGCCTGGGCCGGCGGCGATGTGCGCTGGCTCAATCCCGGTATTGCGGCGGAGTTTTCGCTGCCGTTTATCCCCGACAACCGTTGGGAGGCCTGGGAAGGTTATCAGGGGATGGGCTTCGATCTTGTCGTGCAAGGGGCCGAGGGGCGGCGGAAGAAGATGCTGCTCGCCGACATGGATTCGACCATGATCGGGCAGGAATGCATTGACGAGCTTGCCGACATGGCCGGCGTCGGCCCTCGCGTCGCCGCGATCACCGCGCGGGCGATGAATGGCGAGCTGGACTTCGAGGGCGCGCTCATCGAACGGGTCGGCCTTCTGAAAGGCCTGCCGGAAAGCGTCATCGGTGAGGTGCTGGAAAAGCGCATCACCTTCACGCCGGGTGGCCGCGAGCTGATTGCGACGATGAAGGCCAATGGCGGTTATGCGGCGCTGGTCTCGGGCGGATTCACCGCCTTTACCGAGGCTGTCGCCGGGGCGCTCGGCTTCGATGAAAACCGCGCCAACACGCTTCTGGCCAAGGATGGCCACCTGACCGGCGATGTCGACCGCCCGATCCTCGGGCGCGAGGCGAAGATCGCCGCGCTGAAGGAAATCAGCGCGCTGCTTGGTCTGACCCATGCCGAGGTGATGGCGGTCGGCGACGGTGCCAACGATCTTGGCATGCTGAACCTTGCCGGGGCGGGCGTGGCGCTTCATGCCAAGCCTGCAGTCGCCGCGCAGTGCGATATTCGGATCAACCACGGCGACCTGACCGCGCTGCTTTACATCCAGGGCTATGCCGTCGAGGATTTCGCGGCGTGACCGACCTCATCATCGCGCTGCCCTGGGAGACGATAGCCCTTCTCCTCACCGCAGCCTGCTTTGCGGGCTTTGTCGATGCGATTGCCGGGGGCGGCGGCCTTATCACCATTCCGGCGCTGCTTCTGGCTGGGATACCCCCGGTGCAGGCGCTTGCCACCAACAAGGTGCAAGGCACCTTCGGCGCGGGGACGGCGGCCATTGCCTATGCCAGGCGCGGCCATGTCGATCTCCGGACCCAGATCCGGCCCGCGCTGATCGCCTTCGCCGCCGCCTTTGCGGGGTCGCAGCTTGTCCCCTACATCCCGACCGCGGCGCTGCGGCTGATCCTGCCCGGCGTGATGATCGCGGTCGCGCTCTTCTTCGCGCTGAAGCCCGGCCTGTCCGATGCCGACCGGCACCAGCGCATCGGGCCTGCCGCCTTCGCCATAACCGCCGTTCCGCTGATCGCGCTTTATGACGGCCTTGTCGGCCCGGGCGCCGGGTCGTTCTACATGATCGCTTTCGTCATGTTGGCAGGCCACGGCATCCTGAAGGCGACGGCGCATACGAAGCTTCTGAACTTCTCGTCGAACGTCGGCTCGCTGACCGCTTTCGCAATTGGCGGGGCGCCGCTCTGGGGGCTTGGCCTCGCCATGGCCGTGACGCAGGTCATTGGCGCCCAGATCGGCAGCCATATGGCCATGCGGCTCGGGTCGCGGCTCATCAAGCCGCTGCTCGTCGTCACTTCAACCGCGATGGCGCTTCGCCTGATCTGGCAGATGCTCTGAAACTTAGGCGAAACCCGGTGCCAGGCGAGTTGCGCCCGCGATGATGCCGCGGCGGCTGCGGATCGGATCGGTCAGGTACTGTGCGACGACCGGATGCCCGGCCTCAAGCGCGCCGAGCCGCACCAGAAGCGATGTGATCGCCGCTTCCGAGGCGCGGGTGCCGCCGTCGAGGATCTTCAGCGCGATGCCGCGCTTCTGTTCCGGCAGGATGGCCACGAAAACCGCCTCGGCCCCGGTCTTGACCGCGACCTTGCCGCCCATCGCCCGCATCAGGTTGGTGCAGGCCCGGCCTTCACCCGCGACCAGCTCGGGGTAGGCCGCCATCGCCCGCCACAGCCGCGAGGCTGCGCGGTCGCGCGCATTGCCATCTGGGTTGGCCGAAGCAAAGGCCGCCATCGCCCGCGCCAGCCCGTGAACCGAGGTGGCGAAGTTCGGGGCGGAACAACCGTCGATGCCGTAGCCGGGCGAGGCCTCGCCCGTCACCTCTTCGAACGCCGTCCGCACGGCCTTTTGCACGGCATGGCCGGGTTCAACATATTCCAGCCCGGCGCCGAGATGCTTGGTCAGGGTCAGGAAGCCCGCGTGCTTGCCGGAACAGTTGTTGTGCAACTGGCAGGGCGAAGTGTCGGAACAGGTCAGTTCCTTCCGCGCCGGCGGATCGTCGGGCATCTGCGGGCCGCAGCGCAGATCGGGCTCGGCAAGGCCGATGCCATCCAGCCAGCGCGCCACGGCGTCGGTATGGATATGCGCGCCATTGTGGCTGGCGCAGGCCAGCGCCAGCTGCGCCTCCGTCAGGCCGAAGCGTTCCGCCGCGCCGCTTTCGATAAGCGGCAGCGCCTGAAGCATCTTGCATGAGGAGCGCGGAAAGATCACCGCCTCGGGGTCGCCCCAGGCTTCGACGACCTCGCCCTTTTCGTCGCAGATCACCGCATGACCGGCATGGACGCTTTCCAGTATCCCGCCACGCCAGAGTTCGATCATTGGTACAGCAGCCAAGTCACCCTCACTGTTGCGCGATTTTCCGCTGCCGGGGCTTTTCCCTGCACGCGAATTCGCGTTATGACACCGATAGCGAGTGATGAAGCGCCCCGCCACCCAAAATGCCGTGTGAAGGCAAGCGGGCGGGATGCTTGAGGCGAGACGGTCAAAGGGAGCAGCTCAGATGGCATCGGTAATTCTGCGCGCGTTCAGCGCCACGGTTCTGACGATGGGCATCGCCTCGGGGGCATTGGCACAGGTTTCGACCAACCGGGTCGCGGCGGAAACCGACTGGAGCGTCTTCGTCGAGGAGGCTTCCGGCGATACACCGAAGGAATGCTGGGGCGTCTCGGCGCCGAAGGAAACCGTCAACACCAAGGACGGCAAGGCGACCTCGGTCCGGCGCGGCGATATCCTTCTTTTCGTGACCTACCGCCCCGGCGGTCAGGGCGAAGTGTCCTTCAACGGCGGCTATCCCTTTGCCGGCGGATCCACCGTGGGCCTCGACATCGGCGGAACCAAGTTCGACCTTTTCAGCGATGGCGAGTGGGCCTGGGCTGGGTCGAAGGATGATGACGCGAAGATCATCGCCGCAATGCGAGCCGGGTCGAGCGCGGTGCTGACCGCCCGGTCGGCACGCGGCACCCAGACGGCCGACACCTTCTCGCTGAGCGGCATTTCGGCAGCGCTCGACGAGGCTGCCAAGCGCTGCGCTGGGTGACTGCCCGTCAGGGCTTGGTCAGCGGCACCACGCGCGGGCGTTCGTCCTCGGGTGCGAGTTCCTCGAAATCGAAGTTGTCGAGCCGGGCGGCGCGCTTGCCAGCCCGTTCTGCGGCCGTTGTGATGCCGTCAAGATCGCTCCGCGCCTGATGGAAATGGGTGGAAAGCTTCTCCACCCGCTCCACCACAAGCTCCACATCGCGATGCAACTGGCGCAGGGTCGAGCGGATCGCCCCCGCCTGTTCGCGCATCCGCGCATCTTTCAGGACCGCGCGCATCGTGTTCAGCGTCGCCATGCAGGTCGTGGGCGAAACGATCCAGACCCGCGCATCGAAGCCTTCGCGCACAAGCTCGGGGAAGTTCGCGTGGAGTTCCGCATAGACCGCTTCCGAGGGCAGGAACATCAGCGCGCCATCGGCGGTTTCGCCATCAAGGATGTAGCGCTCGGCGATCGCCTTGATATGGCTCCGGACGGCAATCCTGAGCATCCGCTGCGCCTCGATCAGCTGCGACTGGTTTTCCGCCCGGCGCAGCGCCTCATAGGCCTCAAGCGGAAACTTGGAATCGATGACGATGGGGCCGGGCGGGTTCGGCAGGTGGACAAGGCAATCGGCCCGCCGTCCGTTCGACAGCGTCGCCTGCATGGTGAAGGAATCGGGCGGCAGCGCCTTCCTGACGATGTCGTTCAGCTGAATCTCCCCGAAAGCACCGCGCGTCTGCTTGTTCGAGAGGATATCCTGCAAGCTGAGCACATCGCCCGACAACTTCTCGATATTCGACTGCGCCTTGTCGATAGTCTCAAGCCGCTGCTGGAGGTCGCCGAGCGACCGCGCCGTGCGCGTGGCGGTGCCTTGCAGGCTTTCCGTCATCCCGCGCGACACTTCGGCCAGCCGCTGTTCCATCAGATGCAGGACGCGGGCCTGCGAGGCCGCTTGCGCCTCTGACACATGGGTCAGGCCGCCGGAAAGCTGCTGCTGCCCGTCCGAGAGCATCTGCACCCGGTTGCCAAGCTGGCTGAGGTGGTAGGCCAAGGGCTCGGTCGTGCGGGCGGAGCGGGAGGCCGCGCGCAGGGTGACGATCAGGAGGATGAAGAGCAGGAGGACAAGCCCCGCCGCCCCGAGGGCCGCAAGCACCCTTGGATCGTCAATTGAGTAAGTCTGGCCGTAGATCGTGATCATGTCCGCCCGAAAAGCCGCTCGATATCGGAAAGCTTCAGTTCCACATAGGTCGGCCGCCCGTGATTGCACTGGCCCGACAGCGGCGTCGCCTCCATTTCGCGGAGAAGCGCGTTCATCTCCTCGGGCCGCATCTGCCGGCCGGAGCGGATAGAGCCGTGGCAGGCCATGCGGCTGAGGACCGCGTCGATGCGGGATTGCAGGCGCTGGCTGGAGCCGAGGTCGTGGAGTTCATCAAGGATGTCACGGATCAGGGCGGCGGCATTGACCTCGCCCAGCAGCGCCGGGGTTTCGCGCACGGCGACGGCACCGCCGCCGAAGGGTTCGACGGTCAGGCCAAGGGCGGCGAGCGCTTCGGCGTGTTCGAGGAGGAGCGCCGCATCGCCCGGCGACAGATCGATGATGTCCGGGATCAGGAGCGCCTGCGCGGCGATGCCGGTCTCATTCCGCTGGCGCTTCAGACGTTCATAGACCAGCCGCTCATGCGCGGCATGCTGGTCGACGATGACGATGCCGGTTTCGGTCTGGGCGATGATGTAGTTTTCGTGGACTTGCGCGCGGGCAGCGCCGAGGGGGTGATCGGTGGCTTCAACCGGCATCGGTGCAGGCGCAGGTTCGAACCGGGCGCTGGCATCGGCGAAACCGGGGGCAAGTGGCGCCTGCGCGGCATAGGCCATGTGGAGAGCGGATTGCGAGGGGCGGTCCATCTGGTAGATGCGCGGCGCCTGCGGCACCCGCATCGCGCCAAGCGTTGCCCCGGCCACGGTTGAGGACGCCCGATGCCCCGCTTCCGCCAGCGCATGGCGAAGCGCCGAAACGATGAGGCCGCGCGCCACCCCCGGCTCGCGGAACCGCACCTCGGCCTTGGCCGGGTGGACGTTCACATCCACCCTTTCGGGATCGCAGATGAGGTTGAGGACGGCGGCCGGATGCCTGTCACGCGACAGCACATCGGCATAGGCCGCCCGGAGCGCGCCCAGGAGGAGCTTGTCGCGCACCGGGCGACCGTTGACGAAGAGGAACTGCTCCACCGCCGCGCCGCGCGAGTAAGTCGGCAGCGCCGCATAGCCCGTCAGCCGCAGCCCTTCGCGTTCCGCGTCGATGGCCAGCGCATTGTCGGCAAAGTCCTTGCCGATCAGCGTGGCGAGCCGACGAGAGAGCGCGGGGAAGAGGTCGCCCTGTTCAGGATCGGCGCGCAGCAGGACGCGGCCCTCGCCGCCGTCGGAGACATCGCGAAGCGTAAAGCCGACGAAGGGCTCGGCCATCGCCAGCCGCATGACCGCGTCGCGGATCGCCTGTGCCTCGGCCCGGTCGGAGCGCAGGAACTTCAGCCGCGCGGGCGTGGCGTAGAAGAGGTCGCGCAACTCGACCACGGTGCCACGGCTGAGCGCGGCGGGGCGCACGGGCTCCATCCTGCCACCCGAAACGGCGATCTCGGCGGCGGCCTCGCCCTGAACCCGCGAGGTGATCTTCAGGCGCCCGACGGCGCCGAGCGAGGGCAGCGCCTCGCCCCGGAAACCGAAGCTCCGGATGTTCAGAAGGTCAGACCCGTCGATCTTCGATGTGGCGTGCCGGGCCAGCGCCATCGGCAGATCGGCGGCGGTCATGCCGCAACCATCATCGGTGACGCGGATCAGGGTCTTGCCGCCATCGGCATAGGCAACCTCGATCCGCCGCGCCCCGGCGTCGAGCGCGTTTTCCACCAGTTCCTTGACCGCAGAAGCCGGGCGCTCAACCACCTCGCCCGCCGCGATGCGGTTGACGGCAGACTCATCAAGCTGCCGGATCACCGGCCGCTCAGGCAGTATCTTGGGGGTCTCGGCATTCATGCTACCAGAGTTAGCATGCCTGCGGAGATTCGGCTATGGGCGCCTCAGTTCGTGGTCTCAAGCCCGACAGGTTTGCCGACCACCACGAAGCGCAAGGCATCGGGCGTCATCAGGCGCTTGGCCACCCGCTTTACATCGTCCAGCGTCACCGCCTCGACGTAGCTGTTGCGGTCGTTGACGTAGGACGCGGGCAGCCCCTCGGCCATCATGCCGACAAGGATGTCGGCGATGCGGCCGTTGCCGTCGAAGCGCAGGGGATAGGAGCCGGTAAGGTAGGTCTTGGCCGCCTCAAGCTCTTTCTCGGTGACGCCATTGGCGGCGACATCGGCCCAGACCTTGCGGGTCACAGCAATCGCCTCCGCCACCTTTTCATTGGCCGAGGAAAAGGAGCCCTGCCAGGTCTCGGCAAGGTTCACCGGCACCAGATAGCTGCCGATGCCATAGGTCAGGCCGCGCTTTTCGCGCACCTCGTCCATCAGCCGGGCGGAAAAGCCGTCGCCTCCAAGGACGTGGTTCAGCACGTAGGCCGCGAAGAAATCCGGATCGTCGCGCCTGATGCCGGCCTGCCCGAAGTTGACGACCGATTGCGGGCTGTCGAAATCGCTCACGGTCACGCCGCCGGTCAGGCCAAGCATTGCATGGGGTGGCATGGCGGCACCCTTTGCCGGCAGGCTGCCGAGAAGATCGTCGATGATCTTGCCCAGCGTGGCGGCGTCGATGTCACCCACCGCCGCGACCGAGATGCGGTCGCGCGACATGGTAGCAGCCTTTGCGGCGACTAAGTCGTCGCGGGTCAGCCCGGCAAGGCTTTCGAGCGTGCCGTATTTCGACGATCCGTAGGGATGGTCGCCGAAGGCAAGATAGTCAAAGGTCCGCCCGGCGATGGCGCTCGGGTCGGTTTCGTCCTGACGGATAATCGATTCGATCTGCGCCCGCACCCTGTCGATTGCATCCTGATCGAAACGCGGCTCGGTCAGCGCGGATTTCAGAAGCGCCACCACCTGATCGCGGTTTTCCGTCAGCATCTGGGCGGAAATAGTGACGGCATCGTCGCCCGCATCGAAGGAAAGATCGGCCGCCAGCGCCTCGCGCGCCGTGGCGAAATCCTGCGAGGTCATCTTGCCCGCGCCTTCCTCAAGGAGAGAGGTCATCAGCAGCGTGGCGCCGCGCTTGCCGGGCGCATCAAGGCTTGTCCCGCCCTCGAAGCGGATCTCGAGCGCCGTGAAGGGCAGCGAATGCTCCTCGACCAGCCAGGCGCGGATACCTCCGGGCGAGGTCAGTTCCTGTATCTGCACGGCGGCCTGCGCGGGAAGGGCCGCGACAACGGCGAAGGCGGTGGCGAAAATTACCCGGATCATTGCATCAGCTCCGTCGTGTTGTCGGTGGCGCCTTCCGGCATCATCCAGCCGGTCACGGCGCGGCGGCGGTCCAGGACTTCGGCCGCGGCGGCGAGCACGTCTTCCTGCGTCACCGCATCAAGGATGGCGGGCCATTCCTGCACATCGGCGATGGTCAGGCCGGTCGTCAGCGCCTCGCCGTAGCGGCGGGCGAGGCTTGCGACGCTGTCCTCGGCATAGATGTTCTCGGCCCGGATCTGGGTCTTGATCCGCGCGAATTGCTCGGCAGGAATGCCGTTCTTCATCACGTCTGCCAGCACCGCGTCCATCGCCTTTTCGGCATCGGCAAGGCTCACACCCGGCGCCGGCGCCACGGCGAGGTCAAAGGTTGTGTCGTCGTAGGAGGTGCCGTCATAGCCGGCATAGGCATAAAGCGCGACCTTCTGGTCGAATTGCAGCGCTTTCGCGAGGATCGAGGTCTGCGAACTGCCGCCCAGTGCGGCGGCGAGGATGGTCAGCGCCGCCGCCTTCTTCTGGTCGCCGGCATCGCGTTCCGGGGCTAGATAGCTGCGCGTCACATAGGGCTGGGCGACACGCGGGTCCTTGAAGCTCATCCGCCGTTCGGAAAGCTGGGCGGGTTCCTGCGGCCGCTTGCGTTCGCCGATACCCTCGCTCGGCGCCAGCGGGCCGTAATAGGTCTCGGCCAGCGCCTTCACCTTGTCCGGCATCACATCGCCTGCGATGATCAGGACGGCATCGTTCGGCGCGTAGTAGGTGCGATACCAGTCAAGCGCGTCCTGCCGGGTCAGCCCCTCCATCTCTTGCCGCCAGCCGATGACCGGCGTGCCGTATGGATGGTTCAGGAACTGCGCGGCGCGCCGCTGTTCACTGAAGATCGCGCCGGGGTCGCTGTCGGTGCGCTGGTTGCGCTCCTCGATGATGACCTGAAGCTCGGTCTTCCAGTCATCCTCGGAAAGCTTCAGGTTCCGCATCCGGTCGGCTTCCATCTTCATCACCAACTCAAGCCGGTCGGCGGCGATGCGCTGGAAGTAGCCGGTATAATCCCAGGAGGTGAAGGCATTGTCGGAGCCGCCATTCGCCTCGACCAGCTTAGAGAAATCGCCCGGCGCAACCGTGTCGGTGCCCTTGAACATCAGGTGTTCGAGGAAATGCGCGATGCCCGACACGCCCGGCTTTTCATCGGCGGAACCGGCCCTGTACCAGACCATCTGCGTCACCACCGGCGCGCGGTGATCCTCGATCACCACGACCTTGAGACCGTTCTTCAGATCGAATGACGTAACCTCGCCCGCCATCGCCGGGGCCGCAGCACAAAGGGCCAAAGCGATAGGCCAAAGAACTCGAAACATGCCTGTCTCCCTCAAGATGCGGACAGAGGTAGCGGCTGGGGGGGTACGGTCAAGCGAAAGTCCGTCACGGTGACGGGAAGGTGATTACTTCCGCCCCGCCGCCACGCTTTCGGGCGGCGCGCCTACGTTGCGGACACCGCGCGCGCGCCAGTATTCAAGTTCCGCGTACTGGTCGAGCGACATGCGCGCATAGGCCTTGTAATAGACATTGGTGTTGAAGATGCGCTGCAAAAGCCGACCGTCGTTCTTGCGCCGCCATTCCAGATCCTCGGCGGCCAGCGTCTGGCGGATGCCCGTGTTGCGGCCGTAGCGCCCGGTATAGTTGAGGAGACCGGCGTTCGAGGCCGACGGCGTTTCCTGCCCGAGGGAGGCCGGATTGCCGCCAAGGGCCGCCACCGCATCGGCCTGCGGCGTCGGGTCGGTGATATTGACGCCACCCGGCGTCGGCTGCGGCAGTTCGGTCAGATTCTCCGGCATCTGCAAGGCCTTGGTCGGCAGCACGCTGAATTCGTCAGGGCCGCGCGTCTGCGAGCGCAGGTTCATCAGTTGGGGGTCCCTGTCGGACCCGCCGCAGCCCGAGAGAGACAGCATGAGTGCCGCGCCAAGCGCAAACCTGCCCAGAGTCAGCATCGGCTGCATCCGTTTCTCCCTTGCCTGCCTCTCGCCGTCTTAGCCCAACTCATCGGCCTCGTCACGTGGTCTTCTCCCGCCCGGTGAAGAACACGAGACCGATCGCCCCGGCAAAGATCGCGATGTCGGCGACGTTGAAGGAATAGGGATTGCTGATCCCCGGAACCGACATGTTGAGGAAATCGGCAACCGCTCCATAGATGATCCGGTCAAGCACATTGCCCATCGCGCCGCCGATCAGGAGGCCGGCGGATATGTGCACCGTCGCGCTATGCGGCTCGCGCTTGACCCAAGCCCAGACCCAGACCGAAATGGCGATGGCAAGCGCAATCAGCGCCAGGCGCGCGATATCGGAGGAATTCGCCATCAGGCCGAAGTTGATGCCCTCATTCCAGGCCATGCGGAAGGTGATCCAGGGCGGCAGCACAAGAATTTCCTGCCGCCCGTAAAGATCGAGCATCTGCACCACGACGAATTTCGTGATCTGGTCGATTACGAAGGTCGCGGCGGCGGAAAGGACGACAAGTCGCATGGCGTTCAATGCCGGAAGTGCCGCTGGCCGGTGAAGACCATGGCAAGACCCGCCGCATCGGCCGCGGCAATGACATCGGCGTCGCGCATGGAGCCGCCGGGCTGGATGACGGCGGTCGCCCCGGCCTCGGCGGCGGTCAGAAGCCCGTCGGGGAAGGGAAAGAAGGCGTCGGAGGCGACGACAGAGCCGCGCACCGTCGGCTCAGCCAGACCCAGCGCCTCGGCCATGTCGGCGGACTTGCGGGCGGCGATGCGGGTGGAATCGACGCGGCTCATCTGGCCGGCACCCACGCCCACAGTGGCGCCATCCTTCACATAGACGATGGCATTCGACTTCACGTGCTTGGCGACCTTCCAGGCGAAAAGTAGATCGGCCAATTCGGCCTCGGTCGGGGCGCGCTTCGTCACTACCTTCAGATCGGGAGGCAGGATGATGCCGTTGTCGCGGTCCTGCACGAGGAACCCGCCCGCCACCTGCCGGAAGGCAGGGCCCGGCGATATCGGGTCAGGTAGGCCCTCGGTCGTCAGCAGCCGGAGATTCTTCTTCGCCGCAAAGACTGCCTTCGCCGCCTCGTCCGCGCCGGGGGCGATCACGACTTCGGTGAATATCTGGCAGATTTCCTCGGCCGTCGCCCGGTCCAGCGGGCGATTCAGCGCGACGATGCCGCCGAAAGCGGACGTGCGGTCGCAGTCATAGGCCGCGCGATAGGCATCGAGCATTGTCCTTCCCCGCGCCACGCCACAGGGATTGGCGTGCTTGATGATAGCGCAGGCCGGACCGTCTGCCGGGTCGAATTCCGCCACCAGTTCGAAGGCGGCATCGGTGTCGTTGATGTTGTTGTAGCTTAGTTCCTTGCCCTGCCACTGCTGTGCCGTCGAAACGCCGGGCCGGTCGGAGCCATCGCGGTAGAAGGCCGCCGATTGGTGCGGGTTTTCGCCGTAGCGCAGGGTCTGGGCCAGCGTCCCGGCGAAGGCGCGACGGCGGGGCGTCCTCTCGCCGATGGCGCCCGCCATCCATGTAGACACCGCAGCGTCGTAGGATGCTGTCAGTGAGTAAGCCCGCTGGGCAAGCGTCTGGCGGAAGGCAAAGCGGGTTTGACCATTGTTCGCGTCAAGCTCATCAAGGACTGCTTGATAATCCTCCACATCCGTCACGACCGAGACATAGGCGTGGTTCTTGGCAGCCGCGCGGATCATCGCCGGGCCGCCGATGTCGATATTTTCGACGCAGGTCGCATAGTCCGCGCCCTTCGCCACGGTCGCCTCGAACGGATAGAGGTTGACGACGAGAAGGTCGATCGGCGCGATCCCGTGTTCCTTCATCGCGGCGGCATGCTCCGCATTGTCGCGCAAGGCCAGAAGCCCGCCGTGAACCATCGGATGCAGCGTCTTGACGCGGCCATCCATCATCTCGGGGAAGCCCGTCACATCGGCGACGTCGCGCACCTGAAGCCCCGCCTGCCGCAACATGCCCGATGTGCCGCCGGTCGACAGCAGTTCCACCCCCCGCGCGGCAAGGGCGCGGGCGAAATCCACGAGGCCGGTCTTGTCGGAGACGGAGATCAGTGCGCGCCGCATGGGTGCTGCGTCGGAATGCTGGTTCTGCGGTGCGGTGACGGTCACGTCGGTATCCTCGTCGGTCGGGCCTCAGGGCTCGGACGGCGCGCCAGCGGGCAGCGTGTCGCGAATGGCCGCTGGGGTATCCTGAGCCTTGGCCAAGGTCCAGCCCAACTGACAGGCATAATCGAGAACGACGGCAGAAAGGACGATCTGCTTTGTCCCGCGCGGCTTCAGCCGCCCGCTTTCAAGGTAGACCGAAGGTTCAAGCTTCAGTTCACCTACCCCGTCATGGCGGAACACCCAGATCTCGCCGCTTTTGAGCGCCATCGAGATGGCGGTGCCGCCAAGATCGATGGTGGCATCGACATCGGGATGCAGGTGGAAACGCAGATCGAAAATCACGCCCTTGTGGCGGGTCCGCTCCATGATCGTCTCGAACCGGCGCCGGTCGGCGACCGTCATCGCGCCGAGTGTGTCTTCGCCCGCCAGCGTCCTGCCGTCGATGGAGAGGGAGAGCTGGCGCACATGGGTCAGCCCGTGGGTCGGCACATAGCCATTGTGCCCGGCCAGAAGCCGGTGGCCGGCGCTGTCATCTTCGGGCTGCGCCCAGACCTGATCCGGCCCGTCCGTCAGTTGCCCGCGCATCCCGAACGGCCCTTCGGAGCCGAGACGGGATGAGGAAAAGCCCTGGATGCAGAGGGTCGAATGCGAGGGCGTGGCGCGGCCCGCCCGGCGCCAGTCCGGGCCGAAGCTCATCCCCGAGCCGCAGTTGACGATCAGGGGGCGGCGGCCTGATGTGACCTCCATCGCCAGTGTCGAGGCATGGGCGTTTTCCGAGGCGCGGCCCGAGGGCGGGGCGGCGGCATCGACGATCACCGTCGTTCTGCCGGCGGCAAGCCGGGCGTAACCCATCGCCAGACCATGCGCCGTCAAGGCCCGCCCGCCAGCATCGGCCAGCGACTGATCGAGCCGCCCTTCCAGCCCCCTGCCGCCGCCATGGTACCGCGCCAGCCCGCCATCGGCATGGCGGAGCGCGCGAAGCGTTGGCGCAATGCGGTCAATGGCGGCGACATGATCGGGATGCGGCGCGCGCCCCGCCTCGCCCAACGCCGCCGCAGCCCAGGTGAGAAGCGTGAAGACCTCCAGAAGCTCCTCCGGGTTGCGCGTCGGCACCCCGCCTTCGGCGTCAATCTCCCGCGCGCATTCGCGGCCGAGCGCATCTCCGGCAAGGCCAACGTGCCGC
This sequence comes from Rhodobacteraceae bacterium UBA6273, assembly GCA_002440625.1. Lineage (GTDB taxonomy): Bacteria > Pseudomonadota > Alphaproteobacteria > Rhodobacterales > Rhodobacteraceae > Albidovulum. Next base: position 13,362 of record DJUV01000140.1, on the reverse strand, counting down.
TCCATCCCCGTAAGCGCGAGCCCGGCATAGATCAGCCCGGTCAGCGCCTCGAATCGCGGCAGGCCGGGGGCGGCGGTCTTCCAGCGGCGCGAGAGAAAGATCGTCTGCCGCCCGAGGCTGCGGAAATAGGCATCGGAATCGGCCCGCGAGCGGCCGTTCAGAAGAAGGATCGCGTGGTTGATCCAGCGGATCAGCCGCCGCCCGGTCAGGTCGGGTGTCCAGCCCGGCCCGGCCCCGCGCCCGTAGCGCCCGATCCAGTCGAAAACCCAGTCCTGCGCCCGCTTACGCGCCGGCAGGTCGGCGACGGCAGCCAGATCGTCAAGCCAGGCCGACCCATGGACCGCTTCCTCGAAGCGCGGATCGGGCACCGGCAGATCCCAGATCGAGCGGTCCTTCGCCTCGATCAGATAGCCCGCGAACAGGAAGTTGCCGGCGATAAGCTGCCGCCCCTTGGCAAAGGTACCGATGGTCTTCGGTTCCGGCTGGCTGACAAAACCGGTCGCGGGGATGGCGAGTGCGGCAAGACGCGCGTGAAGGCGATCGAAACCTCCGACCCTCGCACCCGTCTGCTTTTCGGATCGCGCCACGCCCCACGGCCCTTGTCGTTGCCCCAAACTTTGCGCCGGGGATTCTGCCCGCCGGCACCTTAGCCCCGGCCCCCGCCCCTGTCACGGCGGAATGACCCGAAGGTTTCAGGACCGGCGGAGTGCCGCGATGAAGAACCCGTCAAGCCCACCTAGCTCGGGCCAGTCGTCGGGCCGCGTCCTCAGCGCGCCTTCGGGCGTTACCCAGTGCGGTGCGATCCCCGCCAGGTCAGGCGCGGGGCGCTCCACCGCAAGGCCGGGATGCCGTTCCAGCGCCGCCGCTACCTGCCGCTCGCCTTCCTCGGGCAGCAGCGAACAGGTGGCGTAGACGAGCCGCCCGCCGGGGCGAAGATGGCCAAGCGCCCGGTCAATCAGATCTGCCTGAAGCCGCGCAAGATCGCGGACCCCGGCGCCGTCGCGGACGTAAGGCAGGTCGGGATGGCGCCGGATGGTGCCGGTCGCAGAACAAGGCGCATCGAGAAGCACCGCGTCGAAATCGCGCGGCCCGTCCCAGGTCAGGGCATCCGCTGCAACGACCTCCGCCGCAAGTCGGCAGCGGGCGAGGTTCTCGCGCAACCGTTCAAGCCGTGCATCGGATACATCGAGCGCCGTGACAGCCGCCCCCGCCGCCGCAAGCTGCATCGTCTTGCCACCCGGTGCCGCGCAAAGGTCAAGCACCCTTTCCCCCGGCTCTGCTGCCAACATCTTCGCCGCCAGCGCCGCGGCAGCGTCCTGCACCCACCAGTCGCCCGCCTCATAACCCGGCAGCTCGCTGACCTGCGCGCCCGAAGGCAGCCGGACCGATCCGGTCGGCAGCGCCGCGCCGCCAAGCCGTGCCGCCAGCGAAGCGGCATCGCCGTCCTTCGGCGTCAGGTCGATCGCCGCGCCCCTGGCGTGGGCCGCCTCCATCGCCTGTGCCGCCTTCTTGCCATAGGCCGACATCAGCCGGCCCCTGAGCCAGCCCGGCAGTTCCGGCGCGGGAAACGCCGCCCAGCGCTCAGGCGGCGTCTCGGCAGCACGGCGAAGAACGGCATTGACGAGGCCGGTCAGCCCATCGGCGCCCGAGGCCCGCGTCTCCTGCACTGCATCGCCGACAACGCCATGCGCCGGCGCGCCCTCGGCCAGCATCTCGGTCACGGCCACGCGCAGAAGGCTCTGGACAGACGACGGCGGCGCCTTGCGCATCAAGGGCCTCAGCACGCCATCGGCCCGGGAAAGGTTCCTCAGCGTCGCAAGGGCAAGCCGCTGCGCCCGCGCCCGGTCCGGCGGCACAAGCGCCGTGAGCGCGCCACGCTGCATCTGGTCAGAGAGCGACGCGCGCGCCTCCGTCACGCCCTCGACAAGACGCGCTGCCGCCCCCCGCGCCGTCAATTCCGCCGCCATAGTCCCACCGATTGCCGTTACGATCCCTGCCGCCTATATCATGCCACGACCCCGGACAAGGAGCGCGCCATGACCGACCCCGCCGAGCGAGACCTGCCCGAAGCGGCAAAACGCGCCCTCGCCGAAGCGGCCGAGCGGCGCAAGGCCGCCACCAGGACCTTCCCACCCGAGCTTGGCGGCCGCGACGGGCCCGAGCCGGTCCGCTTCGGCGACTGGGAAAAGAAGGGCCTTGCTGTCGACTTCTGACGGTCCGCTCAGCGCCCCGCCCGCATGAAGCCGCCCAGCGCCCAGAACCCGATCGCCGCCAGCGGCAGACATGACAGGAATACCGCCCGCGCGACCAAACCCGCCTCCGCCGCCGTCGCCATCGTGAGGAAGCCCGAGGCATTGGCCACGATCCCGAGGTAAGCCGCGCCAAGCGCATAGCCAAGCCGGCTGACCGTCGGGATCGCCCCGGCCAGCCGCGCCGCATCGCCGTCCCGTGCCAGCGCTGTCGCGCGGCGGATGACGAAGGTCCAGGCGATACCGAAGCCGCCGCCTTCCAGAAAGGCCGCGACGGCGATCATCCAGACCGGCCCGTTCGGCACCGCATAAAGAAAGATCAGGATGCTCACCGTCGCCATCGCCATGCCTGAGGCGACCATCACCCCGTCCAGCCGCGGCGGCGCGCCGCTGACGCCCACGGCAAGTACCGTCCAACCGATCGAGGAACAGGCAATGATATAGCCGACGGTCAGCGCGTCGGTGCCATGTATGGCCGTGATGAGGATCGGCCCGAAGGCGGTGATGGCAATCGTCGCCATCGAAAAGGCAAGGATCATCAGAAGCGTCGCCCCGGCAAGGCCCCGCGGATCGACGGCATCGACGGGCAAGAGCCGCTCGTCCCCCGCGCGACTGTCGCGCCAGAGGAAAAGCCCAAGGCAGGCGAACCCGGCACTGATGAACATGGTGGTCCGCAGCGGCGCAACGCTGATCCCGCCCGAGGCGACCAGAAGGATCGCCGCCGACAGAAGCGCGAGCCGCGCCAGCGGAAACCGCCGCGCCCCGGCCACGGCACCGAGGGGCTTGCCGCTCGCGATGATGGTGATCCAGAGGCAAAGCGCCACCGCCTGCGCGGCAAAGAACCAGAACCCGCCGCGCCAGCTGCCATGCTCGACGAAAAATCCGCCGATCAGCGGGCCGAGAAAGGCCGACACGCCCCAAAGCGCCGACAGCGCCGCCATGGCGCGGGCGGTGTAGCGGCGCGGAAAGACCGCATTGATGGCGACAAAGGCCATGGAGACAAGACCACCGCCACCAAGTCCCTGCATCACCCGGCCGGCAAGCACCTCCGACATCGCCGGGGCCAGCGCGCTCACCGTGCAGCCAAGCGCAAAAAGCGCCGCCGCCATGGCCATCGGCAGCCTCAGCCCGCGCCGCATCACCAGTAGCGCGCTCGCCGCCCCGGCGACGATGGAGCCGATCTCGTAAAGCGCGAAAATCCAGCCCACGAAGGCCTGACCGCCGATCTCGCCCACCATCGCCGGCAGCATCGTCGCGACGACAAGGCTGTCGGCGGCATGGAGCCACACGGCAAGGCAGACCAGAAGCAACTTCGCGCGGTCGACATTGCCGAAGAACTCGCGCCACGAGACGAACTCGGCCCCCGCCGGCAACCCGGTCCCAGACAAACTCAATACTCCCGGCTTCTTCGTTGCTGAAAATACCCCCGCCGGAGGCAGGCCGCGCGAACCCGTGCGGCCCCGGCGAGCGGGGGCTCGATGCCCCCCGAGCCGGCCCCCCGTCAAAGGCCGAGCACATCCATCATGTCATATTCGCCGGGCTTCCTGTCCTGGCCCCAGAGCGCCGCCCGCAAGGCCCCGCGCGCAAAGATCGCGCGGTCGGAGGCGATATGGCTCAGCACGATCCTTTCGCCCTCGCCCGCGAAAACCACCTCATGCTCGCCAACGATGTCGCCGCCCCGGACCGAGGCAAAGCCGATATCGCCGCGCTTCCGCGCCCCGGTGATCCCGTCGCGCCCGGCATCGCGCACGTCGGGAAGGCTGACGCCTCGCCCCGCCGCCGCCGCTTCGCCGAGCATCAGCGCGGTGCCGGAAGGCGCATCGACCTTCATGCGGTGATGCGCCTCGACGATCTCGATGTCCCAGTCGGCATCGAGCGCCTCGGCCACCTTGCGGGTCAGCCGGGTCAGAAGGTTCACGCCAAGGCTCATGTTGCCAGCGCGGATGATGACGGCATGGCGCGCGGCGGCCTTGATCTTCGCCAGATGCTCCGCCTCAAGCCCGGTGGTGCCGATGACATGGACGGCGCGGGCCTGCGCCGCCAGGGCGGCGAATTCCACCGTAGCGGCGGGCGCGGTGAAGTCGATCACCGCCTGCGCCTTCGCAAAGGCCTCCAAAGGATCGTCGGTGACGATGACGCCGTTCGCGGCCCCACCCATCGCTTCCCCGAGATCGCGGCCGATCCAGCCGTTCCCCGGCCGCTCCACCGCGCCGACCAGCCTTGCGCGGCCCGAGGTTTCGATCAGCCGCGCCAGCATCTGGCCCATCCGCCCCGACGCGCCGGTCACCACGATGCCGGGCAGGTCATGTTCAGGCTGCATGCCGTCCCCCTTCACAGACTGGGCTTCGTTTAGCCGGTCGCGCAGCACTTGGCAAAGCCCCGTTGCGGGGCGGGCGCGCATGGCCTACATCGGGCGCATGGCACATAACCGCACCAGCACCGGCAAAGGCCCGTCGCAGCGCCAGCTTCGCGTCGGCGAAGCGATCCGCCGCGCCATGTCCGAGGCGCTGAGCCGGGGCGAGATCCACAATGACGACCTTGCGCGCATGTCCATCACCGTGGGCGAGGTCAAGGTCTCGGCCGACCTGCGCGTGGCCACCGCCTATGTGCTGCCCCTTGGCGGCGGCGAGGCGGCAGAGGCGCTGAAGGCGCTCAACCGTTCCCGTGGCGAGATCCGCCATGTGATCGCCCGCGACGTCTCACTCAAGTTCGCGCCCGAGCTGCGCTTCATGATCGACGAAACCTTCGACCGCATGGACAACATGCGCCGGCTTTTCGCCGACGAGCGCGTGCAGCGCGACATCGCCGCAACGCCGGCAGACAGCCAGGATGATGAAGATCTGGCCTGATGTTCTCGCGTTGCTGCTCGCCGCCCTGCCCCTGCCGGCAGCGGCGGAAAGCTGCCGCGCGATGCCTTTCGAAGGCGTGACCTATTCCGTCTGCGAAGCGAAGTCAGGCGACGACCTGCGGCTTTTCCTCAACGGTGCCGACGGCCGGCGACTGGCCGGCTTCGACAGCGTCGATGCGGCCCTCGCGGGCGAAGGCCGGAAGCTTGCCTTCGCGATGAACGCCGGCATGTATCACCCCGACCGCAGCCCGGTCGGTCTTTACATCGAAAACGGGACTGTCGCGCACGACATCGTCACCCGCGACGGGCCGGGCAATTTCGGGCTTTTGCCGAACGGCGTCTTCTGCATCGAGGCCGGGCGCTTCACGGTGATCGAATCGCGCCGTTATGCCGAGGCCCCGCCCGATTGCCGCTTTGCCACCCAGTCCGGCCCGATGCTGGTGATCGACGGGAAGCTTCACCCGAACTTCCTGCCCGCCTCCGACTCGCTCCATTACCGCAACGGCGTCGGCGTCAGCGCCGACGGGCAGACCGCCTGGTTTGTCCTTTCCGACGCCCGGGTGAACTTCGACAGCTTCGCCCGCTTCTTCCGCGACGGGCTGAAGGTGCCCGAAGCGCTTTACTTCGATGGCAACATCTCGCGCCTCTACGCGCCGGAGCTTGGGCGCAATGACTTTGGCCTGCCGATGGGGCCGATGGTCGGGCTGGTGGTTCCGGCGGATTGACGCGAAGGGGCGCTTTCGCTAAGCCGCGCCCCTTCGGATGCGAAAGGCGAAGGTCATGGGACGCAAGAACGGTCGCGACATCTCGGGCTGGCTCATCGTGGACAAACCGGCGGGCGTGACCTCGACTGCCGTGGTCAACAAGGTGCGCTGGGCCTTCGGCGCGAAGAAGGCCGGCCATGCCGGGACTTTGGACCCGGAAGCGACGGGCGTGCTTGCCGTCGCCCTGGGTGAGGCGACGAAGACCGTGCCCTTCATCACCGACGCGCTGAAGTGCTACCGCTTCACGGTCAGGCTGGGCACGGCCACCAATACCGACGATGCCGAAGGCGAGGTCATCGCCTCCTCCGGCCTGCGCCCCTCGGATGCCGAAATTGCCGCTGCGCTTGAAGCCTTCCGGGGCGACATCATGCAGGTGCCGCCGCAGTTTTCCGCCGTGAAGGTCGAGGGCGAGCGCGCCTATGCGCTGGCGCGGGCAGGTGAGGAAATGGACCTTGCCGCACGGCCGCTCTGGGTCGAAAGCCTTGAGATGACCGCGCGGCCCGATGCTGACACGGTCGAGCTTGAGATGGTCTGCGGCAAGGGTGGCTATGTCCGCTCCATCGCCCGCGACCTTGGCGCGGCGCTGAGGTGCCACGGCCATGTGTTGCGGCTCCGCCGCGAATGGTCGGGGCCGTTTGCCGCCGCCGATGGGGTCAGCCTCGACCGGATCGACGCACTGGCGAAGACCGAGGCGCTGGATGCGCTTCTCCTGCCCCTGGAGGTCGGGCTTGCCGACCTGCCGGAGCTGAAGGCGACACCCGAAGGGGCGGCGCGGCTGAAGAACGGCAATCCGGGCATGGTCTTCGCTTCGGACGTGGCCTGGGGCGACGAGGCCTGGGCGAGCTATCAGGGCCGCGCGGTGGCGGTCGGGATCTACAAGTCGGGGGAACTTCACCCGAGCCGGGTGTTCAATCTCTGACCGCCGGGGCGCTGCCGGTCGTCCACTGGTTCTCGAACCAATGGCGCACCAATGGACGACCCCGGGGTACTTCAGCAACGAAGAAGCTCAGAGGCTGAGGCCGGTCTTTCGGCCCTCATGGAAGGCGTAAGGCGCCTGTCTGGGGGCGGCGGCATCGCCGATGAGATGCGTCTCTATTCCCGCAAGCTCCTGCGACAGTGGATCGAAGGCGCGGTTGGTTGTCGACATCACAAGTGCGCTCGCAGGCTGGCGGGTTTCCGCGCCGGTCAGGAGATTCCTGAGCGTGGCGCCATTGCCGTGCCATTCGGCGATCAGATGTTCGGTCAGGAAGCTGACGCCGAGTTTTACCAGCCGCGGCCGGAGGCCGATATCGGCGGAGGTTCGAGCCAGTTCCTTGCCGATGAAGGTCTCGGGCGTGACAATCGTGACCTTGTGGCCGCGTTCGGCCAGTGCCCAGGCGGTGCCAAGGCCGCGCCAGTGACCGCCTTCGTCATAAAGGATCACCTCGGACCCAAGCTTGGCCTCGCGCCGCATGACAGCCTCGGGCGACCAGACGTTGCCCTTGTTGATCCCCGGCAGACGGTCATGGGCGGGTAGCCAGCGTTGGAAGCCGTCCTCATCCGGCAGCGAGCCGGTGGCGAGGACCACGGCATCGGGGTTCAGGGCGCGAATATCATCGGCATCGGCATAACTGTTGAGATGGAGGCGGACCTGAAGCTTTGAAAGCTGGCGTTCGTACCAGTCGAGCAGGTCGAGGACCTGACCGCGCCGGGGCTGTTCGCCGGCCAGACGGAACTGGCCGCCGATTCTTGGTTGGGCTTCGAAAAGGTCGACGCGGTGGCCGCGTTCCGCCGCGACGCGGGTGGCCTCCAGCCCGGCGGGACCGGCGCCAACGACGACGATGTGGCGGGGGCGGGCGGCAGGGGTGAAACGGTCGCCGCCCCATTCGAATTCGCGCCCCGCCGAGGGGTTGACGAGGCAGGAAATCCAGTAGTCGCGGCTCCGCCGTCCCCAGCACATCTGGTTGCAGGAGATGCAGCCGCGCACATCTCCGGCCCGGCCCTCCGCCGTCTTCCGCGCCAGATGCGGGTCGGCGATCTGGCCGCGCACGATGGAGACCATGTCAGCCTGGCCCGAGGCGATGATGGCTTCGGCATTCTCGGGGGTCCTGACATGCGCCTCCGATGTCACTTTGGCGTGTTTCAGGACGCGCTTCAGTTCCTCGGTGAAGGGCGCGGTCAGTTTCTCGCCATAGAGGAAGGTCGGCATCAGCCGCTCGAAATCCATGTAGCCGCCGTGGCCGCAGGTCACGTAATCGACATGGCCGGTGGCGTCGTGCAGCGCGACGGTCTCCAGAAGCGCCTCACCCTGCAAGAGCACGTCATGGGCATCGGAGGTGGAAATGGCGAGGCCGATGATGAATTCCTCGCCGCAGGCCTTGCGGATGCCTTCGATGATCCGGCGCGACAGGCGGGTGCGGTTCTCAAGGCTGCCGCCCCATTCGTCGGTGCGGCGGTTCGACCACGGCGTCCAGAACTGATCGAGCAGCGAATGGTAGGCGGCCCAGACCTCGACCCCCTGAAACCCCGCCTTCTGGCAGCGGATGGCGGCGGCAATATGGGCGGCGATCAGCTCCTCGATCTCAGCCCCGGTCATGGCGTGGGAACCGTCGCTATCATGGTAGGACGGCCCGCCCGACGGCCCCCAGTGCGGCTGAAAGCTCAGGTCGGAATCGCCATGGGCGCCGATGTGGTAAAGCTGTTGGAGGATGACGGCGCCCGCCTCCTTGACCGGCTCCGTCACCTTGCGGAAATGCGGGATCACCTCGTCGGTCGAATGGAGGAAATTGCCGCGGGTCAGGACGCCGGTTCGGTGGACCGGCATCGGCTCGGCCACGATCATGCCAGCGCCGCCAAGTGCGCGTTCCAGAAGGTAGCCGGCAAAGCGCGGACCGGGCAAACCGGCGTCAGACATGTTGGCGGTATGGGCGCCGAAGACGATGCGGTTCCTCAGCGTCTGGCCGCGCAGGGTGATTGGCGACAGGACGTGTGCGTGCGTCTCAGTACCAGGCATCCGCCATACCCGACTTCTTCTTCGCCACGAACTCCTTCAGCGCCTCGTCGATGCCCTCATCAAGCAGCGGCGCTTCGTATTCCCGAAGCTTCAGCTTCCAGAGCCCGTTGGCACGGGTCGCGGCATCGTCGCTGCCCGCCGCCTCCCATTTCTCGAAAGGCTCGTTGTCGGCGGTTTCCGAATCCCAGAAGGCGGTTTCGTAATTGGCCATGGTGTGCGAGCAGCCGAAGAAATGATTGCCCGGCCCGACCTCGGCGAAAGCGTCCACGGCCAACTGGTTGTCGTCGATCCTCACGCCGTCGAGATAGGTATGAAGCGCCCCGCAAAGATCGGTGTCGAGCATGAATTTCTCGTAGGACATAGACAGCAGCCCGTCGAGGAAGCCCGCCGAATGCAGGATGAAGTTCGCGCCGCAATGGATCGCGGCGAGCATCGACATGGTGCCTTCTGTCATCGCCTGTGCGTCGGGCAGCTTCGACGTGGTGAAGTTGCCGGAGCATCGGAGCGGTAGGTTCAGGCGGCGGGCCAGTTGCCCGATGACCATGGAGCCGATGGCCGGTTCCGGCGTGCCGAAGGTGGGTGAGCCGGAGCGGAGCGACATCGACGATAGGAAGTTGCCGAAGATCACCGGCGCGCCCTTCCGTTCCAGTTGCGTCAGGGCGCAACCGGCCATGGTTTCGGCAAGCGACTGCGCGATGGCACCGGCATTCGTCACCGGCCCCATGGCGCCGCCGAGGATGAAGGGTACGATCACGGCGGCCTGATTGGCGCGGGCATAGGCGCGCAAGCTCTTCGTCATAGTGCCGTCCCAGACGAGCGGCGAGTTGACGTTGACGTTGCCGAGGATGACGCAGTTTTCATCGACGAAGTCGCGGCCGAAGGCTATCCGCGCCATGTCGATGCTGTCTTCGCTGCGCTCTTCCGCCGTGACCGAGCCCATGAAGCAGCGGTCGGAGAGCGTGAGATGGGCATAGACCATGTCGAGATGGCGCTTGTTCACCGGCACGTCTGTCGGCTCGCAGATCGTCCCGCCGGAATGGTGGAACCACGGCGAGGATTGCGCGAGCTTGATGAAATTCTCGAAGTCCTGAATCGAGCCAAAGCGCCGCCCCCGGTCGAGGTCCATCACGAAGGGCGAACCGTAGGCGGGGGCAAAGATGACATTCCGGCCGCCGATCCTGACCGAATTGGCCGGGTTGCGGGCGTGCTGGGTAAACTCCGGCGGGGCGGAGCGCAGGATCTCGCGCAGCATCCCCGGCTCAAAGCGGACGAGAAGCCCGTCGACCTTCGCGCCAGCGCGCTTCCAGTGTTCGAGCGCCACGGGATCGTCGCGGAACTCGATGCCTGTCTCGGCGAGGATGCGGTCGGCGGCCGTCTCGATCCGTTGCAGATTGTCTTCCGACAGGATGTCATAGGTCGGGATGTTCCGGACGATATAGGGGCGTCCGGGGCCGGTTGTCTTGTGGGACCTTTCGCGCCGCCGAGCCTCTCGTCCACCATGGCGCGTTCGGATTTCGCTTGCTTCGGACATCGCGGGCTTGCCTCCCTGGGACTGGCTATCGCCCGATTTTAGGGGGCATCCGGCGGCGGAGGATAGTATCGCGGGCGACATTCCGGCTATCCGAATTGTCGCAATTCGTGGATAGAGGGTCGCAGTTGTGGACTCAGAGCCAGCCGGTCTCTAGTGCCTGCACCCAGTCGTCGGCGCCCGTTGCGCGGGCAAGCGCGATCGCCGGGCCGGTATCATAGGGCACGAGATGGAGCGAGGCGGTCCAGCGCCCGCCGATGCGGTCGAGCGTCGCGTAGCTTGCCGCCGGGCTGCCGGAAAAGACGCGGCGGGTACCGCGCGGCGGATCATCGACATAGCCGGGCGACCCGATGGAACCGGGGTTCACGATCAGCCGCCCGCCCGGCAGGTGCAGCATCCGGGCGACATGGGTATGGCCGCAAAGCATGACCCTTTGCGGGACGCCGGCGGCCTTCGCCTCGATTGCCACCAGGTCGGCGCGGCGGGCGATGCCGTCGCCGGTATAGGCATCGAGCCAGTAGCCGGTGTCGTCCTGCGGCGTAGCATGACATAGGAAAAGCTCGTCCAGCACCGCCGTGGCCGGCAGCGCCGCGATCCAGTCGCGCATCGCTTCCGTCACCTGCGGCGCCGACATTTTGTCCCAACTATCCATCGCGGCAGGGTCGAGAAGCGCGCGGTCATGGTTGCCGCGCACCGTCGCCGTTACGCCCGCCCCTGCCAGCAGCTCATGGGCCCGCAGAATGTCGAGCGGACCGGAAAAGCAGTCGCCGAGGTTGACGATGGCATCGGGGCTCCGCCGCTTCACGTCCCGAAGTACAGCCTCTAACGCATCGGCATTGCCGTGAATGTCAGAGAGGACGGCGATCCGCATTCGGTCCTATTCCGCCGCGAGCGCGTTGTCCCAGCCGGAAATCGCCTTGACCTCAAGGAACTCCTCGATGCCCCAGTGACCGCCCTCGCGCGCCCGACCGCTGGCCTTGACGCCGCCGAAGGGCGATCCGGCCCCGCGCGATTTGCCGTTCATCTCGACCATGCCGGACTTGAGCCGGAGGGCGAGGCGGTTGCGGCGCGCACCATCCTGCGTCTGGACATAGTTGGTCAGGCCGTAGGGCGTGTCATTGGCGATCCTGACCGCCTCTTCCTCATCCTCGAAGGGGATGATCGACAGGACCGGGCCGAAGATCTCCTCATGCTCGATGGTCATGCCGGGGGTCACATCGGCGAAAACCGTCGGACGGACGAAGAAGCCTTTGTTCATGCCCTCGGGCAGACCAAGTCCGCCGGCAACCAGCCGCGCGCCTTCGTCGATGCCCTTCTGGATATGGGCCTGGATCTGCTCCCACTGGCGCTTGTTCACCACCGGGCCGATATGGCGGCCATGTTCGCTTGCCGGGGCGACCTTGACGCCCTTCGCGACCTCGGCGGCAATCTCCACCGCCTGATCGTAATAGCTCCGCTCCACCAGCATCCGGCTTGGCGCGTTGCAGCTTTGACCGGAGTTGTTCATCAGATGAAGGACGCCCCGCTTAACGGCATTCGCATCGGCATCGGCGAAGATCAGGTTGGCGCCCTTGCCGCCCAGTTCCAGCGTCACCCGTTTCAACGTTTCCGCCGCCGCTTTCGAAATAGCGCGCCCGGCGCGGGTCGAGCCGGTGAACGAGATCATCTCCACATCCGGATGTTCGGACAGCCGCGCGCCAACGCCCATGCCGTCACCGTTGACGAGGTTGAAGACGCCCGGCGGCACGCCGGCGTCATGGCAGAACTCGGCGAAGATCATCGCGTTGAGGGGGCTTTCCTCGGACGGCTTCAGCACGCAGGTGCAGCCCGCGAGGAGTGCGGGAATGACCTTCAGCGCGATCTGGTTCATCGGCCAGTTCCACGGCGTGATGAGGCCGACAACACCAATCGGCTCCAGGGCGATCCGGTCGTTCGGGGCATGGGGACCAAGCGGGCGGACCCATTCGATGTGGTCAAAGGCAGTGAGGAAGTTCGTCAGATGCCACGGCAGGCAAGGCGCCTGACTGTCGCGCGACATGTCGATGGGAGCGCCCATTTCCATGGAGATCGCAGCGGCAAGCTCGTCCTTGCGCCGTTCGTATTCCGCGAGGATACGCTCAACAACGGCCTTGCGCTCTGCCGGCGGGGTTGCGGCCCAGGCCGGGAACGCGGCCTTCGCAGCAGCAACCGCATGGTCGGCATCGGCGGCAGTACCCAGCGAGATGATGGCGCAGGTCTCTTCGGTCGAAGGGTCGATGACCGGATGATCCTTGGCCTGAACCGGCGCAACCCAGCGCCCGCCGATGTAGAAATCCCGCTTCTCGATCATCGCATCTCTCCTTCTTTTCGCGCGCGAGACTGCCAGCGCGGGCGAGTCGCGGCAAGGGGTCGGGCGATAATTTGATCAAATTATTTTACGTTCAGATTCTTGGAACGAACCGTCGTTTCTGGGTGGAATGCGCCACGCACGCGCCTATGCTCGCGACGGTCTGAATACACCAGGAAGAGGAGACCCCCATGGGCCTGCGCATCAATGACACCGTACCTGATTTCACCGCTGAGACCGATCAGGGTGAGATCCGGTTTCATGAGTGGATCGGTGACAACTGGGCGATCCTGTTTTCCCACCCGAAGGATTTCACCCCCGTCTGCACCACCGAATTCGGCGCCGTGGCGCAGCTTGCCGACGAATGGGCGCGGCGGAAGACCAAGGTGATCGGCATTTCCGTCGATGGCACCGAGGACCACAAGCGCTGGAAGGCGGATATCGAGGCTGCCGCCAAGACCAAGGCCGGCTTCCCGATCATCGCCGACAAGGGCTTGGCCGTGTCAAAGGCCTTCGACATGCTGCCCGCCGAAGCCTACCTGCCGGAAAACCCGACGCCGAATGACAGCCAGACGGTGCGGTCGGTCTTCATCATCGGGCCGGACAAGAAGCTGAAACTGTCGATGACCTATCCGATGAACGTCGGCCGCAACTT
>DJUV01000143.1 GCA_002440625.1 Rhodobacteraceae bacterium UBA6273 | reverse complement strand
AGATCGTCGATGCGCTGGAACGAGGACAGCGCCTCTTCCGGGCGCTTGCGCTGCAGAAGAAGCTGCGCCCCGGCGAGGTAGGTTTTCATCGCGGCGAGCGGCTGGTTCAGTTCGTGGCTGACGGCGGCCGACATCTCGCCCAGGGCGGCAAGTTTCGAGGATTGCGCGAGGGTCTGTTCGGCCACGGCGAGGTCCTTTTCGACCTTTTCGCGTTCGGCGATTTCCCGCTTCAGCCGCGCATTCAACTGGCGCAGTTCCGCCGACTCGCGCCGGAAGGCGGCGGACTGGCGGCGGGCGCGGCGCGACAGGATGTAGAAGATCAGCGCCAGAAGAACGGCAAAACCCATGATCTCAAGCGCCAGGACCGCGTTCACCTGATCGCGGATCGAGGCATAGGTGGTGAAGCTGACAAGCCGCCAGCCGCGGAACGGGATACGCGCCTCGTTGCGGATCACCGCCTCGCCGCCGACATAGGCATCCGGCGATGGCCGGGTCCAGTCCGATGTCGCCTGCAGCGCGCGTTCAAGCGCGTTGGCCGGGGGCGGTTCGGTCAGCGCCTCTCCCAGCGGCTTGCCGCGCCAGCGCGGTTCGGTCGAGAGGATCACCTTGTTCTCGCTGTCGATCAGCGCCACCGCATCGGCGATGCCGCTCAGCACCCGCTCGAACTTTGCCAGTTCGACCCCGACGATGATGACGCCGACGACGCGGCCCTCCGAAAGGACAGCGCGCGAATAGGAAAAGTCATAGGCGCCCGTCGCCCCTTCGCTCAGCGTGAAAACCGTATCCTTTGAGCGGACGGCATCGACAAATGCGGGGCGTTGCGACTGGTTTGCAGTGATCTGCATCCGGTCGGTCGCCGCCACGACACGGCCGGTCACGTCGAGAAGGATGATCGAGGCGGCGCCGATTTCGGTCTGCGCCGACATGATCCGCTGCGAGGTGACGGAATATTCGCTGGTGTTCAGCGAGGAGATCAGCAGCGGATCACGCGCAAGAAGAAGCGGCACCACCGAGTTCCGCTGCAATTCGCTCATCACGTTGCCGGTGAAAAGCGCGAGGCGAACCTCGGCCCGGTTGCGGGTCGTCTCGGAAAAGCGGGAGGTCAGGAGCGTGTTGGTGGTCCAGATGACGCCGATTGCCGCGAGGGCGAAGATCAGGACGACGAGGCGGATCCACCAGGAAACCTTGCCGGGCCGCGCCAGGCTCGCGCGCGCCGCGGCTTTATCCGCGCCAGCGGGGGGCGCGGCGCCATCGTCATCCTTCGCTGCTGCGACTTCTTCTGCCATCGCGCAATTTTATGCCGGCAACGGCCCCGCCTCAAGCGGTAGTATCTCTGGCCAGCGCCATCGCCGACATGAGCGAGCGGAAAAGCACCGAACCATCGGTGCCGCCCTGCCGGGTCTCCACCATGCGCTCGGGGTGCGGCATCATGCCGAGAACGCGGCGGTTGGCGGAAAGTACGCCGGCGATGCTGTCCAGCGAGCCGTTGGGATTGTCGGCATAGGTGAAGGCGATGCGATCCTCGGCCTTCAGGCGCTGAAGACCTTCGGCGTCGATGACGTAGTTTCCATCGTGATGGGCAATCGGCAGCGTGATCCGGTCGCCCTTGGCCCAGAGGCTGGTGAAGGCGCTGTCAGAGGTGGCGACCGACAGCACCAGCGACTTGCAGATGAACTTCAGACCCGCGTTGCGCATCAGCGCGCCGGGCAGAAGGCCGGTTTCGGTCAGGACCTGAAAGCCGTTGCAGATGCCAAGCACATAGCCGCCGCGTTCGGCATGGGCCTTGATCGCGGCGGCGACCGGCGATTGCGCGGCAATGGCGCCGCAGCGCAGGTAGTCGCCGAAGGAAAATCCGCCGGGGATCGCCACTATGTCGGTGCCCGCCGGCAGAGCCGCGTCCTTGTGCCAGACGCGGGACACTTGCGCGCCGGCCTTTTCGAAGGCGACGGCAAGGTCGCGGTCGCAGTTCGATCCGGGGAAGGTGATGACGGCGGCTTTCATCGCGAACCTCTTTGGTATGGCGGGAACCCGGCAGGGGGATGCAGCCCCGATTACCGCAAAGACGGTCCGAGTTCCAGAATGGAAATGGCGCCCTGGTCAGGCGCCGAGCGTGTTCTTGTAGACCGTCCCGCCCTTCATAATGATGCGGAAATTCGTATCGGGATCGGCGACGAAGCCGAAATCGGTTGTCGGGTCGCCGTCGACCAGAAGCATGTCGGCATAGGCGCCCTTCTCGATCACGCCAAGCTTGCCCGCCGCATAGGGGTTGCGCGGCCCTGACATACCGAGAATGAAGGCGTTGTCCGAAGTCGCGGCCCTTGCGGCGCTGGCGGGCGTGTACCAGCGGGTCATCGCGGCGAGCCATTTGTTCTGCAGCTCCGCCCCCTTCGGATCGAAGAGAAAATCCGTGCCAAACCCAACCGGCACCTTGTGCTTCACGGCAAGCTCATAGGCGCGGTCGGTGCCCTGCCATACCGCTTCCCATTTCTGGCGCCGCTCGGGCGGCAGTGCATCGGGGTTGGCGTGAAGCTCCTTGACGAAGGGTTGCAGGCTCCAGACCGCGCCGGTGTCGGCCATCATCTTGACCGAGTCCTCGTCAGCGAGTTGCCCATGCTCGATGGATTTCACCCCGGCCTTCAGGCAGCGCTGGATGCCGGTGGCGGTATAGACATGGGCCGAGACATAGGTGCCCCAGTCGGCAGCGGCCAGCACCGCCGCTTCAAGCTCTTCGGGCAGGAACTCGGTCACGTCGATGGGGTCGTAGACCGAGGCGATGCCACCGCCCGCCACCAGCTTGATCTGGCTCGCCCCCTGCATCAGCTGCTCGCGCGTGGCGCGCAGCACTGCGGCCCGTCCGTCGGCAAGGGCTGCGGCATTCAACACCTCGGCCCGCGACAACTTGCCTTCATAACCCGGCAGTTCCCAGATGTTGCGGAAATCGCCGTGGCCGGAGGTCTGCGAAATCAGCGCGCCGGACGGATAGATACGCGGCCCCGCGACGATGCCGCTGTCGATGGCGCGTTTCAGCGCGAAGGCCGGCCCGCCCATGTCGCGCACCGTGGTAAAGCCGCGCATCAAGGTGCGCTCGGCCTGCTGGGCGGCGGCGAAGTGGATGTCGCCCTCCGCGACCGTGAGAAGGGCCTGGACCGTCAGCGCCGCTATCATCGTGTGCCAATGCGCGTCGATGAGGCCGGGCATCAGGGTGCGACCTGAGCCGTCGATAACCGTCGCGCCCTCAGACGGCGTCAAATCCCCTGTGACGATGTCGGTCACCTTGTCGCCCTGCACGATGACGTTCACGCCAGCTTTAAGATCGCTGTCAACACCATTGAAAAGCTTCACGTTCTTGAAAACGGTAATGGGTGCGCTGGCGTCCTGCGCCCGTACTGGCCCGGAATAGGCCGCGAGGCCCAGCAACGCGACCGAAGCGCTGCCACCGGCGACAAAGCCGCGGCGTGAAAGGTCATGGTTGACCCGAGCGGTAAGCTGCCTGACCTCGGCAGAGCAGCACGCACAATTCGGCCGCGCCACGATGTGGTTGCAGCCTGCCGACCTTGAACGGAAAAGCATCGCGTTCCCCTCCTGCAATGGGTCGCGCCATGGCCCGGCCACGGCGTCGAACATGCCAAAGGCGCGATGTCTGCCGGCGGTACAAACGCCCAGACCCGAACCCCGGTCCGCGCCACCCGCGACCGAGGATTCGTCAAATTTACGCTCAGTTTTCAGCGATCATGGCGCGGCGCTGACCCTGCTGGCCGTCAGCCCCCGCGTCCCATCCGCTCGTCTCCCTAAAAGGGGAGACTACTGACAGGCTGGCTTTTCTGTAAAGTGGGCTGTGGTCGCAGGCCTTCAGGGCCCGCGACGTCCGTCAGGTCAGGCGATCTCTACGGTGTATTTTTCGATCACCGTATTGGCGAGGAGCTTTTCGCACATCGCCTTCACTTCCGCTTCCGCCGAAGCCCGGTCCTTCGCGGCGAGGTCAAGCTCGATCACCTTGCCCTGACGAACCACCTCAACACCGCTGAACCCGAGCGTACCGAGCGCATGGCGCACCGCCTCGCCCTGCGGATCAAGAACGCCGTCCTTCAGCATGACATGGACACGGGCTTTCATCGCTTCGGGACCTTTCAGTTGATAAGCGTCGGTTTGGTCAGATGCGTGGTCTGCGCGGGCAGAACGCCAAGGCGGCGGGCCACTTCGGAATAGGCATCCGTCAGGCTGCCGAGGTCGCGGCGGAACACGTCCTTGTCGAGCTTCTGGCCGGTCTTGACGTCCCAGAGCCGGCAAGAATCCGGGCTGATCTCATCGGCGACGATGAGGCGCATGAAGTCGCCTTCCCAGATGCGGCCGATCTCGATCTTGAAGTCGATGAGCTTGATGCCGGCACCGTAGAAGATGCCCGACAGGAAGTCGTTCACCCGAAGGGCGATCTGCACGATGTCGTCAAGGTCCTGCTGGTTCGCCCAGCCGAAGGCGACGATATACTCCTCCGACACCATCGGGTCGCCGAGCGCATCGTTCTTGTAGCTGTACTCGACGATGGGGCGCGGCAGCGGCGTGCCTTCCTCCATGCCGAGACGCTTGGAAATGGAACCGGCGGCGAAGTTGCGCACGATCACCTCAAGCGGGATGATCTCGACCTGGCGGATCAGCTGCTCGCGCATGTTCAGGCGGCGGATGAAATGGTTCGGGATGCCGATGTTGGTCAGCCCGGTCATGAAGAACTCGCTGAGGCGGTTGTTCAGGACGCCCTTGCCCTCGATCGTCGCCTTCTTCTGGGCGTTGAAGGCGGTGGCGTCGTCCTTGAAATACTGGACGAACGTTCCGGGCTCGGGGCCTTCGTAAAGGATCTTGGCCTTGCCTTCGTAAACCTTCTTGCGACGCGGTGCCATTCAGGATGCCCCTTCCCGGTGAGCAAGGCCCGAAAGGACCTTTCGCGCCCCTATAGGCCAAGGTGGCCTTAGCCGCAAGGATCAGCCGCCTTGGTGGGCACGGGACGGCAACGCCCTTGCCCGACGGTTGCAACTCTGGCAATAGAACCCCAAATTCATAGCAGCCCCGGCCCCAGAAGACAGGACGCCCCATGACGACTTTCGACGACCGCGAAAACGCTTTCGAAAACAAGTTCGCCCATGACGAGGGTCTGAAGTTCAAGGCCGAAGCGCGGCGCAACAAGCTCCTCGGCCTTTGGGCCGCTGGCCTGATGGGCAAGTCGGGCGATACGGCTGCCAGCTATGCCAAGGACGTTGTGGCCGTGGATTTCGACGAAGCCGGGGATGAGGATGTCTATCGCAAGGTGGCCAAGGATCTTGGCGCCCTTTCCGATGAGACGACGATCCGCACCCGCATGGTCGAGCTGATGGTCGAGGCCAAGCGCCAGATCATGGAAGAAAGCTGAACGCGGACCCGCGCCGCCGGCAAGTTTTGCAACTCCGCGCTGGATGGAACTGCCGCTTGGCCGTAAACTCGGCCAATCCCGCCCGCTGACGGGCATGGCTACGATCTGGCGACCCATAAAGGTGATGAGATGACCGATGCCCTTTCCCGGCTCCTGTCCGAACGCGACTGGCTGATGGCCGATGGCGCGACCGGCACCAACCTTTTCAACATGGGCCTGACCGCCGGTGAGGCGCCGGAGCTGTGGAACACCGACCAGCCGGGAAACATCACCACGCTTTATCGCGGTGCGGTCGAGGCGGGGAGCGACATCTTCCTGACCAATACCTTCGGCGGCAACGCGAGCCGGCTGAAGCTGCATGGCGCAGAGGGCCGGGTGCGTGAGCTGAACCGCGTCGGTGCCGCACTTGGCCGCGACGTGGCCGACGCCTCGGGCCGGACGGTGATCGTCGCCGGCTCGGTCGGGCCGACGGGCGAGATCATGACGCCCATGGGCTCGCTCACCCATGACCGCGCGGTCGAGATGTTCCACGAACAGGCCGAGGGTCTGAAAGAGGGCGGCGCCGACGTGCTCTGGCTTGAAACGATCTCTGCGGCCGAGGAGTTCAAGGCGGCGGCGGAGGCCTTCGACCTCGCCGGGATGCCCTGGTGCGGCACGATGAGCTTCGACACGGCGGGCAGGACGATGATGGGCATGACCTCCGCCCAGATGGCCGCGATGATCGACAAGCTGCCCAATCCGCCGATCGCCTTCGGCGCCAACTGCGGCGTCGGTGCCGCCGACCTGATGCGCACCGTCCTCGGCTTTGTCGCGGCGGGGCCGGAAAAGCCGATCATTGCCAAAGGCAATGCCGGCATCCCGAAGTATCACGATGGCCACATCCACTACGACGGCACGCCGGACCTGATGGCGGAATATGCAGTTCTGGCGCGCGATGCCGGCGCCACGATCATCGGCGGCTGCTGCGGCACCATGCCGGAGCATCTGAAGGCGATGCGTGCCGCCCTTGAAACCCGTCCGCGCGGCCCAAGGCCGACGCTTGACGAGATCACCGCCCATCTCGGCGGCTTCTCTTCGGCCTCTGACGGCACAGGTGATGCGCCGGATGCGAGCCGTGAACGGCGGGGCCGCCGGCGCGGCTGATCCGCGCTCAGTGCAGAACCAGCACCGGCAGTTTCGACTTCGCCAGAAGCCGCGCGGTTTCGCTGTCGACGGATCGGCCAAGAAGCGTGTAGCGCTCATGCGCAGGCATGATGATGAGATCGCAGGCCTGCGCATCGGCAGTTGCGCGCACCGCATCGGCGAGGTGAAAATGCTCCGCCACGACATGGCTGCAGGTAACCCCTGAGGCGCGGACCATCCGTTCGAGGTGGTCATCGGTCTGCCTGTGATCCTGCTGGCGGTCCTTGAACTCGGTTTCGAGATCGAAGCTTTCCGGCACCATCTCCGGCGCGAAGGAGATCGGCTGGAACGCCTGAAGGACGGTCAGGATGGTCAGCCGGGCATTGACGGCGCGGGCGATTTCCAGGCCTTGTTCAACTGCGCGGACGCCGGCCTCGGTACCGTCCGTCGGAACAATGATGTGCTTGTACATGCCGCCTCCAGCCTCTGGCACGGACGGATTGTCTGTGCCCGAAGCATAGCATGCATCGAGCCTTCAGAACAGCGAGAGCTGATCGCCGGGTCGCTCAGGCCGGGCGAAGCGGCTGCGGTCGAGATGTGGCAGGCGGCCACCCAGACCAAGCCGCTTCACGGCCACCGCAAAGCGGCGCTGGATGAGGTCGGCATAAGGCCCCTCGCCCCGCATCCGCTTGCCCCATTCGGCGTCGTAGTCCGCCCCGCCGCGCATGGCGCGAAGCCGGTTCAGCACATGGTCCGCCTGCCCCGGATAGGCCCGCGCCAGCCAGTCGCGGAAGAGGGGCGCGACCTCGTAGGGCAGGCGCAGGAGAATCCAGTTCGCCGCCCTTGCCCCGGCCTTCG
Organism: Rhodobacteraceae bacterium UBA6273; assembly: GCA_002440625.1. GTDB lineage: Bacteria > Pseudomonadota > Alphaproteobacteria > Rhodobacterales > Rhodobacteraceae > Albidovulum. The sequence goes on along the minus strand of DJUV01000143.1, from coordinate 2,234 downwards.
CCCCGGCGGCGAGGATCGCCTCAAGCTCTGGCTCGGTCAGGACCGGAACCACGGGGGCGGCCATGACGCGGACCGGGACGCCCGCCGCCGCAAGCTTTTCAATCGCGGCAAGGCGGCGCGCCGGGACAGGCGCGCGCGGCTCCATCGCGCGGCTCAAGCCGGGGTCGAGCGTCGTCACCGAGACCCCGACGTGCACGAGGCTCCGCGACGCCATGTCGGCAAGAATGTCGATGTCGCGTTCGATCATCGCGCCCTTGGTGACGATGGCGACCGGATGGTTCCACTCCGACAGCACCGTGAGGATGCCGCGCATGATCCTGTAGCGCGCCTCGATCGGCTGATAGGGATCGGTGCTGGTGCCGATGGCCACGGGCTCCACCTTGTAGGCCTTCCGCGCCAGTTCCCGGGCAAGGAGAGCCGGCGCATCGGGACGGGCGACGAGCTTCGTCTCGAAATCGAGGCCGGCGGAGAGGCCGAGATAGGAATGCGAGGGCCGCGCGAAACAGTAGGTGCAGCCGTGTTCGCAGCCGCGATAGGGGTTGATCGTGCGGTCGAACGGCAGGTCCGGCGAGGCGATGTAGTTGATAAGCGACCTTGGCCTCTCCTCGCTCACTTCGGTCCTCAGAAGCCGCTCCTCCTCCGGCAGGTCCCAGCCGTCATTCTCGGCGCTGCTTTCCCTCGGCTCGAACCGGCCAGCCGGGTTCGTCGCGGAACCGCGCGCCTTCAGACGCAGGAACGGATCGGGGGGCGGCAGGGGCATGGCAGCAGTTATGGAACATTTAGCGAACATCTAGCAAGCCCTTCCTGCCAGAGGAATAGGTTGACGTCGCCGCCGCGACGGCCAATGTCGCTATTTGCCAAGTGACAAGCGGCTATTGGCCGCATTAAGTCAGGAAGAACCGCCAGGAGACATGCGATGGCCGACGACGACGAAATCATCCTCAGCGAGCTTGATGACGAAGAGCTTGTCCTGCAGATGCACGACGACCTTTACGACGGTCTGAAGGAAGAGATCGAGGAAGGCGTCAACATCCTTCTGGGACGCGGCTGGACGCCATATGACGTGCTCACGAAGGCGCTCGTCGCCGGCATGACCATCGTCGGCGCCGACTTCCGCGATGGTATCCTCTTCGTGCCGGAAGTGCTTCTCGCTGCCAATGCGATGAAAGCCGGCATGGCGATCCTGAAGCCGCTTCTGGCCGAAACCGGCGCGCCGCGCGTCGGCAAGATGGTGATCGGCACCGTCAAGGGCGACATCCACGACATCGGCAAGAACCTTGTCGGCATGATGATGGAAGGCGCGGGCTTCGAGGTCGTCGACCTTGGCATCAACAACCCGGTCGAGAAATACCTTGAGGCGCTTGAGCGTGAAGGCGCCGACATCCTTGGCATGTCCGCGCTGCTGACCACCACCATGCCCTATATGAAGGTCGTGATCGACACGCTGAAGGAAAAGGGCATGCGCGAGGACTATATCGTTCTCGTCGGCGGCGCCCCTCTGAACGAGGAATTCGGCAAGGCGATCGGCGCGGACGCCTATTGCCGCGATGCCGCCGTTGCCGTGCAGACCGCCAAGGACCAGATGGCGCGCAAGCACAACAAGCTCGCCGCCGGCTGAGCGGGGCCAAAGATCATGCCAGAGGCCCCGGCGCATGTCCGGGGCCTTTTTGTTTGGCGCTTTGCATTTCGCGCCACGGGTGCCCAGATTGAGGGAAAGGAGTTGCCCATGCCGCCCGCCCGCTTCGCCATTCTGATTGCCGCTGTCGTCACCGCCGCCGCGCTGACGGTCGGAGTTGCGGCTTTGGCCGCGCCGGCGGGACTGTCGGTCGGCTGGGCGGTGCTGCCCCTCGCGGCAGCGGCGGCCTCGGTCTTCTGGCGGAGGCGCTCGTGACGCTGCCCGACGATCAGGTGCTGACGGAGAAGGGCCTGCCGCCCGAAGCGGCGGGTCGAATCCTCTTGATCGCCTGCGGGGCGCTGGCACGCGAGATCCTCGATCTGAAAGCGGCGAACGGCTGGACCCATCTCGACCTGACCTGCCTGCCGGCCAAGTATCACCTGTGGCCCGACAAGATCACTGTTGCGGTGACTGAGACAGTAGAACGCCACCGCGATGATTATGCGTCGATCTTCGTCGTATACGCCGATTGTGGCACCGGCGGCCAATTGTTCGAAAAATGCAATGAACTTGGCGTCGAGATGATCGAAGGCCCGCATTGTTATTCGTTTTTTGAAGG
>DJUV01000142.1 GCA_002440625.1 Rhodobacteraceae bacterium UBA6273 | reverse complement strand
TTCAAGATCATCAACCGCTCGGTTCCGGCGGCACTGGCGACGCTCGGCTACGGCTCGGCCCAGATCGAGGAGATCATCGCCTATGCCGTCGGCCATGCGAGCCTCGGCAACTGCCCCGGCATCAACCACACCTCGCTGATCGGCCACGGATTCGGTCAGGCGGAACTGGACAAGATCGAGGCGGCCCTGCCTTCCGCCTTCGACATCCGCTTCGTCTTCAACCAGTGGACGCTCGGTGAAAGCTTCTGCCGCGAAACCCTTGGTATCCCGGCAGAAAAGCTCGCGGACCCGACCTTCGACCTCCTCCGTCACCTCGGCTTCACCAAGGCCCAGGTCGAGGCGGCCAACGATCACGTCTGCGGGACGATGACGCTGGAAGGCGCGCCCTTCCTCAAGCCTTCGCATTACGCCGTCTTCGACTGCGCCAACCCCTGCGGCAAGACCGGCAAGCGGTTCCTGTCGGTGGACAGCCACATCACCATGATGGCGGCGGCGCAGTCGTTCATCTCCGGCGCCATCTCCAAGACGATCAACATGCCGAACAACGCCACCATCGAGGAAACCCTCGCGGCTTACGAGCTTTCCTGGAGCCTCGGCATCAAGGCCAACGCGCTTTACCGCGACGGCTCCAAGCTTTCGCAGCCTCTGGCCGCGGCGCTGGTCGAGGATGATGAGGAGGCCGAGGAAATCCTCGCCTCCGGGTCGAACCAGGAAAAGGCCATGGTTCTCGCCGAAAAGATCGTCGAGAAGGTCATCGTCAAGGAGATCATCCGCTCGCACCGCGAGAAACTGCCTGAGCGGCGCAAGGGCTATACCCAGAAAGCCATCGTCGGCGGCCACAAGGTTTATCTCCGTACCGGCGAATACAAGGACGGCGCGCTGGGCGAGATCTTCATCGACATGCACAAGGAAGGCGCTGGCTTCCGGGCGATGATGAACAACTTCGCAATCGCTGTGAGCGTCGGCCTGCAATACGGTGTTCCGCTTGAGGAATTCGTCGATGCCTTCACCTTCACCAAGTTCGAGCCTGCGGGCATGGTGCAGGGCAACGACTCGATCAAGTCGGCGACCTCGATCCTCGACTACATCTTCCGCGAACTGGCGGTGAGCTACCTCGACCGCACCGATCTGGCACATGTGGTGCCGAAGGGCGCGAGCTTCGACGACCTTGGCAGCGCGGACGAACGCCAGACCAATGTGACCGAGCCGAGCGAGCGGTCTGCGTCGAAATCGCTTGAGGTGCTGAAGCAGGTCGCCTCCACCGGCTACATGCGCAAACGCCTGCCGCAGGAACTGATTGTCCTGCAGGGCGGCGTCGGGGCGGTCGCTCTGTCTGGCGACCCCATCGCGGCGCTCAACACGCTGGTGCCGGCAACGGCGCAGGCCGCCTTCTCGGTCGGGGCCACGGCGCTTGCCACCGGCACGGTGACGATGGATGCGCGCACCAAGGCCAAGATGCAGGGATACGAGGGCGAGGCCTGCGGCGAATGCGGCAACTACACGCTCGTGCGGAACGGCACCTGCATGAAGTGCAACACCTGCGGCGGCACGAGCGGGTGTTCGTGAGCGGAATGGAGGGTAACATGATGTACGACCTGATCGGAACTCTCGCGAGTATGTATGCGCTCGTTCAGCCTGCGTTGCTCTGTGGACTTGAGGTGATGCGTTTGGGGCGAGCTTGGATTGCACAAACAGAAAGCCGGCGCAGCAACGCTGAGGAACATGATCCAAGTGGTGAACTACCCCCGGCAAGCAAGTATAGTGGCTGGACGCACGTGCAGTTCGCTAAGGCGATTGAGCAGCGCGACGTTCTGATCGCCGGTCTGCGCGCTGCTCTGGAGGACGAAGTACGGCGCGAAAACGAGAAACCTGCGGCCAAGGTTCGTCGTGCGCCGAAAGGCAAGTTGCACTAAACGGGTCTGGGAGCAGCGAATGCGTACAACATTGACTGCTGACGCTCGAAATTTTCTTGAACGGGAGTGTGTTCGAGAGAACCAGGACATGGTCAAGCTCGCGGGAAAACTAGGACTTCTTGTCGAGTTTGTTGACCTTCCGCCCGATCTTTCTGGGCGCCTCGTTCGGGACTATTCTGCCGGGACGAAGTCGGGCTTCAAGATCGAGGTTAACAAGTATCAAACTTATACTCGGCAGCGATACACCATCGCACATGAGATGGGTCACTTTGTCATGGATGGAGTGGCGATGAACCGAGCGGACGAGCATGCGGAAATGTCGATGCGTCGTGAACCGTTCACGGGTCAAGAGTATGAAGCGCGAGAGAGGCGCGCCGACCGGTTTGCGGCCGAATGTTTGATGCCGAAGACGGCTGTAAGCGAGTGCATGACGGGATTTCGAGGTCGAGCTTGCGATTTGGCCCGTGTATTTGGCGTCAGCGAATCGGCGATGAGATGGCGGCTAAGAGAGCTGGGACTTGTCCTCCAATCCGAAATGATATCCCGCAGTTTGCGCCGCACGAGCGATCCCTATGGACTCTTAGGCCTATAGCCCAAGTTACACCCGGACCAAGGGTCCGGGTGTAAGTCTTTGGTGCGAACCCTACAGTCGCCCCCCACCCATGTCGCAAACCGGCAAGACGGGCAGGGCGCTCTGCCCGCACTCTCCCTCCATGACCGAAGCTGCCCAAACCGAACCGCACCGCCGCCGTGGCCGGGCCGAGCGTCGCTCCGCCGCCCCGGCCCGGATCGTCAACTACCGCCATCTCCGCCATCCTTTCGCACCGCAACCGGTCCTCAGCGCCGATGCCGTCGCCGCGATCCATGAGATGGCGCTGAAGGTTCTCGAAGACCTCGGGATCAAGGTTCTTCTGCCCGAAGCCCTCGCGCTCTACGCCAAGGGTGGTGCGATTGCCGATGCGGGCAGCCAGATGGTCCGCATCGGCCGCGACATGGTGACGGCGGCGCTCGCCACCGCCCCGCGCTCGATCCCGCTCAATGCCTCGAACCCCGAGCGGAACCTGCGCTACGAAGAGGGCGCGCTGATCTTCTCGCCCGGCTCCGGCTGCCCCAATGTCACCGATGCGGTCCGTGGCCGCCGCCCCGGATCGCTGCAAAGCTTCGAAGAGGCGCTGAAGCTTCACCAGAGCTTTGACGTGATCCACAAGCTCGGGCCGTCTGCCGAACCGCAGGACATCCCGGCGAACCTTCGCCACTACGCGATGATGCGCGGGCAACTGACGCTCGGCGACAAGCCGCTCTTCGTCTATGCCCGCGGGCGCGGCCAGATCGAGGACGGCTTCGCCATGATCCGCCTCGGCCTCGGCCTCACGGATGCGGAATTCGACGCCGCAAGCTGGTGCTCCACCGTCATCAACACCAATTCGCCGCGCCAGATCGACAAGCCGATGGCCGAAGGCATCATCGACTTCGCCCGCGCGGGGCAGATGTCGATCATCACCCCCTTCTGCCTTGCCGGCGCCATGGCCCCGGTGACGGTCGAGGGTGCCTTGGTCCTGCAACATGCCGAATGCCTTGCCGGGATCACGCTGGCGCAGCTCGCCCGCCCCGGCGCGCCCGTGAGCTATGGCGGCTTTTCGTCGAACGTCGACATGAAGTCGGGCGCGCCTGCCTTCGGCACTCCCACCCATATCCGCATGGCCGTTGCCACCGGCCAGCTCGCGCGGCACGTCGGCCTGCCCTGGCGCTCCGCCGCCGGATCGGCGTCGAACATCGCCGACATGCAGGCGGCGGGCGAGAATCACATGGGGCTCTGGGCCAACCTGATGGCCAACGCGACCTTCGTCGTCCATTCGGCGGGCTGGCTCGAAGGCGGGCTGACCTTCGGCTATGAGAAGTTCATCAACGACATCGAGGCACTGCAGACCATCGCCGAGCTTTGCGCGCCCCTGACCTCCACACCCGACGATCTTGCGTGGGAGGCATTGGCAGATGTGGCGCCGGGCGGCCATTTCTTCGCCACGCCGCACACGATGGAACGCTTCGACCGCGCCTTCTATGCGCCGCTCGTCGCCGATCTTTCCAACAACGGCACATGGGCGGCGGCTGGCGGCCAGACCTCGACCGAACGCGCCACCGCGATCTGGCAACGGATACTGGCCGATTTCCGCCCGCCCGAAGGGGCTGAGGAACGCGGCGACCGCATCGCCCGCTTCATCGCAGACCGCACGGCGGCGGGTGGCGCGCCGCCGCTCGACTGACTGGCGGCGCAGCGCTTGACTTTGCCCCCCGTCTGTCTGATAAGCCCCAAGTCCCGGCGGGTCATCTGGCCCGGCCGGGATTATGATTTTCAACGATCGCTCCCGAAAGGGGCGCGCAGTCCGAGGCGGGGCACCCCCCGAAACGCCGGTCAAGACCGGGGCCACAGGGCGCGGCAGAGAAGAAGGAACGACCCATGTTTGCGGTCCTCAAGACCGGCGGCAAGCAATACAAGGTTCAGGCGGGCGACGTGCTCCGCGTGGAACTGATCGCAGCCGCCACTGGTGACAAGATCCAGTTCAACGAGATTCTGATGATCGGCGGCGATGCCCCGGTCCTCGGCGCGCCGCTCGTCAAGGGTGCCGCCGTGCAGGCCGAAGTCATCGAAGAGATGATCAAGGCCGACAAGGTCATCACCTTCTGGAAACGCCGCCGGAAGCACTCCTCGCAGCGCACCCGTGGCCACCGCCAGAAGCTGACGCTGGTCCGCGTTACCGATATCCTCGCTTCGGGCGCGGAAAAGTCGGGCGTGAAGGATGCGATCGGCACCCATGCCGCCCGCGTCGCGGCGCATAACAACGCCCCGGCCGAAGCAAAGGCCGCCCCGGCGAAGAAAGCTCCGGCCAAGAAGGCCGCAGCGGCAGAGACGAAGGAGTAACACCCGATGGCACATAAAAAGGCAGGCGGTTCTTCCCGCAACGGTCGCGACAGCGCCGGTCGCCGTCTTGGCGTGAAACTCTATGGCGGCCAGGCGGCCCAGCCGGGCGCGATCATCGTGCGCCAGCGCGGCACCACCTGGTGGCCGGGCGAGGGCGTCGGCCTTGGCCGCGACCACACCATCTTCGCGACCGTCGAAGGCCACGTGACCTTCCGCAAGGGCCTCAAGGGCCGCACCTTCATTTCGGTACTCCCCGCGTCGGAGGCAGCCGAGTAAGCCGAACCTTTACAATTGAATTGTAACAGGGGACCGGCCGAAAGGCCGGTCCTCTTGCTTTTTCAGGGATGGAGTCGGACCATGTGGTCCTTGGGTGAGACAATCGTGACCCTGGTCACGGCAAGACTGAACGTGGCGGCATTGATCATGACATCGTGCCGCCCCATTTCAGACGTAGGAGGAAGACCCGGACGCCCCGCGCATTCTCGCGATGGTGGCCGGTGCGTGAAGATTACCCGTTCCACGGCCGGTAGGGCGGCCGCTGGTCCGGACATGCGTTTCGGAGGAGGGAAGGCATGATTCAGGAACCGATCGTTGCGCAATCCGCCATTCCGGCGGAGCGGTTCATCCTGCGCCCGCTCAGGCGCTCGGATGCCGGGCTGATGGCCCTGCATACCGGCGACAGGCGGCTCGCCGAAGGCACCCGGTCCATCCCACATCCCCTGCCGCCCGGCGCGACCGAGGCCTATATCGCCCGCGCACTTTCCGACAAGCGGCTTGAGGATGTCTGGGCGATGGACGGCTCCGCCCGCGGCCTTGCCGAGATTCTCGGCGTCGTCAGCCTGTCGCGCATGGACCGCGACCAGAGCGAGATCAAGTATTGGGTCGCACCCGCCTTCTGGCATGCCGGCTACGCGTCTGAGGCGGTGGCGGCCCTCGTCGCCGCCAATCCGCACAAGGCCCGGACGATCTTCGCCGAGGTCTTCCAGGACAATCCGCGCTCGGCCCGCGTGCTCACCAATAGCGGCTTCGACTATCTCGGCGATGCCGAAGCCTTCTCGGTGGCGCGGAACGCCACGGTCCCGACCTGGACCTATGTGAAGAAGATCGCCTGAGGGCTGGCGGCGGCGCACGTTCACCCCTTCACTTTCTGTCCTAAAGTACTCCGGGGGGCGCGGGGGGCGGGCCCCCCGCTCCGGTCGCTCCGGAAGCATCCGGGGCGAAACCGCTTCTTGCGAAAAACCCCTGCAGGGACTATCGCGGTGGCCTCATCACCGAAAGCGCCTGCCATGAAGTTCCTTGATCTTGCCAAAGTCTATATCCGCTCCGGCGGCGGCGGTGGCGGCTGCGTCTCGTTCCGGCGCGAGAAGTTCGTGGAATTCGGCGGACCGGATGGCGGCGACGGCGGCAATGGCGGCTCGGTCTGGGCCGAGGCGGTGGAAGGGCTGAACACCCTGATCGACTTCCGCTACCAGCAGCATTTCTTCGCCAAGAATGGCCAGCAGGGCATGGGCAGCCAGCGCACCGGCAAGTCGGGCGACGACATCGTCCTCAAGGTGCCGGTCGGGACCGAGATCATCGACGAGGATGAGGAAACCCTGATTGCCGACCTCACGGTGGTCGGCCAGCGCGTCCTTCTGGCGCAGGGCGGCAATGGCGGCTGGGGCAACCTGCGGTTCAAATCCTCGACCAACCGCGCGCCCTCGCGCGCCAATCCGGGGCAGGAGGGGGTTGAGCGCACGATCTGGCTGCGTCTGAAGCTGATCGCCGACGCCGGACTTCTGGGCTTGCCGAATGCCGGGAAATCGACCTTCCTCGCCGCCACTTCCAATGCGCGGCCGAAGATCGCCGACTATCCCTTCACCACGCTCGTCCCCAACCTCGGCGTCGTTGGCATCGACGGCAAGGAGTTTGTCATGGCCGATATTCCCGGCCTGATCGAGGGCGCCTCGGAAGGTCGCGGGCTTGGCGACATGTTCCTTGGCCATGTCGAACGTTGTTCGGTGCTTCTGCATCTGGTCGACGGTACGTCATCGACCATCGCCAAGGATTACAAGACCATCATCACCGAGCTTGCGGCCTATTCCGAAGCTCTCGCCCTGAAGCCGCGGATCACCGCGCTGAACAAGATCGACGCACTGGATGCGAAGACGCTGGCCAGCCGCAAGCGCAGCCTTGAAAAGGCCTCGGGCGGGCCGGTCCACCTCATTTCCGGTGTCTCGGGCGCGGGCGTTCAGGATGTACTCCGCGTGCTGTACCGGATCATCATCGGCCAACGGGCCGGGACCCGCGACGGGGACGAGACGTCATGGGAACCCTGACCTTGACACAAAGGCCCGATGTGCGGACGGCGCGGCGGCTCGTCGTCAAGATCGGCTCGGCGCTGCTGGTCGACCGCACCGGAGGCCTCCGGCAGGACTGGCTCCGCGCGCTCGCGCTCGACGTGGCGGAAGCCAAGGCGCGGGGCACGGATGTGATCCTGGTCTCCTCGGGTTCCATCGCGCTCGGCCGGGTGGTCCTTGGCCTGCCCGCCGCGGTGCTGACGCTCGACCAGAGCCAGGCGGCGGCCTCGGTTGGCCAGATCCGCCTCGCCCGCGCCTATGAAGAGGTGCTGGCACCGCATGGACTGACGGCGGGGCAGGTGCTGGTGACGCTGGAAGATACCGAGGACCGGCGCCGCTATCTCAACAGTCGTGCGACGATGGAGACGCTTCTCGGCCTTGGCGTCGTTCCCATCGTGAACGAGAACGATACGGTGGCGACCGACGAGATCCGCTTCGGCGACAACGACCGGCTGGCGGCGCAGATTGCCGTGACCATCGGGGCGGATCAGCTCATTCTGCTTTCTGACGTTGACGGCTTCTATTCCGCCAACCCGAAGGAAGACCCTTCGGCCACGCGCTTCGAGATCGTCGAAAAGATCACGCCCGAGATCGAGGCGATGGCGGGCGATCCCATCTCAGGTTTGTCCAAGGGCGGCATGAAGACCAAGCTCATGGCGGCGAAGACCGCCGTGTCCGGCGGCTGCGCCATGGCGATCATGGAAGGCTCGGTCGCGCGCCCGCTGACGGCGCTGGCCGAGGGCGCGAATTCGACCTGGTTCCTGCCCTTGGGCGACCCGCAGGTGGCCCGCAAGCGCTGGATCGCGGCGATGAAGCCGCGCGGCGAGCTTAAGCTGGACCCCGGCGCGGTGGCGGCGCTGGCGCAGGGCAAGTCGCTTCTGCCTGCCGGTGTGACCTCGGTTGCCGGCGGCTTCGGGCGCGGCGATGCCGTGGCGATCCTTGGCCCCGATGGGGCGGCGCTTGGCAAAGGGCTGGTCCGCTATACGGGCGAAGAGGCGCGACAGATTGCCGGGCGGCGGTCGGGTGACATCGCCGGCATTCTCGGCTATGCCGGGCGCGGACCGATGGTGCACCGCGACGACATGGCGCTCTGAACCGGCCTTGCGGCCGGTGCCTCCGGCGGAGGTATTTCGGGCAAGATGAATTGGAGGCCGCAATGAAGGATGGCGAGGATATTCAGGCCCTGATGTCCGGGATCGGTGCGGCTGCGAAGGCGGCGGCGGCGGAGCTTGCCTATGCCTCGCCCGAACGGAAATACGCGGCCCTGATCGGCGCGGCGGAAACGGTCTGGGCGGCGCGCGAGGATATCCTTCTCGCCAATGCCGAGGACCTGGCTTTCGGGCGCGAAAAGGATCTCACGCCGGCGATGATGGACCGGCTGATGCTGAACGAGCATCGTATCCGCGGCATCGTCGACGGGCTGCGGTCCGTGGCCGAGCAGAAGGACCCGGTGGGCGAGGTCATCGCCGACTGGGACATGGCCTCCGGCCTCAACATCAAGCGGGTGCGGACGCCTATGGGCGTTGTCGGCGTGATATATGAGAGCCGCCCGAATGTGACGGCGGATGCCGGGGCGCTTTGCCTCAAATCCGGCAATGCGGTGATCCTGAGGGGTGGGTCGGAGAGTTTTCACACGAGCCGCGCGATCCATGAGTGCCTTGTCGAGGGGCTCCGCTCCGCGCATCTGCCCGAGGCGGCGATCCAGCTGGTGCCCACCCGCGACCGCGCGGCGGTCTCCGAGATGCTGCGGATGGTCGAATACATTGACGTCATCGTGCCGAGGGGCGGCAAGGGGCTGGT
>DJUV01000196.1 GCA_002440625.1 Rhodobacteraceae bacterium UBA6273 | reverse complement strand
ACGTTGCGGTTGTCCTCGCCGGCCTGGTTGGCGCAGCCGAAGATCACCTCGTCCACGGCGAGGCCGGGATGGAGGTCGAGAAGCCCGTCGATCACATGGGCTGCCATGTCGTCGGGGCGGACGGCGGCAAGCGCGCCGCCATAGCGCCCGATCGGAGTGCGGCGCATCGCGCAGAGGAAGACGTCGGTCATAGGCTCTCCAGTCCGGGGGCCGGGTCATAGCGGCCCCGAAGATGCGGAGGCGCTGCGGCGGCGAGCGCGGCGAGGGTGGCGCGGGGCGTTCCGCCGACCTCGAACGGGCCGCGTGGGAAGTTGAGCCCGAGTTTCAGTGCGGTGTCGATGCCTTCTCGTGTGGTGCCGCCTTCGGAAAGAAGCCATGCGGCTTCGTTCACGAGCGCCGCCTCGATCCGGGCGGTGATGGCACCGGCATCGGCGGGGGCAGGGCCGGGTCTGTCAGGATGAAGGAAACCCCGGCCGGTCTTGCGGCCGAGGTCGCCCGAGGCGACCTGCCGGCGCAGCGCTTCGAAGACGTGATAGCGCGGGTGGTTGCCCATCGCGGCGGCAAGGCCTTCGGTCGCGGCAAGATTGATGTCGGCACCGATGAGGTCGATGAGCGCGAAGGGGCCAAGCCGGTAACCCGCCGCCAGCATCGCCGCGTCGATCTCCGACGCGCTGCGACCTTCCTCCAGCATCGCCAGCGCCTCGCCGTAGAAGGGCCGGGCGCAGCGGTTGACGATGAAGCCGGGCCGGTCGGGGCAGGCGATCACGGTCTTGCCGGCGGTCTCGGTCAGGCGGCGGGCCCGGGCCAGCGCGGCCTCCGAAGTGGCGGGCTGCGCCACCAGTTCTACCAGCTTCATCACCGGGGCGGGGTTGAAGAAGTGAAGGCCAAGCATGCGTTCGGGATGCGCAAGGCCTTCGGTCATAGCGGCGACCGAGAGGGAGGAGGTATTGGTGGCAAGGACCGCGTCCGGCGCGACCACCGCTTCCAGCGCCGCGAAAAGGGCGCGCTTGACCTCGATCTTCTCGACGACGGCCTCGATGGTGAGGTCGGCGGCGGCCATGGCCTCAGGGCCGGAAACGACCGTGATCCGGGCGATGAGCGCGCCCAGATCGGCTTCGGACAGCTTGCCGGCCGCGACACGCGGGGCAAGCGTATCGCGAAGCCGGGTCAGGGCGCTGTCGCGCGCGGCGACCACAGCGTCCGTCGCCAGCACGGAAAAGCCCGCCGCCGCATAGGTCTGCGCGATGCCAAGGCCCATGGTGCCGAGGCCGATGACGGCGATGGTGGTCATGATCCCTGAAACTCCGGTTTGCGCTTGTCACGGAAGGCGCGGATGCCTTCCGCCTTGTCCTGGCTGTCGAGAAGCGCCTCGAAACTGGCGCGCTCGGCGCCAAGCGCCAGCGCGGCCTCGGCGCCCGCGACCAGCGCGGCCTTCGCGGCGCGAAGTGCCAGGGGCGCGCGGCGGGCGAGTTTCGCGGCCAGCGCCTCGCCCTCCGGCACGGCGTCCGCTTCGGCCAGATAGGAGGCGATGCCCCAGTCGAAGGCCGTCCTTCCGTCGATGATCTCGCCGGTCAGGATCAAGCGGGCGGCGCGGGCAGGGCCGATGCGGGCGAGAAGCCGCTGCCCGCCGCCGGCGCCAGGGATCAGGCCGAGGTTGGTCTCGGGCAGGCCCAGGCGGGCGGTCTGCCCCACGACCATGAGGTCGGCCATCAGCGCAAGCTCAAGCCCGCCGCCAAGCGCGAAACCGTCGACCGCGGCGACGAGCGGCTTCGGGAAGGCGCGGATCGCGGCCCAATGGCCCTTGCGCGGATCGCGGGCGCCTTCGGCGGTGGATTTCGTCTCGATCTCCGCGATGTCGGCGCCGGCGGCGAAGTCGTTCTCCGCCCCGTGCAAGAGCACCGCCCGGCATCCAGCATCGGCGGCGAGCCGGTCGAGCGTGGCGGCGATGTCGCCGAGCAGGGCGGTGTTCAGCGCATTGCGCGCCTCGGGCCGATTCAGGGTCAGACGGGTCCAGCCGTCCTCTGGGGTGATGATGAGATGATCCATGGCTACAGGATGGCGCGGCGGCAAAATTTTTCAAGCCTAAATATTTTAAGCTTGAAATTTTAACCGGACGATCCCAGACTGACGGCAACACAGGGAGCTTGTCGCATGAGAATCCTCTGCCTCGGTGGTGGGCCTGCGGGCCTTTACTTCGCCATCTCGATGAAGCTGCGCGACCCGTCGCATGAGGTGACGGTGATCGAGCGCAACAAGGCCAATGACACCTTTGGCTGGGGCGTGGTCCTGTCCGACGATGCGCTGGGCCGGATGCAGAAGAACGATCCCGTCTCGACCGAGGCGATCCGCAGCCACTTCGCCTATTGGGACGACATCGCCGTGGTTCATGACGGGGTGCGCAGTGTATCGGGCGGGCATGGCTTTGCCGGCATTGGCCGCAAGCAGATGCTGATCATTCTGCAGGCCCGCGCCCGTGAGCTTGGCATCGACATGCAGTTCGAGACGGAGTTCCGCTCGGCTGAGGAATACCGCAAGGACTACGACCTTGTCGTCGGCGCGGACGGGATCAACAGCGCGGTCCGCAGGGAATATGCCGACGTCTTCAAGCCCGACATCGACACGCGGCTTTGCAAGTTCGTCTGGCTCGGCACGCATCAGAAATTTGACGACGCCTTCACCTTCATCTTC
>DJUV01000223.1 GCA_002440625.1 Rhodobacteraceae bacterium UBA6273 | reverse complement strand
TGAGCGTCGGGGGTCACAGCACGGCCTGCGTCTTTTGCCCCTTGAGCTCTAGCACGCGTCTCTCAACATATTGCGCGAGCGGAGAATCTGCGAACGGCTTCCTAGTCATATCTTAACACTTTCTGATTGCTGCAAATCTTGCTTTGCAGATCAGATATAGCGAGGCCAAGATCGGGAAATGCGCGAGGAATGCGACGCCCGTCGATATCCCGCTGAGAGGCTCAGGGAGCGAAGCTAAGGGCGCTTCTTGCGATGAACCAGGGAGGCGTGCCGCCGGGCAGCCGAGGGCCGCAGGCTGCTCCTTGGAGGACTCTCAGAAGCCGTCATCCGATGTTGCACCAGCAGCGCCGATTAAAGAACTTCGCATGCCCGGACACTGCCGGTGAGACGCTGCTACACGCGCGAGGTTCCGGGCCAGGGAGCACCGGGAATCATCGAGACGCGGGGGAACGTGCTCCACCCCTCGCGCGGCATTGATGGGGCACAGGCTTGACAGAATTCAGTCTGACTGGCGCAGTGGATGGAACGATCGATCCCTCCCGCACAGATTGTTCGCGCTCAGCTTCGAGGGCATGTCTAACCAGACAGCGCCATCCGAGGCGCGAAGTCCGCGATGATCGCAAGTGTCTGATTTAACAATGTAACGAGTTCGAAATGCGGCTTGGTGAAAGTTGTTGATTGAGATGGTTCCACTTTCGGCAGACGTCGAGGCGGAACCGGTTTTTCCGTCAGAAGAGACCGGCGGTCCCAAGATGGATTTCCTGCTCAGCTTCCTCGTCGGAGCGCTGGTCGCGGGTGTAGCAGTGGCAACGGTCGGGTCCGTGGCCAGTCTCATCGCAGGCGCGTTCTAGAAATCTGACGCTCAACGGGGCGAAACCGGCGCGGTTCGGCCATGCATGCCGAGGGCCGCGAAGAGCCCTGGAAAGCTCTCAGAGCCAGTCATCCGGCTCTTCGAAGAGCTTCAGTTCCTCCTTCGCCAGCCGGAGCTGGCGGCGGATAGAATCCTTCGTCCAGGGCAGATCCCGACCGGACAGACTCCCTGCCGCGTTCAGCCGCTCAGCTACCGTCGCTACCGATACTTCTCGAAGTTCCGGATGTTTCAGTAGCAGGTCGCGGATATCGAGGACCTTCAGGTGCGACCTGGTGCCGCGAGCCTTTCGGGAAGCGCGATTGGCCGCCGGCAGACTCGCC
Source organism: Rhodobacteraceae bacterium UBA6273 (assembly GCA_002440625.1). Lineage (GTDB taxonomy): Bacteria > Pseudomonadota > Alphaproteobacteria > Rhodobacterales > Rhodobacteraceae > Albidovulum. Next base: position 14,236 of record DJUV01000223.1, on the reverse strand, counting down.
GGCTAGCCCAGCACCACCCCTTTCTGTTTTCGCCGCGCGAGGACCTCTACCGTCCCGCGCGCAATCCTCTCCCGCACCTGCTGGCCGCGCGTCACCGCGCGGCGCTGCGCCGCGACATCCTCGGTCTCGTCGGGCACCAGCGATACGATGCGAAGTTTTTCCTGGCGGAGGAACTGCCAGAACTTCTCAGAATTCCGGGACAGCCGATCGAGGCGCGTGACGATGATGACGGCTTTCAGGCGCTTCGCTTCTTTGACCGCATCCCTGAAATCCTCCCGGTCCATCAGCGCGCGCCGGTCGTTGCCTGACGTCGTGTCCTCACGGATTCCCTTCAATGTGTATCCATGTTCGCGTGCGTAATTACGAAGGGATTCAGCTTGTGCCTCAAGTCCATTTCCTTCTTCAGCTTGTCTACGTGTGGAAACCCGCGTGTAGCCAATGGCGTAGCGTGGACGACCGCGTCGATTTTCCGTCACTGCTCTTCTCCTTCAAGTGCCTGATATAGTTGGGGATAGGGGGGTAGATGGTGTGAGCATTTGCGTATGGTCTCGGCATTGCCGCTGGAGCCGAAGCATGAGAAGAGGATTTTTTGTCTGTGCTCAAAATTGACCCGGACAACTCGGACAGCGACACGGAGATTGTGACCCGGTCGGACTTCGCCGGCCTGTCCGACTCCTTTCGTCACGGGGCGCGACAGTCGGTCCCTTAGGCTGCCACTCCGGCCTCGGGCGGCCGCTTCTCATCCAGGATGTCGGCGCGCACCCAGTAGAGTCGGGGCCGGTCAGGGATCCCGCTCGGGGCATGGCGGGAGAGGTTGGGCTCCTCGCCGGGCAGCAGGTAACCGGCATCCACCAGGTTGCGCGCCGCCTTCCGCGCCTCTCTTTGGTAGATCTCCTTCCAGCACTCTGAGGTGAGGTAATAGAAGCCCTCGTCCTTCCAGCCCTGCTGCACAATCTCGCTTGCGGCCGGGTCGGAGCCGCGCTCTACGAAGCCATGTGCCTCGGCCTGCAGGAAGGTGCGCAGACGGGTGAGCGCCGCATTCGGACCGCTCGCATGTCGGCGCGCGCGCTCGGAGAGCCAGGTCCGGAGGACCAGAAGAGCTGCACTGAGCGCGTCGCCCTTCTTCCAGCCGGTGATCTCGTGCTTGGTCGCGAGTTCCCCGGCAAGGCCGATCAGAGCCAGTTGCCGGGCGACGCGCATGGCCTGATCATCGGCGCCGAGCGCATTCCTGTCCCGCATCTGTGCCGCCATGCTCTCGCGCACACGCTTGGCCGCCTCCTGGAAGTCCGGCCCACGGTCGAGGAGCATGCGCACGAACGCCTCGCCCGCCGTGCCGTGGGACCCCCGGCTCGCAGTCTTCAGGCGCCCGGAGAATGCTGCACCATGGGAGCTGCCACGCAGCTGATCGAACGCGCCGTGTGGGCGTCCGTCGGCCTCGACATCGATGAGCCGCACCTCGTTTCCTGCCTTCGCCAGCCGACCGTCCTCGGCGATCCTGTCGGCGATGCGGTCTTCGCCGGTCGAGAGGATGGCCACGCGCCAGCGGTTAGCGACGCCGCCCGGTCCAACCCGGGTCGCGCGGCGCTTCTCGATACCATTGCCGAGCAAGTAGACCGCTTTGAAGATCTCGCTGCCGGCGATCTCCCCGATCTCATCGAGCGCGAGCAGCATCGAGTTGGCGCCGAGAGCGGCGCCCTCCAGCGCATTGGCAGTCGCGCGCCAGCTACCCGCCCGGTCGGGATGGCCCCAGACCGAGGCCGCGGCCTTCAGGACGCTCGACTTGCCGCGGGAGGAGGCGCCGCGCAGATGCAGGCCGCCACCGTCCTCGTTGAGGAGCTCCACGAGCGGCGCAGCGAAGGCTAGCGAGACGGCGATGATCAGCAGAGGGTTGCCGGCGCAAAGGGCCGCTACCTCGTCTCGCCAGGTCGCGAGCGTGCCGGAAGACAGCCCATCCGCCGAAGGGTCCAGACCCGTTTCGCCGGTGAAGTGAACCCGCCCGTCGCCAAGAATGCACCCTTCACTCAACACGAAAGATCTGCAGGACCTATCGGTCCAGCCGAACCGGTCCGTCGCGGTCAGCGTCAGCCGCACCTTCCAGTCGCGCAAGAGGCGAAGAACCGCGTCATGGGCCTTCGGTCCATGACGAAGCCAGAAGCCGCGATCCGCGAGGTCGCGGCGGACTTTCCGAAGGTCGGCCTCGAGTTCGCGGCTGAAGATGGAGACCGTATGCCGCCGGCCGCGATCATCCTCGAACTCGATGACCCGGCCGCGGTTACGGCCGGCCGGATCCTCGAATGCTGCCGTCACGGTCAGGCGTGAGCACAGCCGGAGGGCATCCGTTTCCTCGCGCTCCGATGCCTCGTAAATTCCATCGGGACGGATTTCGAAGCCGGCCGGAATCCCGTCGGCGCCCAGGACGGAGCACGTGAAACCTTCATCTACCCCATGGGCAGCCTTCTCGCATTCAAACATCGTGGACCCTCTCAGACGGCCCAGCGAAAGCTGAATGCGAAGGCGGATGTGAAGGTGTTCTCGTGCGCGATCAGGTCGGCCAAGCGCCACCTTGTGATATTCGGGCCGATCCTGAGCGGACGAGGAAGGTCCCCCGATCGGGACCAGCGCCAGACCGTGTCGACCGATATGCCGTATCGCCCGGCGACTTGCGCAACATTGATGAAGATGAGATCGGGATTGGTGGCGGCAGACATGCTCATTCCTTCTGATGACTTTTATGTCAGAAGGCGGCGCTTCCAACCGCCGACTCTATAGCGATCCGACCGTTGGGTTGCGCTAGATTTCTGTGGATAAGTCCAAATTAGTTCACTGTTCTCGTAATCGCCTGCGAACGTCGCGGGGTGAGGGCTGCGCAGGCAGGTTCAAGCCATTACATCTTTGTGGGCAAGGATGTTGGTCTTTGGAACTGCCTTACGAAAATTAGATAAATATCAGTAAGTTGCGTTAAAATTGGCGGAAGGGGTGGGATTCGAACCCACGGATGCTTGCACATCGGCGGTTTTCAAGACCGCTGCAATCGACCACTCTGCCACCCTTCCGTCGCGCAGCGGTGCGACCGCTGCCCCCCGCTCCGGCCTGACGACGCGGTTCGGGGCATCGGCTTAGCGCGGCTCACGCGATTCTGAAAGGTTTCTGGCGCGCTGAATTCCGCGCGAAGGGCCGGCCAGCCTTTTCTTGTCGGCGCAGAGCCGCTAGACTCCGCGCGAATTTGCGGCGAACACGACGGAACTGCCGCGAAACGTGAGGCGGGCAAAGGGCGGTCGATGGCCAGAGGGCTGGGCCGGCTCTTGCATTGGGCAGTCAGGCGCGGAGCACAACCGCGCAAACGGGGGCGATAATGAATCGGCAGGGATACGGGCTGCTTGCGGGCGCGGTGGGCGCGGCGTTGATCCTGGCGGGGTGCCAGACCGGAGGTTCGTCCCTGAGCGGCAAGCCCGCGGCGGGCGATGCGCAAGGCATCGTCACGATGGAAAAAGATATCGAATCGCCGGAAGCCTTCAACATGACGGGCGAGAGCCTCTGGGACGGGCGCCCGTCTCTGGGTGGTGTCTGGGTGGCGCACACCTCGGTCAAGGACCCTGAGCGGGTCCTGATCCGCAACACCAAGAACGGCAAGTCGGTCGTGGGTGCGCTTTTCCGGCGCGAACGCGACAACCCCGGCCCCAGCGTGCAGGTTTCGTCGGACGCGGCCGAAGCCCTTGGCATGCTGGCGGGCCAACCCGCCAATCTTTCGATTGTCGCCCTCCGCCGACAAGAGCTTGACCTGACGCCCGCCGCCGAAGTGACGCCGGAAACCGAAGCCGCCGCAGCCGCAACGGCGACCGAAGGCGCGGCGTCGGCGGATGCTGCTGCCCCTGCGCCGGTTGCCGCAGGAGCGGACGCTGCCGCCAGCGACGCGCCGACGACGGCCGCGGCGGCCATCACGACTGACGCGGCGGGTGCTGCGGACGCCGCCGCCCCGGAACCGAAGAAGAAGCGTGGCCTTTTCGGCGGCCTCTTCAAACGCAAGCCCAAGGCGGAAGACGCCGTGGACGCCCCTGTCGCAGGCTCGGTGACCGGCGGGCCGATTGATCAGGCCTCACTCGACCCCGTTGTCGGCACTGCCGCGGCGGGAATTGCCGCGGCCGAGGCCAAAGGGGCCGCCCCGGCGGCGCCCGCCCCGGCAGGCCCGGCGCTAAAGCGCCCCTATGTCCAGATCGGCATCTTCAGCACCGAGGCCAATGCCAAGCGCGCTGTCGACCAGATGCAGAAGGCCGGGCTGTCGGCGCGCTCGGTCCCTGATGAGAGCAATGGCAAGACCTATTGGCGGGTCATTGTCGGGCCGGCTTCGAGCGAAGCGGACCGCACCGCGATGGCCGGCAAGGTCAAGGGGATCGGCTACCCGGATGCCTATCCGGTTTCGCAGTAAGAAGGAGTTTCCAGCTGGTGATGATACGCCTCGCCGCAATCCTGTTCGCAGCCCTGGCTGCCACCCTGCCCGCCCGCGCCTTCGAAACGCTGGCCGGCGCGGCTTGGGTCTATGACCTCACGACCGACACAGTGCTTCTGGAGAAGAACGCGCGTGAAAAGTTGCCGCCGGCGTCGATGTCGAAGCTCATGACGGTCAACATGCTGTTTGAGGCGCTGCGCGACGGGCGGGTGACACTCGATACCCAGTTCGCGGTTTCGAGCAAAGCCAAGTCGATGGGCGGATCGAAGATGTTCCTCGACGAACGGGACCGGCCGACAGTCGAAGATCTGATCCGTGGCATTATCGTGCATTCCGGCAATGACGCGACGGTGGTGGTCGCAGAGGGGCTGGCTGGCAGCGAAGACAACTTCGCCAAGCTGATGACGGCGCGCGCGCGCGCGATCGGACTCGAGGACTCGAGCTTCGGCAACGCTTCCGGTCTGCCCGACCCGCGCCAGTTGATGAGCGTCCGTGACCTCGGGCTGCTGGCCAAGCGGCTGATCAACGAGTTTCCGGAATACTACAGCTATTTTTCCATTACCTCCTTCACCTGGAAGGGCATCACCCAGCCCAACCGCGATCCGCTGCTCTACCGCAACATCGGCGCCGACGGGCTGAAGACCGGCTTCACCGACGAATCCGGCTACGGTCTGGTCGGATCGGCCAAGCAGGGCGACCGGCGCGTCGTCTTCGTCATCGCCGGCCTGCCCGACGAAAAGACCCGTGCCGAAGAGGGCGAGCGCATTGTTAACTGGGCCTTTCGCGAGTTCGTCAAGAAGACCGTAGCCACGAAAGGCACGGCAATCGCCGATGCAGATGTCTGGATGGGGTCAAGCGCCAAGGTGAGTCTGGTCGTCGGGCAAGACGTGTCGATGCTTCTCCCCTCGCTCGCGCAGGAAAAGCTGACCGGCGAGGTGAAGTTCACCGGCCCGTTCGAGGCGCCGATAGCGGAGGGACAGAAGCTGGCCGACATGACGATCTCAGTTCCGGGGATGGCACCGGCAGTCGTGCCACTGGTCGCCGGCCAGGCGGTGTCACGCGGTGGCTTCACCACCCGCCTGCGCACTGCCTTCGACATTCTCGCCCGCCGCGTCATGGCCGAAGTCGGCAGCTGAGCCGGCGCAAGATGTTCATCACCTTCGAGGGCATCGACGGGTCCGGCAAGTCCACGCAGGCACGGCTCCTCGCCGAAGCGCTGCGCGCCGCTGGCCGCGACGTGGTGCTGACGCGCGAGCCGGGCGGCAGTCCCGGAGCCGAGGAAATCCGCCGGCTGGTGCTTGAGGGCGACCCTGACCGCTGGTCGGCGGAAACCGAGATCCTGCTTTTCACCGCAGCGCGACGTGACCATCTGGAGCGGTTGATCGACCCGGCACTTGGCGCGGGGAGGATCGTCATTTCCGACCGCTTCGCCGATTCCACGCGGATGTATCAGGGCCTGTCGCGTGGCGACCTGCGCGGTGTGGTCGACAAGCTTCACTCTCTGATGATCGGGCGCGAACCCGACCTGACTTTCATCATCGACATGGACCCGGATGTGGGCCTTGCTCGCGCCAGGGGCCGCAACGGAACAGAAGAGCGGTTCGAGGATTTCGGCGCCGATCTGCAGTACCGGATGCGGCAGGGTTTTCTCGATCTGGCGCGCGAGTTTCCGGGCCGCTGCCGGGTCATCGACGGCAACCGCCCCGTCGAAACCGTCGCCGGCGATGTCGCGGGCATCGCCAGGGCCGCCCTCGGATGAGCGACGAGGCGCTTCCTGAACCCGACCGGATCGAAGGCGCGCCCCATCCGCGCGAGACGCGGACTCTGATCGGGCAAGGCACGGCGGAGGCGGAATTCCTCGATGCCTTCAACTCCGGGCGGCTCCATCATGCCTGGCTTCTGACCGGCGCCCTTGGTGTCGGCAAGGCAACCCTCGCCTGGAAGATCGCGCGGTTCCTGCTTGCCACGCCCGAGGCCGAAGAGGCGGGGCTTTTCGGTGATGCCCCGCCCGCCCCGGCGACGCTTGGCATTCCCGACGACCATCCGGTTGCGCGGCGGCTGATGGCCGGCTCCGAGGGGCGGATCTTCGTTCTGCGGCGCGCCTGGGACGACGAGAAGAAGAAGCTCAAGACCGTCATCACCGTCGATGAGGTCCGAAAACTCAGGAACTTCCTGCATCTCTCCGCCGCCGATGGCGGCCGGCGCGTGGTGATCGTCGATCCGGCGGATGAGATGAACCCGAACGCCGCCAACGCGCTTCTGAAGATGCTGGAGGAGCCGCCCGCCGGCGTGGTGTTTCTTCTCGTCAGCCACCGCCCTTCCGGCCTTCTGCCGACGATCCGGTCGCGCTGCCGCGAGCTTCGGCTCGCCACCCTTGGCCCGGACGACCTCGCGGCAGCGGTCGCGGCGGCGGGCGGCGATCAGGGCGACAGCGGCGCGCTCGCGGCCCTCGCGGCAGGATCGGTCGGCGAGGCGATCCGGCTGACCAATCTCGACGGGATCGAGACCTATCGGGCGCTGGTCGCGCTTTTCGCCACCCTGCCCCGGCTCGACCGACCCGCCGCATTGCGGCTCGCCGAAGCCGCCGCCCAGCGCGGCGCGGCGGAACGGTTCGAGCTTTTGCTGGCGCTCTTCGATCTTTTCCTCGCGCGGCTTGCCCGTGCCGGGACGCTCGGCTTTGAGGGCTCGGAAGCGGCCCCCGGTGAGGCGGCGCTTTTCGCCCGGCTGGCGCCCGCGCCCGGCGCTGCCAGGGCCTGGGCCGAGTTGCAGCAAAGCCTTGGAGCGCGGGCACGTCATGCGCGGGCGGTGAACCTCGACCCGGCGGCGACCGTGCTCGACATGGTGTTCCGCATCGACGAGACGGCACGCGGACTTGCGGCTTGAGCCATGATCCCAAGGCGATTTTCATTGCCGGCGAAACGCGCTAAAGGCAGGCCATGACCGATCTTCCGCACCTGACCGACAGCCACTGTCACCTCGATTTCCCCGATTTCGGTGGCGATGTCGCGGGGCTTGTCGCGCGGGCAAAAGCGGCGGGCGTCCAGCGCATGGTCACGATCTGCACGCGGCTTGACACTGAACCCGCGATCCGCGCCATGGCCGAGGCGCACGATGGCCTCTACTACGCCGCCGGCATCCATCCAATGCGGGCGGGCGAAGATCGCGTGACCACGGTTGATGAGCTTGTGGGCTTTGCCCGCCATCCGAAATTCGTCGGCATCGGAGAAACCGGGCTCGACTATCACTACACCGCCGAAACCGCCACGGCGCAGCAGGTCTCGCTCCGCATCCATATCGCGGCGGCGCGCGAGACCGGGCTGCCGCTCATCATCCACGCGCGGGACGCTGACGAGGACATGGCCCGCATCCTGGCCGAGGAGTATCGGAACGGCGCCTATCCTTGCGTCATGCACTGCTTTTCGTCGGGTCCGGGGCTGGCACGGGCGGCGCTTGACCTTGGCTTTTACCTTTCCATGTCCGGGATCGCCGCCTTCCCGAAAAGCCAGGAACTGCGCGACATCTTCGCCGCCGCCCCGGTCGACCGCATCCTTCTGGAAACTGACGCCCCCTACCTCGCGCCGCCGCCCTACCGCGGCAAGCGCAACGAACCGGCCCATGTTGCCCACACCGCAAAGGTCGGGGCCGGGATCTATGGCCTCAGCCTCGTCGATTTCGCGCGCCAGACGGAGGCGAATTTCGACCGGCTCTTCGCCCGCGCCGCGCGGGCGGCGAAGGCGGCCTGAGATGGCGGCGATGCGCTTCACCATCCTCGGCTGCGGGTCTTCGGGCGGCGTGCCCCGGATCGGCGAGGTCTGGGGCGATTGCGATCCTTCGAACCCCAAGAACCGCCGCACCCGCTGTTCGATGCTGATTGAGCGGATCAGCGAAGCGGGAGCAACCCGCATCCTGGTCGACACCTCGCCCGACATGCGCGAACAGCTTCTTCGGGCGAAGGTCGCGACGGTCGATGCCGTCATCTATACCCATTCCCATGCCGATCATGTGAACGGGCTAGACGACCTGCGCCAGATCGTCTTCAACACGCACCGGCGCGTGCCGGTCTGGGCCGATGGGGCGACGCAGGACGCGCTGATGTCGCGCTTTTCCTATGCCTTCGTGCAGCCCGAAGGTACCTCCTACCCGCCGATCTGCGACATGCACACCATTCGCGGCCCCTTCACCATCGACGGTACCGGCGGCCGCATCACGCTTCACCCCTTCCGCGTCCATCACGGCGATATCGACGCGCTCGGCTTCCGCATCGGCAACGTCGCCTATCTGCCGGACGTGCTGGAGATCCCCGGCGACGCCTGGCCCGCGCTCGAAGGGCTCGACTGCCTGATCGTTGATGCGCTCCGCCGCAAGCCGCATCCGACGCATGCGCATCTCGCCCTGACGCTGGAATGGATCAAGCGGCTTGAGCCGAAGCAGGCCGTGCTGACCAACATGCATATCGACCTCGACCATCGTGAGGTCGAGGCGGAAACGCTCGATCACGTCAGCGCCGCCTATGACGGGATGGTGCTGGACTTTCCGGCCTGACGGCGCGACATGTTCGGCCTGCCGGTCCAAACGCTTCTCGAAGTCACGCTGCCGGTCTTTCTGGTCATCGGCTTCGGCTATGCCGCCGTACGTTTCGGGCTGTTCAGCGATGCGGGTACCGACGGGCTGATGAAATTCACCCAGCAGTTCGCCATTCCCTGCCTGCTTTTTCGCGCGATCTCCACGCTCGACCTTGGCCAGACCTTCCAGTGGCCGCTGTTTCTGTCCTTCTACGCCGGTGCCTCTGCAGGGTTCCTCGCGGGGCTTCTTGGCGCAAGGTTCCTCTTTGGCCGACCCTGGCCCGATAGCGTCGCCATCGGCTTCTGCTGCCTCTATTCCAACGCTCTCCTCCTCGGCTTGCCGATCACCGAGCGGGCCTATGGTACGGGCGCGCTGGCGCCGAACTTTGCCATCATCGCGATCAACTCGCCCTTCTGCTACATCCTCGGCATTTCGGCGATGGAGATTGCCCGCCACGGCGGCGCTGGCATCCTGTCGATGACGCGGAACATCTTCCAGTCGGTCTTTCGCAACGCGCTCGTCATCGGCATCGCGCTGGGGTTCGCTTTCAACCTCGGCGGAGTGGAAACGCCGGATGTCGCCGCGCAGGCGCTTGACATGATGTCGAAGGCAGCGCTGCCGGCGGCCCTGTTCGGCTTGGGCGGCGTGCTTGTCCGCTACCGGCCGGAAGGCGACCTTATGACTGTCCTCTTCGTCTGCGCCATCTCGCTGGTCCTCCACCCGCTCGTGACCTGGACGCTCGGCCAGCGGATGGGCCTCGGCACCGGCCAGTTCCGCTCGGCCGTTCTCACGGCGGCAATGGCGCCCGGCGTCAACGCCTATATCTTCGCCAACATGTACGGCGTCGGAAAGCGCGTTGCGGCAACCTCGGTGCTGCTCGCTACCCTGCTTTCGATCCTGACCGTCTCTGTCTGGCTGACGGTCCTGCCCTGAAGCGTCAGGAAGGCGACAGGCCCCGAAGCCGCTCGCTCCGGCGGCGGAGCAGTTCGACCGCGACGAGGAGGCAGACCGAGAAAGTCACGAGGATCGTCGCCACCGCAAGGATCGCCGGGCTGATCTGTTCGCGGATTCCGTTCCACATCTGGCGCGGAATGGTCTGCTGCTCGGGTCCGGCGATGAACAGGACCGCCACCACCTCGTCGAACGAGGTGACGAAAGCGAAGAGCGCGCCGGAGATAATCCCCGGCAGGATCAGCGGCATGATCACCTTGAAGAAGGTGGTGCGCGGATTGGCCCCGAGGCTGGCCGAGGCTCGGACCAGCGATTGGTCGAACCCCGACAGCGTGGCAGTCACAGTGATGATGACGAAGGGGATGCCCAGCGTGGCATGGGCGATGATGACGCCGAGATACGAGTTGGCCAGGCAACCCTTCGACGACAGGAACGGTCCCACCACGTAGGACAGCGCCGAGCCTGGCGCCACGCAGGCCTTGGCATAAAAGAACGACATGCCGACCGCGACGATGATGATCGGTACAATCATGGGCGAGATCAGTATCGCCATGATCAGGCGCCGATAGGGCATCTCGGGGCGGCTGAGACCCAGCGCCGCCAGCGTGCCCAGCACCGTGGCCAGGATGGTCGCCCACAGCCCGATCCACAGCGAGTTCTTGGCAGCCTTGATCCAGGTCGATGTCTCCCAGGCCTTCTCCCACCAACTGCTGTCACGCGGCCCGTCGGGGGCACCATGTCCTAGCGTCAGCATCGTGTCATACCAGCGCAGGCTGTAGCCGGTCGGGTCGAAGCTCAGCATCTTCTGTGTGAAGCTGAAATAGGGCTCGGCGTTGAATGACAGCGGGATGACGACCACGATCGGCGCGATCAGGAAGAAGAAGATCGCTGCGCAGATCGCGATATAGGTGTAGTGCCAGGCTTTCTCGAGCGGCGAGGCATAGGTGGGAAGGGCCATCTTTCTCTCCTCAGCCGAGTTTCAGGCGGTCGATGCCGATCAGGCGGTCATAAAGCCAGTAGAGAACCATCACCGCCAGCAACAGCATCGCAGCAAGGGCGGCGGCCAGCGACCAGTTGGACTTGGCCATGTGGAACTGGATCATGTTGGAAATCAGCTGGCCATCGGCGCCACCCACCAGCGCGGGGGTAATATAATAGCCGACCGCCAAGATGAAGACCAGCAGCGAGCCGGCGGCGATCCCCGGCAACGTCTGTGGCAGGTAGACCCGGCGGAAGGTGGTCCAGCTGGTCGCACCCAGGCTACGGGCGGCACGGGCATAACTGGGCGGGATGGTCCGCATCACCGAGAACAGCGGCAGCACCATGAAGGGCAACAGGATATGGGTCATCACGATGACGGTGCCGGTCTGGTTGTAGATCATCCGCACCCGGCTGTCGTCGGCGATAAGCCCGGTCGAATACATCAAGTCGTTGATGATGCCCTGCTCTTGCAGGATGGCGATCCAGGCCGAAGTCCGAACCAGTAGAGAGGTCCAGAACGGCAGCAGCACCAGGATCATCAGCAGCGAGGATTTCGACACCGGCAGCGTCGCAAGCAGGTGGGCGATCGGGAAGGCCAGCAGCAGGCAGATCAGCGTGACCGCGCCGGACAACAGGAAAGTCTTGAAGAACAGGAACAGATAGATCCGCTCGTTGTCCGCCCCGCGCTGCCAGCTGCCGTCGGGTCCACGCTTCTGGTCGGCGGCGACGCGGTAGAAATCGGTGGTATAGGACGACGAGGCTTCGCGCATCGCCATCCAGATCGCCGGTTCGGCCCATTTGGCGTCAAGCTCCAACATCGCCTCCTTGAAGGGCGGCGTCAGGTCCTTGGCCTTGCGCGCGGCGCTCTTGAACAGGCTGATGGTGCCGGGCACCGTGTAGTTGATGCGGGTTCCGGCCTGGCCGGGTGTCTTGTCGACCTGCATCTTCGCAAGATCCGAGACCAGCGCGGCATAGGCGGCCTCGTCCGGCGCGGCCCCCTTGGGGTTGGCCGCGAACCAGACGGCCAGGCTCGGCGCCGATGCCGAGAAGCCGTCATGCTCGAACGAGCGTTTCAGCATGTAACCGATCGGAACCACGAAGGTCAGGATCACGAAGGCCAGAAGCGGCACCACCAGAAGAAAGGCGCGGCGGCGCGCGCGCGACTGCGCGGCAGCGAGGGCGGCCCTGAGCGGGCGGCCATCGGAGGTTTTCAGCTCGGTCGCAGGTGCGTCGGCCATCGGATTCCCTGGGTCTTGCGGTCGGAAGGTCCGGGCGCGGGGATGTCCCCCGCGCCCGTGGTCAGTCTCAGTTGGCCGCCAGCCAGGCGTTGAATCGCTCGTTCAGTTCCGAGTCATGGTCGACCCAGAACTCGTAGGACGAGCCCAGCGCGTTAGTCATGTTGGCCGGGTTGGTCGGCATGTAGGGTGCCATCTCGGTCTTGCCATCCTGGTAGAGACCAACCAGCGGCGCCGAGGACTTGCGCGCCGGACCATAGGAGATCCACTTGGCCTGATCGGCCAGCGCCTGGGTCGAGGTGGCGAACTTTACGAACTCGATGGCTTCGGCGGCGTTCGGCGCGCCTTTCGGAACCACGAACAGGTCGAACTCATAGACCTGGCCATCCCACACGGTCTGGAACGGCTTCCCCTCGGCGGCAGCGGCGGCAAAGATCCTGCCGTTGTAGGCGGTGGTCATCGCCACTTCGCCGTCGGCCAGCAGTTGCGGCGGCTGCGCGCCGGCTTCCCACCAGATCGTATCCTTCTTGATCTTGTCAAGCTCGGCAAATGCACGGTCGACGCCTTCCGGCGTGGCCAGCGTCGCATAGACGTCGGCCGCCGGAACGCCATCCGCCATCAGCGCCATTTCGAGGTTGGCCTTGGCGCCGTTACGCATCGCGCGTTTGCCGGGGAACTTCTCGAGGTCGAAGAAGTCGGCAATGGTGGTCGGGCCTTCGGGGAACTTGGTGGTGTCATAGGCGAAGATGGTCGAGAACACGATCGTCGACACGGCGCAATCCGTCACCGAGCCCGGCAGAAAGTCTTCTGCGGCGGGGGTGCCATCGGCGCCCGGCGGAAGCGTGTCCACGCCAATGGTTTCCAGCATCCCGTCGTCGCACAGACGGACGGCATCGGCATATTCCACGTCGGCCACGTCAACCGTGACGTTGCCGGCCTCGACCATCGCCTTCACCGCCGGGGCGGGGTTGTCACTGTCGACCGAGACGACCGCCTTGCCGGTCGCGGCGGTGTAGGGCTTGTGGTAGGCCTCGACCTGGCTGGCGGTGTAGGCCCCGCCCCAGGACATCACCGTCACGTCGGCGCTGGCCGTGAAGGCCATGCCGCTCAGTGCGGTGGAGAGGATGAGGATCTTCTTCATTCGGTAGTCTCCCTTGTTGAACCGAACACGTCTTGCCCGTCCGTTTTTTTGGGTACGGGCATCAAGGATCGAGAGCGCGGGCATCCTGCGGATGCCAACCCACCTTGATCTTCTGGCCGGGCGACAGCTTGGTCTGGCCCAGCGTGTTTCGCATCTTCATCACGAAGTTGTCGGTGCCGGCGACCTTCAGCACGGCGCGAAGAATGTCGCCCATATAAATTACCTCGCGCACTTCAGCGTCGAGTGTATGCGCGCCGGCAGGCATCATCTCGGGCTTGAACTCCACCCGCTCCGGCCGGATCGAGACCAGCGTCGCTTTGCCCTTTTCCTTGGCGTTGACGGCGGTGGCATCGATCAGCTCGCCCGTCGCCAGCCGCACTAGCGCCTTGTCGCCCGTCAGTTCCTCGATCGTGCCGGGCAGCTTGTTGTTCTCGCCGATGAACTGCGCCACGAAGCTGTTTTCCGGGCGCTCATAGAGGTCGGCGGGGGGTGCGAGCTGCTGGATGCGGCCATCGTTGAAGACCGCCACCCGGTCGGACATGGTCAGCGCTTCGCCCTGATCGTGGGTGACATAGACCACCGTGATCCCGAGATGCTGGTGCAGGTGCTTGATCTCGAACTGCATGTGTTCGCGCAACTGCTTGTCGAGCGCGCCCAGGGGTTCGTCCATCAGCACCAGTTCGGGATCAAAGACCAGCGCGCGGGCCAGCGCGATCCGCTGCTGCTGGCCGCCCGAAAGCTGTGCCGGGCGGCGGTTGATGAAATTGCCCATCTGTACCATGTCGAGCGCGCGCCTGATCTTCGCCTCGCGCTCCGCCTTGTCCATGCCGCGTACTTCCAGCGGGAAGGACAGGTTCTCGCCCACGGTCATGTGGGGGAACAGGGCGTAGTTCTGAAAGACCATGCCGATGCCGCGCTTGT
>DJUV01000149.1 GCA_002440625.1 Rhodobacteraceae bacterium UBA6273 | reverse complement strand
CACACCTGGCTGCCGGACGCGATGGAAGGCCCGACGCCGGTTTCGGCGCTCATCCATGCCGCGACGATGGTGACGGCGGGGGTGTTCCTCGTCTGCCGGATGTCGCCCCTCTTCGAATACGCGCCCGAGGCGAAAAGCTTCGTGATGTATGTCGGCGCCGCCACCGCCTTCTTCGCGGCGACGGTCGGCCTTGTGCAGAACGACATCAAGCGCGTGATCGCCTATTCGACCTGCTCGCAGCTTGGCTACATGTTCGTGGCGGCGGGTGCCGGCATCTATGGTGCTGCGATGTTCCACCTCTTCACCCATGCCTTCTTCAAGGCGATGCTCTTCCTTGGCGCCGGTTCGGTGATCCACGCCATGCACCATGAGCAGGACATGCGGAACTACGGTGGCCTTCGGAAGAAGATCCCCTATACCTTCGCGGCGATGATGATCGGTACGCTTGCCATTACCGGCGTCGGCATCCCGCTGACCTACATCGGTTTCGCGGGCTTCCTGTCGAAGGACGCGATCATCGAAAGCGCCTATGCGAGCGGGAATGGTTTTGCCTTCTGGGCACTGGTCATTGCGGCAATGTTCACGAGCTTCTATTCCTGGCGGCTGATTTTCCTTACCTTCTACGGCAAGGAACGCGGCGACCATCACGCGCATGAACATGCCCATGAAAGCCCGATGACCATGATCGTGCCGCTGGGCGTCCTTGCCCTTGGCGCGGTATTCGCCGGGATGGTGTGGTACAAGCCATTCTTCGGCGAGCATGAGAAGGTGATTGCCTTCTTCGCGATGCCGGCTGTCGAAGCTGCGGCCGAGGGCGAAGGGTCGCAAGACGCGGCCGCGACCGAGGCCGCACCGGCCGAAGGTCAGGCAGCAACGACCGAGGCGCCTGCCGCCGATGCCGCCGCTACGGCCGAAGCGCCCGCAGCAGACGTTGCGGAAGCGGCGCCCGCGGAAGCCGAAGTTGCACCCGGCCAAGCGCCGCAAGGGGCGATTTACATGTCCGAGGCGTCCATCAAGGTCATGGATGATGCGCACAATTCGCCGAACTGGGTCAAGGTCTCGCCCTTCGTCGCCATGCTGATCGGCTTCATCACGGCCTGGGTGTTCTACATCCGCGATCCCTCGATCCCCGGACGCCTCGCCGCGCAGCAGCCGATCCTCTACCGCTTCCTTCTCAACAAGTGGTACTTCGATGAGATCTATGACGTGATCTTCGTCGGCCCGGCCAAATGGCTCGGCTCCTTCCTCTGGAAGAAGGGCGACGGCAATGTCATCGATGGCACCATCAACGGCGTCGCCATGGGCTTCGTGCCGATGCTGACGCGGATCGCGGCGCGGATGCAGTCCGGCTACATCTTCACCTATGCCTTCGCGATGGTCATCGGCATCGCTGTGCTACTTGTCTGGATGACGCTCTCGGGGGGCGCGCGCTAATGGAAAACCTGCTTTCCATCATCACCTTCGTGCCCCTCGTCGCGGCGGCGATCCTTGGCCTCTTCCTGCAGGGCGACGATCCGGCGGCGCAGCGCAACGCGAAGTGGCTGGCGTTGATCGCCACCACCGTGACCTTCCTCGTCTCGCTCTTTCTTCTTTCGGGCTTCAACCCTTCCGATCCCGGCTTCCAGTTCGTCGAGGAGCACGACTGGATCTTCGGCCTGAAGTACAAGGTCGGGGTCGACGGCATCTCGATCCTGTTCGTGCTCTTGACCACGTTCCTGATGCCGATCACGATCCTCTCGACCTGGGAGGTCGACACCCGCGTCAAGGAGTACATGGTCGCTTTCCTCGTGCTCGAGGGGCTGATGCTCGGCGTCTTTGTGGCGCTCGACCTCGTGCTCTTCTACCTCTTCTTCGAGGCGGGCCTGATCCCGATGTTTCTCATCATCGGCATCTGGGGCGGCAAGGACCGCATCTATGCGGCCTTCAAGTTCTTCCTCTATACCTTCCTCGGATCGGTCCTGATGCTGGTCGCGATGATCGCAATGTATGTGGACGCGGGCACGACGGATATCCCGACACTGCTGACGCATCAGTTCTCGTCCGAGACGCTGAACATCTTCGGCTTCCAGATCGTCGGCGGACTGCAGACGCTCCTCTGGCTCGCCTTCTTCGCCTCCTTCGCGGTGAAGATGCCGATGTGGCCGGTCCATACCTGGTTGCCGGACGCCCACGTACAGGCGCCGACGGCGGGCTCGGTCGTGCTGGCGGCGATCCTCCTGAAGATGGGCGGCTACGGCTTCCTGCGCTTCTCGCTGCCGATGTTCCCCATTGCCTCGGATCTCCTCTCCGGCTTCATCTTCTGGCTCTCGGCCATTGCCATCGTCTACACGTCGCTCGTGGCGCTGGCGCAGTCCGACATGAAGAAGCTCATCGCCTATTCCTCGGTCGCCCACATGGGCTATGTCACCATGGGCATCTTCGCCGCGAACCAGCAGGGCATCGACGGCGCGATCTTCCAGATGCTGAGCCACGGCTTCATCTCCGGCGCGCTCTTCCTGTGTGTCGGGGTGATCTATGACCGGATGCATACGCGCGAGATCGACGCCTATGGTGGCCTCGTCAACCGGATGCCGTCCTATGCGCTGATCTTCATGTTCTTCACCCTGGCGAACGTCGGCCTGCCGGGAACGAGCGGGTTCGTCGGTGAGTTCCTGACGCTGATGGGCATCTTCCAGGTGTCGACCTGGACCGCGCTTTTCGCCACCTCGGGCGTGATCCTGTCGGCGGCCTATGCGCTCTGGCTCTACCGCCGGGTGGTCTTCGGCGATCTCATCAAGGAAAGCCTGAAGACGATCACCGACATGACCCGCCGGGAAAAGGCGATCTTCGCGCCGCTTGTCGTGATGACCCTCCTGCTCGGCATCTACCCGAGCCTTGTGACCGACATCATCGGCCCCTCGGTCGCCAACCTCGTCTCCGAATACCATGCCGCCTTGCCTGCCGTGGCCGATGCCGCGCAGGTCGCCAGCCACTGAGGACGTATCGCGATGATTTCCGCAGATCTCTCCGCCATCCTGCCCGAAGTGGTACTGGTCCTTTACGGCATGGCCGCGCTCCTTGGCGCGGTCTACACCTGCAAGGACGGGTTGACCGGAACGCTCACCTGGACCACGGCGGCGGTCTTTGTCGCCATCGCTCTCTGGATCGGCCTTTCGGGCGGCGGCGAAACCATCGCCTTCAGCGGCGGTTTCATCGACGACGCATTCGCCCGTTTCGCCAAGGTGACGGTGCTTCTGTCCGCCGCCGCGGTTCTGGTGATGAGCCAGGACTATGTCGAACGGCGGGGCCTCGGGCGGTTCGAGTTTCCGCTGCTTCTGGCCTTTGCCGTCGCCGGCATGATGATCATGGTTTCGGCGGGCGACCTCATGTCGCTCTACATGGGGCTGGAGCTTCAGTCGCTGTCGCTCTACGTGGTGGCCGCATTGCGCCGCGACAGCCCGAAGTCGACGGAGGCCGGCCTCAAGTACTTCGTCCTTGGCGCGCTTTCCTCGGGCATGCTGCTTTACGGCGCCTCGCTGACCTATGGCTTTACCGGCACGACGCTGCTGCCCGGCATACTCGCGACGATCGAGGGTGAACAAGTTTCCATCGGCCTGCTCTTCGGCCTCGTGTTCCTCATCACCGGCGTGGCGTTCAAGGTGTCGGCCGTGCCCTTCCACATGTGGACGCCGGATGTCTATGAAGGCTCGCCCACGCCCGTCACCGCCTTCTTCGCCACAGCACCCAAGGTTGCGGCCATGGCGATGTTCGCCCGGCTGATGATGGAGGGCTTCGGCGCGGCGGTCGCGGACTGGAGCCAGGTGATAGCGCTTCTCGCCGTCCTGTCGATGTTCCTCGGTGCCATCGCGGCAATCGGGCAGACCAACATCAAGCGGCTGA
>DJUV01000220.1 GCA_002440625.1 Rhodobacteraceae bacterium UBA6273 | reverse complement strand
ATGGCAATGAATGACGAGGAAACCGTCGCCCTCACTGCTGGCGGCCACGCCTTCGGCAAGGCGCATGGCGCAATCCCGGCAGACCAGCTTTCGGGCAGCCCGGAAAGCGAGGCGCTGGCCCTGCAGGGCTTCGGCTGGGCAACCGATCCCGACCAGATCGCGCAAGGCCACATCACCACCTCGGGTATCGAAGGCGCGTGGTCGAACAACCCGATCCAGTGGGGCGGCGACTATTTCCGCCTGCTGTTCAAATATGAATACGAACTGGTGCAGAGCCCGGCGGGCGCGAACCAGTGGCAGCCGATCGGCCAGTCGGAAGAGGACATGGCGCCTGACGCGCGGGATCCGAACAAGAAGGTCCCGACCATGATGACCACTGCCGACATGGCGCTCAAGCGTGATCCGGAATATCGCAAGATTTCCGAACGCTTCCGCGACGACCAGGCCGCGCTCGACGATGCTTTCGCCCGCGCATGGTTCAAGCTGACCCATCGCGACATGGGGCCGAAGGCGCTCTATCTCGGGCCTGAGGTTCCGGCCGAGGACCTGATCTGGCAGGACCCGATCCCCGCCGTCAGCGCGCCCCTGCCCGACGCCGCCGACATCGCGGCGCTGAAGGCCAAGATCCTCGCCTCTGGCCTCACCACCGCCGAGCTGGTTGCAACGGCCTGGGCCTCGGCCTCGACCTTCCGCGGATCGGACCTTCGCGGTGGCGCCAATGGCGCGCGTATCCGCCTTGCACCCCAGAAGGACTGGGCAGCCAACCAGCCCGAGCAACTGGCCAAGGTTCTGGGCGTACTCGAAGGGATCAAGGCGGAGTTTGACGCCAAGGGCGCGAAAAAGGTCTCGCTGGCCGACCTGATCGTCCTTGGCGGGACAGCAGCGGTCGAAGCGGCAGCGAAAGCCGGAGGCCATGCTATCGCGGCACCCTTCACCCCCGGTCGCGGCGATGCGACCGAGGCGCAGACCGACATGGAAAGCTTCGAGCCGCTCGAGCCGCAAGCGGACGGCTTCCGCAACTACCAGAAGAAGGCCTTCACTGCGTCGGCGGAAGAACTGCTCATCGACCGCGCGCAATTGTTGCAGTTGACCGCGCCGGAGATGACAGCGCTTGTCGGTGGCCTGCGCGCCCTTGGCGCAAACCACGGCGGCACCGCGCATGGCGTGTTCACTGACCGGCCGGGAACGCTTTCGAATGACTTCTTCGTCAACCTTCTCGACATGGGCACGGTGTGGAAGCCCACGTCCGAGCGCGGCGATCAGTTCGAAGGCACCGATCGGGCCAGCGGCGCGCCCAAGTGGACGGCGACTCGGGTGGATCTGGTGTTCGGCTCCAACTCGCAGCTTCGCGCGATTGCCGAGGTCTATGCGCAGGACGACGCAGGTGAGAAATTCGTCAAGGATTTCGTGGCAGCATGGACCAAGGTGATGAACGCCGATCGCTTCGATCTCCGGGCCTGATCACCGGGTAACAAGTTTTGGGGCGCGGCGATCAGGCCGCGCCCTTTTTCTTTGCTTCACGCCAATCCCCCGCCGAAGCATAGCCCCGACGGAGAATCGGGTTGACGCTTTTGAAACGTTATAATAAAAGTTTGGAACGTTCCAAAATCGAAAGGCAGCCGTCATGAAATGGGCTTTGATCGGTGCCAGCACCATTGCCGCGCAATACATGATCCGCGCCATCCGGGCGCAAGACGGCGGTGAAATCGTCAGCGTCCTCAGCGGGTCTGCCGCGCGCGGCGCCGACTATGCCCGCGAGCATGGCATCCCCAAGTCCTTCACCGACCTTGGTGAGGCTCTGGCCGATCCGGCGGTCGAAGCCGTCTACATCTCGACGACCAATGAAAAGCACCTGTCGCAAGCGCTCGCAGCCATCGCCGTCGGCAAGCACGTGCTTTGCGAAAAACCGCTCGCCATGACGGTCGCCGATGCCGCCGAAATGGTTGCGGCGGCCGAAAAGGCCGGCGTCGTCTTCGCCACCAACCACCACCTGCGCTGTTCCGGCAGCCACCGGGCGGTGCGCGACCTGATCGCCTCTGGTCGCATCGGCAAGGTTCTGTCGCTCCGCCTCTTCCACGCCGTCCACCTGCCGGAGAACCTGCAAGGCTGGCGCATCAATTCCGCCGACGCCGGCGGCGGTGTAATCCCCGACATTACCGTCCACGACGCCGATGTGACCCGCTTCCTTTTGGGCGAAGACCCGGAAACCGTCGTCGCGCAGATGACCGCCTCCGGCATGGGCGAGGGGGTCGAGGACAGCGCCATGTCGGTCTGGACCATGCCCTCGGGCGCCATGGTGATGAGCCATGAAAGCTTCACCCACCCCTTCGCCGGATCGGGGTTTGAGGTCCACGGCACCGAAGGCTCGATCTTCGCGCGCGGCGTGATGACTCAGAGGCCGGTGGGCGAGATTGAATTGGTCACGAAGGCCGGCCGCGCAACCGTCCCCTACCCGGCGCATGACCTCTACGGGCGGGGCGTCGGTGAATTCGTCGCCGCAGTTCAGGGGAAGGGCAAGCCCGCAGCAACCGGCTGGGACGGGGTCAAGTCGCTCGCCGTTGCCTTCGCAGTGCGCGAGGCGGCGGCGAGCGGCAAACGCCAGACCGTCAACTACGGAGCCGCGAAATGAGCAAGATCGTCAGCGCCGTCGAAGCCGTCGGGCGCATCCCGGATGGCGCGGTCGTCACCGTCTCCTCCTCCTCCTCGCTCGGCTGCCCGGATCTGGTGCTTCAAGCCATCGGCGAGCGCTTCGATGCCGAAGGCCATCCCCGCAACCTGACGACGCTCCACCCGATCGCGGCGGGCGACATGTACGGCGTGAAGGGCATGGACCATATCGCCAAGGACGGGCTTCTGGCCCGTGTCCTCGCCGGCTCCTACCCCTCCGGCCCCTCCAGCCTGCCGATGCCGGAAATCTGGAAGATGATCGTCGAGGAACGGGTCGCGGCCTATAACGTGCCCTCCGGCATCATGTTCGACATGCACCGCGAAGCCGCCGCGCGCCGCCCCGGCGTGCTGACCAAGGTTGGCTTCGACACCTTCGCCGACCCGATCCGCGAAGGCTGCGCCATGAACGATAGGGGCGCGGCGGCGCCCATCGTCCGGCGCGTTGAATTTGACGGCGACACCTGGCTCCATTTCCCCAATATCGTGCCCAACGTCTGCATCCTCCGCGCCACCACGGCGGATGAGCATGGCAACCTGACCTATGAACATGAGGGCGCCTATCTCGGCGGGCTGGAGCAGGCGATCTGCGTGAAGAATCACGGTGGCCTTGTCATCGCGCAGGTTTCCCGTGTCACCAAGCGCGGCAGCCTCCGACCCCATGACGTGCGGCTGCCGGGGCACCTGATCGACCTGATCGTAGTCGACCCGCATCAGAAACAGACCTGCGAGACGCCCTATGACCCGGCGATCTCCGGCCAGATCATGCGGCCTTGGGCGAGCTTCAAACTTGCCGAGCATGGCGTCGAAAAGATCATCGCCCGCCGCGCCGCGATGGAGCTTCGCGCCGGGATGGCGGCGAACCTTGGCTTCGGTATCTCCGCCATGGTGCCGCGTATCCTCCTGGAGGAGGGCCACCCCGAGGCCGTGACCTGGGTCATCGAACAAGGCGCCGTGGGCGGCATGCCGCTGACCGGCTTCGCCTTCGGCTGCGCCTCCAACGCCGACGGTTTCGTCCCCTCGCCGCAGCAGTTCATCTACTTCCAGGGCGCGGGCTTCGACATGTCATTCCTGTCGTTCCTTGAGGTCGATGTGGAGGGCAACGTCAACGTCTCCAAACTGGGCAAGAAGCCCTACCTGACCGCCGGTTGCGGCGGCTTTGTCGACATCACCTCGCATGCGAAAAAGATTGTCTATTCGGGCTGGTTCGAGGCCGGGGCAGAAATCGAGCTGACGGCAGAGGGGCTGAAGGTCGCCAAGCCCGGCAAGTTCACCAAAATGGTGGAGCAGGTGGAGCATGTCACCTTCTCGGGCCGCCGCGCGCGCCAGATCGGGCAGGAGGTGCTCTATGTCACCGAACGCTGCGTGATGCGGCTGGGCGACAAGGGCCTTGTCGCGACCGAGATCATGCCGGGGATCGAGCCTGAGCGTGACATCGCCGCCGCGTCACAGGGCCGGGTGAAGATCGCGCCGGATGCGAAACTCATGCCGCTGTCGCTCTTGAAGGAAGGGCCGATGGGGTGGCGGCCATGAGCGCCGTCCACCTGATCCTGCACGGGCAGGTTGCCGAACTCAAGCTCGACAATCCGGCGAAGATGAACGCCTTCAGGGTCGATATGTTGCAGGCGCTGGAAACCCATCTCGTCGCGATCGAGCACAACCGCGCCGTCGCCTGTGTGATGCTGACCGCCGAGGGCGACCGCGCCTTCTGCACCGGAGCCGACATCAACGGCTGGGGCGACCTCTCGCCCGCCGAATTCGCCCGCCACTGGGTTCGCGACGGCCACCGCATCTTTGACCGGCTGGCACGGCTCTCGAAACCGACCATCGCGGTCCTGAACGGCCATGCCTTCGGCGGTGGGCTGGAACTGGCCGCCGCCTGCGACATCCGCGTGATGGCGCCGAAAGCGACCCTCGCCCTGCCCGAAGCCGGTGTCGGCATCGTGCCGGGCTGGTCGGGGACGCAGCGGCTCGCGCGCCTGTTGCCCGAACCGATCCTGAAGGAGATGGCGCTTTTCGGTCGCCGCATCAGCGCTGAACGCGCCCTTGCCGCCGGTTTCGTGGCCGAGGTCGCCGAAGACCCGCGCGCTGCCGCCGAAGCAATCCTTGAACGCGCCGTTACGCTCTCGCCGCGCGCGGTCGAAATCACCAAATCCATGATCCATGCCGCACGGGACGAAGACCGCGGCGCGATGGTCGAGGCGCTCGGAAGTGCCGCCATCGCCGCCACGGAGGACCGCGACGAAGGCGTCGCCTCGTTCCGCGAAAAGCGCAAACCCCAGTTTCCGGGAACCTGACATGACCCAAATGACCGTGATCGCCGCCTCGGGTGCTGCCCTGCCACAAGAGCCGTTCCTTGGCCGCCATTTGATCGGTGGTGAGTGGCGGGAAAGCCTGTCGGGCAAGGCCTTCGACCGCCACTCCCCGGCGCATGGCGTCCTTGCCAGCCGCTCCGCCTTGGGCGGCCGCGAGGATGCCGAGGCCGCGATCCGTGCCGCCCGGGCAAGCTTCGACAGCGGCATCTGGAGCCGCACTTCCAGCAAGACCCGCGCCACCGTGCTTCTGAAAGCCGCCGATCTGATCGAGGCCAATTCCGAGCGGATCGCGCTGATCGAGACACTGGAAAGCGGCAAACCGATCACCCAGGCGCGGGGCGAAGCCTCGGGTGCCGCCGACCTCTGGCGCTATGCCGCCTCGCTCGCCAGGACCATGCATGGCGACAGCCACAACACGCTTGGACCCGACATGCTGGGCGTCGTGGTGAAGGAACCCATCGGCGTCGTCTCCATCATCACGCCCTGGAATTTCCCCTTCTGGATCCTTGGCCAGAAACTGCCCTTCGCGCTCGCCGCCGGCTGTTCCTGCGTGGTGAAGCCATCCGAGATGACGCCCTCCTCCACCGTCATCATGGGTGAGTTGCTGATCGAGGCGGGCCTACCCGCTGGCGTCGTCAACATCGTCCTCGGCTACGGCCCCGATGTCGGCGGCACCATGACGACCGACGCGGAGGTGGACATGGTGACCTTCACCGGCTCCACCGCCGTCGGCAAGGCAATCTCCGCCGCCGCATCGGCCACACTGAAGAAGGTGGCGCTGGAGCTTGGCGGCAAGAACCCGCAGGTGATCTTCCCCGACGCCGACATGGAGAGCGCCGCCGATGCCGTGACCTTCGGCGTCTATTTCAACGCCGGCGAATGCTGCAACTCCGGCAGCCGGATCATCGTGCATGAGGATGTGGCCGACGACCTCATCACCCGCGTCGTCGCCCTGTCGCGCAAGGTGGCCTTCGGCGACCCGCTCGACCCCGCTACCCAAGTCGGCGCGATCATCACGCCGCAGCATCTGGGCAAGATCGACACCTATGTGCGCGACGCCGAAAAGGCCGGAGCCGAGGTTGCCTTGGGCGGCGCACGCCTGTCGGTACCGGGGCTTTCGGGCGATTTCTACCAGCCGACGGTCGTGCGCGGCGTCACCCCCGGCATGGCCATCGCGCGGGAAGAGGTCTTCGGTCCCGTGCTTTCAGTCCTGACCTTCCGCACCATCGAAGAGGCGCTGGCACTGACCAATGACGCCGCATATGGCCTGTCGGCGGGGGTCTGGAGCGAGAACGTCAACACCTGCCTTGAGTTCTCGCGCCGGGCGCAGGCGGGAACGGTCTGGACCAACACCTGGATGGACGGCTTCCCTGAACTGACCTTCGGCGGCATGAAGCAATCCGGCCAGGGGCGCGAGAACGGGCGCTACGGCCTCGACGAATTCCTTGAGGTAAAGACGCTGGTCATGCGCATCGGCAAGACCCGCACACCTTGGGTGAGGCAGGGATGAGCGACGCCGACATCATCATCATCGGCTCGGGCATCGGCGGCGCCACGATGGCGTCGCGCCTTGCCCCTTCGGGCCGCCGCATCCTGATCCTTGAGCGTGGTGAGCGGCTTCAGGACTGCCCCGAGGCGCGCGATCCGGCAGCGATCTTCGGGCAGGGGTACTTCCGCCCGAAAGAGATGTGGCATGACCAGAACGGCGAGGCGTTCAACCCCGGAAACTATGCCTATGTTGGCGGAAATTCGAAATTCTACGGCGCCGTTCTGCTCCGCTACCGTGCCGAAGATTTCCGCCCGCTTAAGCATATCGAAGGCACCACGCCCGGCTGGCCCATCGGCTACGAAGACCTCGAACCCTTCTACCAAGAGGCCGAGGCGCTTTACCGTGTCCGGGGCGAGCTTGGCTACGACCAGACCGAACCACCGCATTCCGGCCCTTACCCCTTCCCGCCGGTCCCGGATGAGCCCTTCATCGCCGATCTGCGACGCAGGCTCGCGGCGCAGGGCCTGCATCCCGGCCCGCTGCCACTTGCCGTTGACCTCGACCGCTGGCTCGCCCGCGCGCCGACCGGCTGGGATGCCTTCCCCGACACCTGCGGCGGCAAGCTGGATGCCGAGACGGCGGCTTTGGCCGAGGCGCTGAAGCATCCCAATGTCACGCTGATGACCGGCGCCCGCGTCACCCGGCTGATCGCCGAGGAGCGGCGCGTCACCGCTGTCGAATTTGAACGCAGCGGGCGCTTGGAAAGGCTCACCGCCGGCCATATCTGCCTTTCGGCGGGCGCGGTGATGTCGGCGGTGATCCTCCTCTCGTCGGCGGATGATGTGAATCCCGCTGGCCTTGCCAATCGCTCCGATCAGGTCGGGCGCAATTTCATGAACCACAACTTGTCGGGCGTCATCGGCATCAACCCCTTCCGCCGCAACACCACGGTTTATGAAAAGACCATCCAGTTCAATGACTGGTACCTGACCGGCGGCCCTAACGGCGAACCCCTGGGAAACATCCAGATGGTCGGCCGCATCACCGGCCCGATTCTTGCCGCCGAGGCCGGGTTGCCGCTGCCGATTGCCCACTGGATCTCCGAGCATTCGGTGCACATGATGACCATGTCCGAAGATCTTCCGGTGCCGGACAGCCGGGTTCTGGTGAAGAACGGCAAGATCGAGCTGCACTGGCGGCGCACCAACTGGGCGGCGCATGAACTGCTGACGAAGCGGCTGAAACAGGCTCTGCGCCGCGCCGGATGGCCGATTGTGCTCTCGAAAGCCTTCGAAAAGCGGACGCCGAGCCACCAATGCGGCACCGCCCGGATGGGCGCCGATCCGATGGTGAGCGTCGTCGATCCTTTCTGCAAGGCGCATGACCTCGACAACCTCTGGATCGCCGATGCCTCGGTCCTGCCGACCTCCGCGGGGGTCAACCCCTCGCTCACCATCGCCGCGCTGTCGCTTCGGACCGCCGACCGCATCCTTCAGGTGGCGGCATGAGCGGCGTCGCCCTTGTCACCGGCGGCCAGCAGGGCATCGGCCTTGGCATCTCCAAAGCGCTCGCGGCGAAGGGCTTTTCCATCGCCATCGCCTCGCTGCCCGACGCCGGGGATACTTCCGTCAAGGACGCGCTGCGGGTGCTTGGCCCCGAGGCGCGTTACTTCCGCCACGACCTGAGCGACGTGGCCCGCGCAGGCGAGGTTCTTGCCGCGATCGAAGCCGAGATGGGGCCGGTCACGACTTTCGTGTCGAATGCAGGCGTACCGGCAAAGCTGCGCGGCGACATGCTCGACCTGACGCCCGAAAACTTTGACCACGCATTGGGCATCAACCTGCGCGGCAATTTCTTCCTCGCGCAGGAAGTGGCGCGCCGGATGGCCGGGCGGCGGTCCCCGCAATACCGCTCGATGAGCTTCATCACCTCAGTTTCCGCGGGAATGGTGTCGATCGAGCGGGCGGAATACTGCATCTCCAAGGCCGGGGCCTCGATGATGACCTCGCTCTTCGCCGCCCGCCTCGCGCCCCTCGGCATTGGCGTTTTCGAACTGCGCCCCGGCATCATCGAAACCGAAATGACCGCCGGCGTGAAGGACAAATACACCCAGCGGATCGAGACCGGACTGGTGCCCGCCGGGCGCTGGGGCCAGCCAGCCGACATCGGCAAGGTCATCGTGCCCTTGGCCACCGGGCAGATGGCTTTCGCAACCGGCACGGTCATTCCGGTGGATGGCGGCCTCTCCATCCCGCGGCTCTAGAAAGGATACGGCATGGCTTCGGGCTATGATTTCATCATTGTCGGCGGCGGTTCGGCAGGCTCTGTCCTCGCCGCCCGGCTGAGCGAGAACCCCTCCGCCCGCGTCCTCCTCCTCGAAGCTGGGCCACGCGATTGGCATCCCTTCTATCACATGCCCGCAGGCTTTGCGAAAATGACCAAGGGCATCGGCAGTTGGGGCTGGCAGACCGTTCCGCAGAAGCACATGAAGGATATGGTGATCCGCTACACCCAGGCCCGCGTCCTCGGCGGCGGCTCGACGGTGAACGCGCAGATCTACACGCGCGGCAATGCGCTGGACTATGACGAATGGCGCCAGCGCGGCTGCCCCGGCTGGTCCTACGAGGACGTGCTGCCCTATTTCCGCAAG
>DJUV01000262.1 GCA_002440625.1 Rhodobacteraceae bacterium UBA6273 | reverse complement strand
AACACCACGATGTCGCGCAGCGGCAGGACCGGGTAGCTGGGGGCCAGTTTCTGTGTCATTCGCGTTTCCTAACTTCGGCAAGACCGCTCCGGCCCCGGGTATCGGCAGCCACCGGCGGTCTCCGTTCAGGCTTCATATCTAGGCGGGCAGGACCACTGCTTCAACCTCGCCCTGCCAGCGGGTCGCGACACCATAGCCCCGCCGGCGCGGCGCGCAAGGGCGCCTTCGCGCTATCGGGCTAGATCAGGCCATAGCCCGCCGCACAGGACACCGCCTGCGAGGCGGTCTTGGCGCGGAGCTTTTCCTTGGCACTGCGGATGCGCTGCTTGATCGCACCCTCTGTCACCCCTAGCCGGCCGGCGATTTCCTTGAGGAGAAGCCCTTCCCGCATCATTGCCAGCGCCTCGATCTCGGCCCTGGTCAGATTGGTCGGCGGCATGGTGCCGACATGCATTTCCGTGAAGCGGTCCTGCAGCAGGCGAAGTTCGGCTTCGGTATATTCACGGTCGGATCGGGCGAAGGTCGCAAAGCTGCGCTGGCCGTCCTCGTCGATCGGCGGGCAGGAGACGGCGGCCCCGAAGCGCATGCCGTATTCCGCGGCCTCGCGCAGCACGCCGCGCG
Organism: Rhodobacteraceae bacterium UBA6273; assembly: GCA_002440625.1. Lineage (GTDB taxonomy): Bacteria > Pseudomonadota > Alphaproteobacteria > Rhodobacterales > Rhodobacteraceae > Albidovulum. The sequence continues at coordinate 2,110 of DJUV01000262.1, read as the reverse complement.
TGTCGTGCAGCCGGATCGCGCTCCACCGCGTGACGCCGTCATGGCTGTAGACCCAGCGGATCACGGGATCATGTACCAGATAGCCACGCCGGGTGTAGCGATCTATCCAGGCCTGTGGCATGGTATTACGCTCACTCGCCGGCAGGATGAAGCCGACGCGCAAAGCAACGTAATAGCCCGCAGGGGCCAGTTCACCAAAGTTTCGTTCGCAATCGAAGGACGCCATCGCCTAAAGGCTCCAGACATACAGAATTTAACACGCAGTCTTGCCTGCGGCTTGTCCTGCAGCCCCGCATATGCCACGGATTTGGGAAGTGTGAAAGACGAGTAAGGTGACGATAATTATGCCTGAGCGGATTATCGGAGGAATCGTTGAAAACTTGAGCCGTGCAGGCAGCGCGGGCTTTGCGATCGGCCTGCATCTGACCTTCACTTCTCCGCGCTACATGTTCCAGTCCTACCCGGCGACGTGGAGCGACCTCTACGCCCGCAACGGTTATCTGGTGAATGATCCGACCGTTCACTGGGGTCTTGAGAACCACGGCTGGGTCCGCTGGGCCGATCTTGCCGAATATGACCAGTCCGGCATGTTTGCCGAAGCCGCCGGGCACGGGCTTTGCTATGGCGTCACCAGCGCCATCTTCGCCCGCGGATCGCGCAGCATCGCCGGCTTTTCGCGCGCTGACCGCGAGTTCACCGATGGCGAGGCGGCAGATATTCACGACCGGATGGGCGAGCTTCACGATGTGACGCTGCATGTCCATTCGCTGCCGCCGGCGCTGCATGATCTTCTCAGACGCCTGTCGATCATCCTGACTCACCACTGACCGGCCCCGCGCGGGATCAGAGCGGCTCGATATCGCCAAGAGTCCGCGCCGCATGGAAATCGGCGACAAAGGCCGAAAGCCGGTTCGCGGCAATGGCATCCCTGAGGCCCTGCATCAGGTCCTGATAGTAATGCAGGTTGTGCCATGTCAGGAGCATCGAGGCGATGATTTCGCCCGCCCGGACAACGTGATGGAGATAGGCGCGGCTGTAATTGCGGCAGGCCGGACAGGTGCAGGCCTCGTCCAGGGGACGCGGATCGTCCTGATGGCGGGCGTTCTTGATGTTGATTTGGCCACGGCGCGTCCAGGCCTGGCCGGTGCGGCCGGAGCGGGAGGGCAGCACGCAGTCCATCATGTCAATGCCGCGCTCCACCGCGCCGACGATGTCATCGGGCTTGCCGACGCCCATAAGGTAACGCGGTCGATCCTCGGGCAGAAAGCCCGGCGCATAGTCGAGGACGGAGAACATCGCCGCCTGCCCCTCGCCCACGGCAAGTCCGCCGACGGCATAGCCGTCAAAGCCGATGGCATTCAGCGCCGCCGCACTTTCTTCCCGCAACTCGCGGGTGACGCCGCCCTGCATGATGCCGAAAAGCGCGTGGCCCGGCCGGTCGCCGAAGGCGTCGCGCGACCTTTGCGCCCAGCGCATCGAAAGCCGCATCGACTTCGCCACCGCCTCGTCGGTCGCGGGGAGCGCGGGGCATTCGTCAAAACACATGACGATGTCGGAGCCGAGAAGCCTCTGGATCTCCATGCTGCGCTCGGGGGAAAGCATGTGCTTGGAGCCGTCGATATGCGAGGAAAAGCGCACGCCTTCCTCGGTGAGCTTCCTGAGATCGGCAAGGCTCATCACCTGAAAGCCGCCCGAGTCGGTCAGGATCGGTCGGTCCCAGTTCATGAAGCGGTGAAGCCCGCCAAGCCGGGCGATGCGTTCCGCCGTGGGGCGCAGCATCAGGTGGTAGGTATTGCCAAGAAGGATGTCGGCCCCGGTCGCGCGGACATTTTCCGGCAGCATCGCCTTCACCGTGGCGGCGGTGCCGACCGGCATGAAGGCGGGCGTCCGGATATCGCCGCGCGGCGTCGCGATCACGCCGGTGCGGGCCTTGCCGTCGGTGGCGTGGAGTTTGAAGGAAAAGCGCTGGGTCATGGCCGGCGCTCATATCCCGTCGCCGCGCCAAGGGGAAGCCGGGTGATCCGAAGGCGCGCCCGTTCCGGGCGCAAGGCCCCCCTCTCGTCGAAGGCCCCTGGGGCCTTCTCCTCGGCATGCCTCCGGCGGGAGTATT
>DJUV01000207.1 GCA_002440625.1 Rhodobacteraceae bacterium UBA6273 | reverse complement strand
CCCCAATTTCGCCATCCTTTAAGGAGCTTTTAGGACTTGTAGCGAATGTTGAAGCTCAAGACCGGTCCGACCACCACGGCAAGATCCGGTCCTGATGCGAATAGTTGAGGGGAGACTGACCCATGACGCAATCCGATTACACCCTGTCGCACGGCACGCCGGCAGCAGAGGCTCCGGCGATCCTGTCCGGCCTCATGGCGCTCGGCGACAAACTGCATGCAGCCTTCATCAGCCTCCGCTATGCCCCGCAGGAAGAACGCACCCTGCCCGATGCCCCCAAGGGCATCGACAAGGACTATCTCCGCGACATCGACATGAGCGTCAATTTCTGACGCCGCGCGGGCGCAGCGATCTGCGCGCGCCCGCACATCACCTGTTTGGAATTCCGCCTATCCCGATCCGGTGAACTGGAGTAGATCCCCGACTGCGCCAAGAACGGCGCTGACACGGAGATCACGATGTCCCAGCTCACGTCCAGCGCGACCCTTCTGGCGCGCATCCTTATCAGCATTCTCTTCATCATCTCGGGCTACGGCAAGCTTGGGGACGTTGCCGGCTTCACCGGCTACATGACCTCCGGCGGTGTGCCGGCGATCTTCGCCTGGCCGACCATCGCGCTCGAATTCCTGGGCGGTCTCGCCATCCTCGTCGGCGCCTTCACCCGCCCGGTGGCACTGGCGCTCGCCGGCTTCTCGCTTCTATCGGCGCTGATGTTCCACTTCGTCCCGGCGGACCAGATGCAGATGATCATGTTCATGAAGAACCTTGCCATCGCCGGCGGCCTTCTTCTCCTCGCCGCCCAGGGTGCCGGGGTCTATTCGGTGGATGCGCTTCTCGGCCGCAAGTCCGCGTCGCTCGCCTGAACGGGACCACCGCAGAACGACAACAGGGGCATGGCTGACGCTGTGCCCTTTTTGTTGCCGCACAGGCATCTATCGACCCCTCGAGCCAGGGATCGGTGCGGAACCGGGGCCGAGAATCCTTGATCTCGCCGCGAAGGTTACAACTTCTGGTCGATTTGAAGGTTAACACTTCACTTACCGAGAGTTGTTCGGCTTGCGAGTTGTCACGGTTGCCCCCTTGCTGCACTGCGAAGGAACCTCGCCATGCCGAAGCGCCGCACCGAAGACCGGAATCTCAGCCAGAGCGGGCAGAACCTCGTCCGTATCGTGATAGCCTCCTATTTCCTCGCGGTGGCACTCGGCCTCATTCCCGGCACCGGCGCCCTGCCCCTGACCGAACCAATCCTGCCCGAGCCCTATGCCGATGCCGCAAGCACCGGGATTGTCTTCGCCGCCGCCTATCTCGTCCTCATCGGGGTGTGGCTGCGCCTGTCGGCGCTGATCCTCGCGACGGTGCTCTTCTGGTCGAGCTATATCGAGAATGTCGGCACCGGCAATCTCGAAGGGTTCTGGCGCGATCTGGCACTGATCGGCGCCCTGATTCTGACCTATACCCAGACGCTTCCCCGCGCCGCGAACCGCCGCACCGCATTCCGCTGGTCGCGCAAGGTGCGCCACGTCACGCCCACGCGCATCGTCACCCCGCGCCGGCTTGTCACTGCCCGGGCCGCGCCCGGCCTTCACCTCGTCGCCTCGACTGAGAGTCCAGCCCCCGGCGACAACATCTTCCGCGACGATCCCGATCTGGCGCTCGCCTCCTGAAAGGGGCGCCTCGCGTCCCCCCTTTCCATCGCCGCGCGATCCGCCTAAATCCGGGTCCATGGACAAACGGCTTCACATCATCGGCGGCGGCATGGCCGGGTCGGAAGCGGCCTGGCAGGCGGCAAGCCTCGGCGTTCCGGTCACCATCCACGAAATGCGACCCGCCGTCGGCACCTTCGCCCATCGCACGGGGTTCATGGCCGAGATGGTCTGTTCCAACTCATTCCGCTCGGATGACGACGAACAGAATGCCGTCGGGCTTCTGCACTGGGAGATGCGCGCGGCCCAAGGCCTCGTCATCGGCATGGCCGACCGCCACCGCCTTCCCGCCGGCGGCGCCCTGGCCGTCGACCGCGATCCCTTCGCCGAGGCGGTGACGGCGGAACTGCGACAGCATCCGCTGATCGAGATCGCCCCTGGCGAGATCACCAGCCTGCCGACCGACGGCCACTGGATCATCGCCACCGGCCCCCTGACCTCTGGCACCCTTGCCGAAGCAATCCGCACCGCGACTGGCGCCGATCAACTGGCCTTCTTCGACGCCATCGCCCCCATCGTCTATGCCGAAAGCGTCGACATGTCGGTCGCCTGGATGCAGTCGCGCTATGACAAGGGCGAGACGGAGGAAGAGCGCACCGCCTATCTCAACTGCCCGATGGACAAGGCGGAGTATGAGGCCTTCGTCGACGCCCTTCTTGCCGCCGACAAGGCCGAATTCCGCGAGGGCGAGACAGCGAAGTATTTCGACGGCTGCCTGCCGATCGAGGTCATGGCCGAACGTGGCCGCGAAACCCTGCGCTTCGGCCCGATGAAGCCGGTGGGCCTGACGAACACCCACCGGCCAGAGGTGAAGCCCTATGCCGTGGTGCAGCTCCGCCGCGACAACAAGCTTGGCACGCTCTTCAATATTGTCGGCTTCCAGACCAAGATGAAATACGGTGCCCAGACCGATATCTTCCGCCTGATCCCCGGCCTGCAAGAGGCAAGCTTCGCCCGGCTCGGCGGCATCCACCGCAACACCTTCATCAACTCGCCGACGCTTCTTGATGACAGGATGCGGCTGAAGTCGCACCCGCATATCCGTTTCGCCGGCCAGATCACCGGCGTCGAAGGTTATGTCGAAAGTGCCGCCATGGGGCTCCTCGCCGGTCGCATGGCCGCCGCCGAAATCCTCGGGCAGGACATTGCCCCGCCGCCGCCCGAAACCGCGATGGGCGCGCTCGTCACCCACATCACCGGCGGGGCAGAGGCCAAGACCTTCCAGCCGATGAACGTCAACTTCGGCCTCTTTCCCCCGATCGACGCCAAGGGCGGGCGCCGGGGCCGGAAGGACCGCTACAAGGCCTATACCGACCGCGCCAAGGCCGCCTTCACCGAATGGCTTTCGTAACCCGCTTCGCCCCCTCGCCGACCGGCCCGCTTCACCTTGGCCATGCCTATTCCGCGATTCTCGCGCACGACATGGCGCGGGCAGAGGGTGGCGCGTTCCTTCTCAGGATGGAGGACACCGATCTCGAACGATCGAAGCCCGAGTGGGAGGCCTTGATCCGTGAAGACATTGCCTGGCTCGACCTCAAATGGGACGGCCCGATACACCGCCAGTCCGACCATATCGGTGCCTATAACGCCCGGCTCGAAACCCTCGGCCCCCGTGGTCTCCTCTATCCCTGCTCCTGCACCCGCGGCGACATCCGCGCCGCACTTTCCGCCCCGCAGGAAGGGGTGCCGCATCTGGTCTATCCCGGCACCTGCCGCCACCGGCCGATGTCGGACCGGAGACCCGGAGATGCGCTCCGGCTTGACATTGCGAAAGCTTTCGCCGCCCTCAATGCCCAAGCGCTGACCTTCGCCGAAACCGGCCCCGCCCATGCCGGCACCCACCGCATCGACGCCGCTGCCGCCAAGGCAACCATTGGCGACGTGGTCCTCGGACGGAAGGGCGAAAACATCGTCGCCTATTTCCTTGCCTCGGCCTTCGATGATGCCGACCAGAAAATCACCCATGTCATCCGGGGCGAGGACCTTTTCGACTTCACGCCGGTGCAGGTGATCCTGCTGCGTCTCTTCGGCCTGCCGGTGCCCACCTACCACCACCACCCTCTGATCCGCGACGATCAGGGCAAGCGCCTCGCCAAGCGCGACGATGCCCGCGCCATCCGTAGATACCGGGAGGAAGGCGCCACCCCTCAGGGCATCCGCCGCATGGTCGGCCTCGCCTGACCTCACAATTTCATCTTGCCCGAAATACCTCCGCCGGAGGCATCCGCCGATGCCGCTACGCCTCGGGCCGCAGAATCTCGACCTCTTCCTCGCTCCGCACGGCTGTATAGAAGCACGACCGCCGGTTGGTGTGACAGGCCGGGCCCTCCTGCTCGACAAGCGCCAGAAGGCAATCCCTGTCGCAGTCCACCCGCAGTTCCACCAACCGTTGCACATGGCCCGAGGTCTCGCCCTTGACCCAGAAGGCCGCCCGCGACCGCGACCAGTAGGTGACGCGCCCGGTCTCAACCGTCCGCGCCACGGCTTCGGCATTCATCCAGGCGACCATCAACACCTCGCCCGAGGCATGATCCTGCGCCACGACCGGAATGAGGCCACGGCTGTCGTAGGCCAATGTCGCGGGATCGAAGCCCATGTCGCACCTTTCCAAGCTGTCTCAGCCGTCCTATCTAGGGGCAAAGCCCATCCGGGGAAAGACATGAGCGACAACGACCTTATCAAGCTCTACTCGCAGCGCATCCTTGCGCTGGCGGCGGATATTCCCCATGCGAAGCGGCTCGATCATCCGACAGCCACGGTCCGGAAGCGCTCGCCGCTCTGCGGCTCCACCGTCACCGTCGACGTGACCGTGGCTGACGGACGGATCGCCGATTACGGTCAGGACGTGAAGGCCTGCGCCCTTGGTCAGGCCTCCGCCGCCATTGCCGGCAGCCACATGATCGGCCGGACGCGGGCGGAGGTCGAAAAGGCCCGCGACGAGTTGCGCGCCATGCTGAAGGACGGCGCTCCGCCGCCCGCCGCCCCCTTCACCGGCTATGAGGTGCTGGAACCGGCGCGCGACTACAAGAACCGCCACGCCTCGATCCTCCTCACGCTCGAAGCCACCGCCGAGGCGATGGCCGAGGCCGAAGCGGCGGCTTAGGCGCTACTTCAGGAACGGCTTCGCCTTCATCGTCTTCGGGATCGGCGCACCGAGCCGCGACAGGATCGTCGGCGCTAGCTGAAGCTGGTCCAGAAGGACGTCCTTCCCCGGCCCCTGCCCCTCGCCGAAATAGTAAAGCGCGAAGTCCTGCTGGTCCTCGCCGGTGCCGCCGTGATGGCCGCGCGCGTCCTGACCGTGATCGGCGGTCACGATGACCTCGTATCCCATCGCCCGCCAGCGCGGGATGAACGGCCCCAGCATCTCGTCCATGACGTAGCAGGCGTGGTCCATCTCCTCGCAGTCGTGGTAGAAGCGGTGGCCCATGCTATCGAGCGTGCAGGTATGCAGCATCCCGTAGTTCAGCCCGAACCGTCCCGCCAGTGATGTCAGCGTGGCGAAGAGGTCCACGTCAGAAGGTGTCATCTGGTTGATGTCACCATAGCCGGTCATGGTGTGGAAGCGGCCGTGGTTGATCGTAGTGCTCTCCGGCTCGTCATACTCGATGTCGCGCACCATGTCGAAAGGGTGCCGATTGAAGAACTGCGACCAGAAGGAATGCGCCACCGCCCCGGTAACGCCGCCCGCCTTCCGCACCTCGGAAAACACATCCGGTTCCTTCAGGCGGAAGACATTGCCATTGCCGGTGCAGCCGTGGACCTGCGGTGTCACCCCGGTATGGATCGAGG
>DJUV01000230.1 GCA_002440625.1 Rhodobacteraceae bacterium UBA6273 | reverse complement strand
GCGTAGGTCTTTTCCTGGTAATGCACGGTCAGCGGGAAGAAGTCCTGGCCCGGCTTCGGTGCCTTGGCAAAGGTCACGTTGGCCATGACGCTGGTTTCGCCCAGCGTGGCAATGACCGAACCGTCGGCCTGGCGGGCGACTTTCCCTGTTTCCAGCGTGAGCGTTTCATGGCCCCACTGGATCGATTTCTTGGTTACGTTGAACATCTATCGTTTCCTCTCGGGAGCACCCACGGGCGTATCCCGTGTCTCCCATCTGAAATGGCGGCCCCATTGCCGCCGCCCCCAATCCTTCGCATGCGCCCGGGGGCATGGGCTCACGTCACAGATGGACGGGGGCCATACAGGAAAAGGGGGCGGTTGGGAAGGAGGGAGTTGTGCAAGACTGCCAAGCGAAGCGAGGAGCGAGTTCGTTGCAATCCCGGGAAAACCGGCTAACCTCCGCCAAACCGCGAGAGGCGTATTTGCAGAATGCTCAGGATCAGGCAGATATCGACCTCAGACGAATGCGCTGCCGTCAAGGGACTCGTGCTTGAGTTTGTTGCCTGGGCGAACACGCAGGACCCGGATGCGCAAACCGCCCCCACCTTCAACGATCTGGAAGCAGAACTGGACGGCCTTCCCGGAAAGTACGCTCCGCCAACGGGCAGCTTTCTTTTGGCTACGAACGACGACAGATCTTTGGGATGCGTTGCATTTCGTCAGTTGGATCAAGACACGGTTGAACTTAAGCGGATGTATGTTCGTCCTGATCAGCGGGGAAACGGCATTGGGTCCAAACTCGTGCAGAACCTGCTTGAGGTGGCGCGCGCGCAAGGACGCAAGCGCATTGTCCTGGACAGCTATCATACAATGACAGGGGCGCACAAAATCTACCGCGCCGCAGGATTCCGGGACGTGGCAGCCCCTGAAGGCTTCCCCGAACACTACTTGGGCCGCGTCATCTTCATGGAAATGGACCTGACGTAGCGCTGCGCCCGACACGGCCCGGGCCGATGCTGACCTATGGCTCCATTCAGCACCCAAAACGCAAAACGCCCGCACCTTCCGGTGCGAGCGTTCCAATCCTTACCCTCTGACCGCGATCAGCGGCGCAGACCGAGCTTGGCGATCAGCACGTTGTAGCGCGCTTCGTCGGTCTTCTTGAGGTAGTCGAGAAGCTTGCGGCGCTGGGCGACCATCATCAGAAGGCCACGACGGGAGTGGTTGTCCTTCTTGTGGCTCTTGAAATGCTCGGTCAGCGTGGCGATGCGGGACGAGAGGATCGCGACCTGAACTTCGGGCGAGCCGGTGTCGCCTTCCTTGGTCGCATATTCCTTCATCACGCGGGCTTTATCTTCAGCCGTAATCGACATCGGGGTCTCCTTTCAGAAGAAGGGTTATGGCGCGAGCCGGGATGTCGTCCAGCAAGGCCCGTGGAGTCTCCGCATTTCTGACGGATGCGGGCGTATAGGGGGAATCGGGCCCGAAGGGAAGCGGATTCAGCCGCCCGGCGCAGCCTCGGGCCGGACGAGGATATCCGCCGGGTCGATATGACTGGCGCCAAAGACATGGGCCACGGTGATTCCGTCGATCAGAACGCGGTGAGCGCCACCCTCAACCTCCGGCGGCTCGACCGTGACGGTCGGGTCGGGGTGGACGGCGGGATCGTAGAGGAGCATGAGTTGATCCTCCTTGGGATCATAGTCGCCGATGGTGGCTGGCCCGGCCTCATCCCCGCCATGACCGGCGATGGCGAACTGGTCCGCCCCGGCGCCGCCCGTCGCCCAGTCGTCCGCCTCGGCACTCAGCGTATCATCGCCCGCGCCGCCATTGAGGTAGTCTCTCTCCTGTGCCTCACCCGGTGCTTCCCTTCCGTCGAGCCTGTCGCTCCCCTCGCCGCCCATCAGCGTGTCCTTACCGGCCCCGCCCGTCAGGTTGTCATCGCCCCGCCCGCCCTCCAGCGCGTCATTTCCTTCGCCGCCATCGAGTCGATCCTCCCCGCCGCCGCCGATCAGGCTGTCGTCGCCCGCGCCGCCCGTCAGGCTGTCATCGCCTTCCTGCCCGGCAAGGCTGTCATTCCCGCCTCCGCCGGTGAGCGTATCGGCCCCGTTGCCGCCGGTCAGACTGTCATCGCCGTCGCCGCCATCGAGACTGTCGTCGCCCTCCCCGCCGAGAAGCTGGTCATCGCCGCCCTCGCCTTTCAGCGTGTCATTCCCGGCATAGCCGTTGACCTGATCGTCGCCGCCACCGGCGAGGATCAGGTCGTCGGCGGGATCACCACCGCCGTCGCCCGAAATGATGTCGTCCCCGTGCGTGCCCTCGATCGGGGGTGAGGTTTCGCCCTCGCCCTCCTCGCCTTCGTGATCGCTTTCCGACTGCGTCAGGCCGGTGAAATCCACGCTCATCCCGGCGGCAAGCAGGCCCAGAAGCCCGGCAAACATCAGCATGGCAGCCCTCCCCTTCGCCGCGCCGCGCGCGGGTTCATCCCGTCATCGGGTTTGCAGGAAGGCCGTTAAGGCGGAGGTAAAGCCGGTGCGATGCTTCGAATTTTCGGCAGTTTCCCCGCGAGGTCAGAGCCAGGGCATCGGCTCAACCGCATTGGCGACATAGAGCGGATGGCGCGGGTGAAGGTCGCGGGTCAGGCCAAGATGCCAAAGCGGGATGCCGCTTGCCGCCAGCGCCCCGCGCATAGCGCTGCCTTGCCCAAGGTCGGTGCCATGCAGACCCCAGCCGCAGATCACCGTCGCGGCTTTCCTTGCGGTCGCGATGACCGTCTCGGCATTGCCCGCACCGATGGGATCGGCGGCGGCACGCAGATCCTCGGGCCGGGTCGCGCGGAAGGCGAAGAGGTTCAGGACATCGAAGCCGCCATATCCGCCCCGCCGCGCCCGGCCCTCACAGCGGGCGACCGTCGGGTCGTTCCGAAGCTCGGATGCGGTCGATGGGTTCAGCATGATGAAAGCGATCCGGGGGCCGTCGCCCCAGTCGCGCGACAGCCGGTAGCGGTAGGTGCCGCAGTCGGAATAGAGCGCCTCGGATCGGGTCTCGCCGCTGTCGTGGTGCTTCAGGATCACCGGAACGGCACCGGCGCGGTGAAGGTCGCGCCGTGGCCGGTCTCCGGATGGTTGAAGCGCAGGCTTTCGGCATGGAGCATCAGCCGGGGAAAGTCGCGCGCCGGGCCTTCGGCGTAGAGGGGATCGCCAAGGATCGGATGGCCGAGCACCAGCATGTGAACACGAAGCTGGTGACTTCGCCCGGTCAGCGGCATCAGGCGGACACGGGTGGTGCCGTCGGGGTCGTGGCCAAGAACCTTCCAATCGGTCTGGGCGGGTCTGCCGTTTTCATGGTCGACATGCTGGCGCGGCCGGTTCGGCCAGTCGGCGCAGAGCGGCAGGTCGACGGTGCCGGTCTTTGGCTCCAGATGACCCCAAAGCCGGGCGCGGTAGGCCTTCTTCGTCTTCCGCAACTCGAACTGCATGGAGATGTCGCGCTGGGCGTGGGCGGTCAGGGCAAAGACGATCACGCCGGAAGTGTCGCGGTCGAGCCGGTGGACGAGCAGCACCTCCGGGTAGACACTTTTCAGGCGGGAAATCAGGCAATCGGCGAGGTGTTCGCCCTTGCCCGGCACGGTCAGAAGGCCGGCGGGCTTGTCGACGACGACAAGCGCATGATCGGCATGGATCAGGCGCAGGGGTTCATCGGGCGGGTTATACTCGGCATCGGTCATGGCGCGCCGGAATAGCACGAGGGCAAGCCGGGCGCAGCCCCTCAGACCACGGCATGACCTTCCGCCCTCAGCCTCCGGGCGATCTCGGCAATATGGGCGGGGGTGGTCTCGCAGCAGCCGCCGATGATGGTCGCGCCCATGCCGACCCAGCGAAGCGCGAAATCGGCGTAAAGCGCGGGCGTCATCTCGGGCCGGGCGGTCAGCGCATCCACGGTCGGATTGTCCTTCAGGAACTCCTTGGTGATTTGCTGGAAACCGTTGGCATAGGCGCCGAAGGGCAGGCCGAAGCCCTTGAAGACCTGAAGCGCCGCCGCCATCGCCTCGGGCGCGGAGCAATTGGCAAGGATCGCGCCCGCGCCTTTCGCAACGATGGGCACAAGGTCGGCCACAGGCTCCCCCGACCGGAGCCGGGAGCCATCCTCGTCATCCACGGTGACGGAAAGCCAGACCGGCTTGCCGGCGGTCATGGCGCCTTCAAGCACCGCCCGCGCATGGGCGAGCGAGGCGACCGTCTCGGCAAGGAAAAGATCGACGACGGGGGCGAGCATCCCGGCGATTTCGGCGTATTTAGCCACGGATTCCGCGTGCGGCGGATGGGTTTCGGGCCGGTAGGAGGCGACGAGCGGCCCAAGCGATCCGGCGATGCGCCCCGATCCATGCGCGGCGCGGGCCGAGGCTGCCTCGGCAAGTGCCTGCGTGTGCAGGGCGTTGAACCGATCGTCGATGCCGAACTTTTCAAGACGGTCATGGTGGATCGCATAGGTGTTGGTTGTGGCAACCGTCGCGCCGGCGGCGAAATAGTCGGCATGAACCTCCCGGACGAGGCCGGGATGGTCGATCATCACCTGCGTGGACCAGAGGGGCGTCGGCGGTTCGCCCGACCGCGCCACCAGTTCCTGTCCCATGCCGCCGTCAAGAAGTACGATCTCAGCCATGACTCACTCCCATACCAGACGGGCGGCGAGGCCCGCGAACATGACGCCGGCCACCTTGTTCAGGACCGACATGCGCCGGGCAAGCGTCTGCCCCAGCGCGCCCGCCAGCGCGCCATAGCCCATCGTCACCAGCGTACCAGTGACAGTAAAGATCGCGCCCAGAAGCACGATCTGCTGCCAGACCGGCCCCCAGGCCGGGTTGGTGAACTGCGGCAGGAAGGCGAGGATGAAGAGGATCACCTTGGGGTTCAGCACATTCGCAAGAAACCCGCGCCGGATCGCCGCCAACGGGGACAGCGCGCCGCCCTGCTCCCTGGCCGGACCGCTTCTCCAGGAGGCGACGGCGAGCCAGAGGAGATAGGCGGCGCCGATCCAGCGGATCGCGGTCAGGGCGCCCGGATGCGCCGCGATCAGCGCCGAAAGGCCGAGGGCCGCCAGCGAGACATGCAGCGCGCCGCCAAGGCCGACGCCAAGGCCCGCCGCCATCCCGGCCTTCGGACCGCCACGAAGACCCGAAGCGGTGGCGAACATCACATCTGCCCCCGGCGTGAGGTTGAGCGCCAGCCCCGCCGCCGTGAAGGCGGCAAGCTCTGTCGCCGGATAGGTCTGAAGCAGGTCCCACATGTCACGCCCTCCGCCCCGCAAGCGCTGACGGAAAGCCGCGCGGCGGTCAAGGGGCCGTGCGGCTACCAGCCGCCGGATTGCGGCAGGCCGTCGTCGATCCCGTAATAATCGCCCTTGGAGGCCACGAAGATATGGCTCGTCAGCCGCCCGCCCGTAGGACCGCTGACCGCACCGGCTTCGACCGAGAACTCGCCGGCGGAGGAGCGGAACCAGAGGCTCGACCCGCAACGGGTGCAGAACCCGCGCTGGCCCCGGCCCGGGGTTTCGTAGGTGCCCAAAGTGTCGCGGCGGCGCCAGTCGATATGCGCCTCATCCGCGTCGAAAGAGGCGGAGTAATGTCCCGAAAGCTTGCGGCACTGGCGGCAATGGCAGGCGGTGATCTCGCCTGCCGGGCCGGGAAGGTCGAAGGCAGCGCCGCCGCAGAGGCAGGAACAGGAAAGCCGGGCGGGCTTCGCGGCAGGGGGCGGCGGGGGGCCTTCGGGGCGGTAATAGTCGCCCGCACTTTCGGTGAAGATGTGGCTGTCGGTGACAAGGCCGGTCGCCCCGTCGAACGCCCCTGCGGCAATGGCGAGACGCTCTTCGCCCTCGGGCTTCCAGAAGAGGCTCGCGCCGCAGGTGCCGCAGAAGCCGCGCGCCGCCTCGGCGGAGGAGCGGTACCAGCGCAAGGTTTCGTCCCGCGTCAGGCGGAACCGGTCAAGCTGCACCGAGGTTGCCGACCAGTAATGGCCGGAGGTCCTGCGGCATTGCGTGCAGTGGCAGGCGATGACATCGCGGAGCGGTGCCGCGGCCTCGAAGGCGGTGCCGCCGCAGAGGCAGCTTCCGGTATGAACCGCCACCATCATCCGCGCCCGAAGACCGAAGCGAGTATCTCGGCCAATGCCGCGCCGTCCGTTTCCGTGAAGGCATCAGCCTGATCGCTGTCGATGTCGAAGACGCCGATCAGCTGCCCTCCCGGCCCGAAGACCGGCAGCACGATCTCTGACCTTGTGGAGGAAGCGCAGGCGATATGGCCGGGGAAGGCATCGACATCGGGCACGATCTGGATCTCGCCGGTGCGGGCCGCTGCCCCGCAGACGCCACGCGAGAAGGGGATGACGAGACAGCCATGGCCACCCTGATAGGGGCCGATCTTGAGCATCTCCGGCCCGGTCACGCGGTAAAAGCCGGTCCAGTCGAAGCGGTCGTCGGCGTGGTGAACCTCGCAGGCAACCGTGGCCATCAGCGCGACCTCGTCGGTCTCGCCTTCGGTGAGGCTGGCGATGGTGGCGGCGAGGGTGGAGTATTCGACGGTCATGGCCGTTCCTTGGCAAGCGCCGGGGGTTTCACACCCCCGGACCCCCGTGGGGTATTTGAACAA
>DJUV01000125.1 GCA_002440625.1 Rhodobacteraceae bacterium UBA6273 | reverse complement strand
CGCGCAGCCGGTCGATGATCTCCATGTTGCGAAGCAGTTTCGCCTTGTCGATCAGGTAGAAGGGTGTCTGGATCATCGGGCGCCCCCCCGAGGCCGGCAAAAGGGAAGCGCCGATATAGGGCCCCCTGCCCGGCCACGCAAGGCCCGGGTCAGATCATGCGGATGGCGTCCTTGTCGACCGACAGCATGTAGCCGCGGCGGGCGATGTTCTTGACCAGAAGCTCCGCCACCATCTGGTTGCCGAGCGCATCGCGCAGCCGCTTGATCCGCATGGCACCCGCTGCCTCATCGCAATCGGCGGCGTTCTTGCCGGAGATCACGCCCTCGATCTCGGCACCCGACAGGATGTCGTCATCCATCCGCGCCTCGGCAAGGACGGACAGCGTCTCGATGGCGGCAGGCGTCAGGGTGAAGGCCATGTCGTTCAGAAGGACGGCATTCTCCGCCCGGCTGATGAGAAGCGAGGATACCTGGATGCCCTGCCGCCGGATCTCGTTCATCCGGCGGTTCAGGGCGACGATCATCACGAGGAAGACGAGTGCGGCGATCAGCATCGCCGTCGAAAACACCAGAAGCACGAAGATCACCGTGCGGTAACTGGTCAGAACTTCGGAAAAGGTGGTGCCGGACTGGGCGAGGATCTCCAGAAGCTTGATCTGGTCGCCGGTCGTCAGCGCGTCGTTCTCGATGAAGATGCGCTCGACCCGGGCGTTGAAGGCATTGGCATCGGGCAGCGACAGGAACAAAAGCACCGCCGCCAGCGCGAGGATGGCGACGATCGCCGCGATGCCCCAGAGGACGACGCGGTTGCCGGCGCGGAGCGCCTCGTTTGCTACGCTGGTCGTTTCGGCCACGGTCATTCCCCGAGAGGCTCAGCCCTTGGGAACAATGGAGACAATGGCCAGAAGCGTCCAGCCCTCCTGTGCGAGCATCGGCGCCAGTGCCGCTGCGGCATCGCCTTTCGATCCGCAGGCGCTGTCGGGCAGCGTGGCGGTTCCGAAGTCGAGCTTCAGGGGGTTGTCGCGCTTGGCCTTGTAGTCGACGCGGCATTCCGCCGCTGCCGGCAGGGCGATGAGGGTCAGGGCGAGGATGAGGGCGAAGATGCGGGTCATGATGGGCCGACATTCCGTGAAGCAGCATCGCTATTCAATAACATTCCGGCAGCGATCCGCCGTTATTGCGTATCTGCCCGCCGTTATTGCTAGTCGTCGCCAACAGAGCCGATCTTCAGGACATGAAGCCGGCCTTGCTGCCCAGACATTCACTTAACGGGCCGGCCAATGAAGGAACATCGCCATGAGCAAGCTGAAAACACGCATCATCGCAATCGTCACTGCGGCGTCCGTGGCCCTTGGTGCCGTAGCGCCCGCCGCGGCCATGACCCAGCAGGAGAAGAACACGCTCGCCCTGATCCTTGGTGCGGTGGCTGCCGGTGTCGTCGTCGACAAGGTCATCAACGACAAGAATGACGAAAAACGGCGCAACCGGGAGAACGCCGATCCTTACCGGTATGACGACAGCTATTTCTACGACGATCACAAGTGGCCCGGCGACCGCAACTCCAAGCGGAACCGGCAAGTTATCCCGGCAGAGTGCGTTTTCCAGATCCGCCATGATGACCGCCGCCGCGATGTCGTCTCGCCGCGCTGCCTGAATGATTTCGGCCTCAATCGTGGCCTGCCGCGAGACTGCGCCTTTGACGCCCGCATCCGTGGCGACCGCCGTACGGTCTACGGCGCGAACTGCCTTGAACGGAAAGGCTTTCGGATCGGCAGGTACCGCTAGGCGGTAAGGTCGAGCAGTCGGTCGCGGGTCCCTCTTGTTTCCGCCGTGACCGCCCTCGGGGCGGGTGGAACGAACCACCCGCCCCTTTTTTCTTGCGCCGGACGGACATTCGCGCGACGAGGCGGGAATGAAGAGCCTGCCCGATTTCAGCTTCGAGACCGCCGCCACGGCACGCGGTCTTGCCCTTGTTGCCGGCGTCGACGAGGTTGGGCGCGGTCCGCTTTCAGGCCCGGTGGTGGCGGCGGCGGTGCGGCTTGATCCGGCGCGCATTCCCGGCGGCCTGAACGATTCCAAGGCGCTGACAGCAGCGCGGCGGGAGAGCCTTTTCGCCGCGCTCCATGAGGTGGCCGATGTGGCCATCGGCATGGCGAGCGTCGAAGAGATCGATGAGCTGAACATTCTCCGCGCCAGTCACCTTGCCATGGTCCGCGCCGTGGCGGGGCTTGCGCTCGCACCCGATCACCTTCTGATCGACGGCAATCTTTTGCCGCGCAACCTGACCATCAGCGCCGAGGCCATCGTCAAGGGCGATGCTCGGTCGGTCTCCATCGCCGCCGCTTCGGTCATGGCCAAGGTGACGCGCGACCGGATCATGGTGGATTTGGCGCAACAGCACCCCGGCTACGGCTGGGAACGCAATGCCGGCTACCCGACGAAAGATCATCTCGCAGCGCTCAGGAATCTTGGTGTGACCCCACATCATAGGCGTTCGTTCAAGCCGGTGCACAACATCTTGTGCCAAGCAATTTCTATAAGTGCTTGATTCAAAAAAGAATTTGACGGCGAATCGGCTCTGACTCATCTTTAGGCCAACAAGACCGGCAGCCAAAAGCCGGGCAAGAGGCAGAGATGACGAAACCGAAGTCCGAAGGCGCCGCGGCGCTTCCGCTCAACACGATCATGGATGGCGACTGCATCGAACGGATGCTGGCGTTGCCGGCGGAAAGCGTCGACCTGATCTTCGCCGACCCGCCCTACAACCTCCAGCTTCGTGGCGACCTGCACCGGCCTGACAATTCCAAGGTCGATGCCGTCGACGACCATTGGGACCAGTTTTCGAGCTTCGAGGTCTACGACCGCTTCACCCGCGACTGGCTTGCCGCCGCCCGCCGGCTTCTGAAACCCAATGGCGCGATCTGGGTCATCGGCTCCTATCACAACGTCTTCCGCATGGGGGCGGAGCTGCAGAACCAGGGCTACTGGATCCTGAATGACGTGGTCTGGCGCAAGTCGAACCCGATGCCGAACTTCCGTGGCAAGCGGCTGACCAATGCGCATGAAACGCTGATCTGGGCGTCGAAATCCGAAGGCTCGAAGTACACCTTCAACTATGAGGCGCTGAAAGCGCTGAACGAAGGGATCCAGATGCGGTCGGACTGGGTGATCCCGCTTTGCACCGGCGGCGAAAGGCTGAAGGACGATGCCGGCGACAAGGCCCATCCGACGCAAAAGCCCGA
>DJUV01000231.1 GCA_002440625.1 Rhodobacteraceae bacterium UBA6273 | reverse complement strand
GCCTGCTGCTGGCCGTAGTATTCCGGATCGCAGGTCGCGAATTCGCGGCCCCAGTCGATCGAAAGACCCAAGGGCTTCATCTGCGCCCGCATGTCGGCGATGTTGCCGTAGGTCCAGTCCTTGGGGTGGCCGCCACGCTCCATCGCGGCGTTTTCCGCCGGCATCCCGAATGCGTCCCAGCCCATCGGATGCAGGACCGAAAAGCCCGAGGACGCCTTGTAGCGCGCCACGACGTCGCCCATCGTGTAGTTGCGGACATGGCCGATATGGATGCGCCCCGAAGGATAGGGAAACATCTCAAGCACATAGTATTTCGGCCGGGCCGGATCATGCCGTGCGGTGAAGCAGCCGGCCTTGTCCCAGGCCTTCTGCCATTCCGGCTCGATCACTGCGGGGTCGTAGCGCGACATCATTCATCCCTCGAAGCGGTGCCCGCCGGTTATAGCGAGCCGCCGCGCAAGGTCCAGCGTGTCGCTGCTACCGCTTTGCGGCCTGCGGTCAGAGATTGCTGTCCTGGATGCGCAACTGCCGCGCACGGGTCAGGATCGCATCCTCGACGGCGCGCTGGGTCGCGGCATCGACCGGGCCACCTTGGGTGGCAAGCGCGACCTTGAGCGAGCGGGCGTCGAGCGCCGGGTCGGTGACATAGATCGTGGCGCGATAGGCGCGGCCGCCGCCGGGCGGGGTGCCGTAGCCGGTGACGATCACGCCCGAGAACGGATCGACCGACTGGATCGGCAGGAAGCTCAGCACTTCGCGCGACGCCTGCCAGAGGTACTTGTTGACTTCGACCGTGTTGTTCGGGTCGGTGGAGTTGAACGCGTCCCAGATGCTGGAGTTCTTGCCCGTGTCTCCGCCAGCATACTCGCGTTCCTCACGGGTCATGCTGTTGCGCGGGCGGTCAGATTGGGTGGTCGTGCCGGTATAGACCGTCGGCTCCCGGCGCCCGAAAAGCCCGCTGTCGCCGGAACCGATTCCGCCGCAGCCGGAGAGGGAACCAGCCAGTCCGGCCAAGATTGCGCCGCGCACGATGATCCGGACCTGCATGCCCACTTCCCCAGTTGCCTCACCCGCTGTCTAGCCGAGCCACCATTGGCGGACAAGGATTTTTGCCGCGCCCGCGCGTGCGTTGCGGATCGCACAGGTGCAGCCACCGGGTGCCCGGCAATCACTGTGGCAAGAACGCACCATCGCCGCCGTTCTTCCGAAAATGCGGGCCGTTTCCGTTGCATTGCCCGGGCCGGGGAGAGAAATAGGGGTGCATACCCAATTCGGATTCCCCTGAGTTGGGCCTACCTTTGACACAACGAGGGAAAACGAAATGAAAAAGCTCCTTCTCGCCTCCACCGCGCTGCTCGGCTTCGCCAGCGTCGCGGCTGCGGAAACCGGCGTGACCATCTCCGGCTTCGGCCGCTTCGGCCTGACCTACCAAGAAGACCGCTATAGTGACGTGAACAGCAACGGCATTTTCGATGCCGGCGATGTTCTGACCAATCAAGCCCAGGTTCATACCCGCCTGCGCTTCAACATCGACGCCACGACTGAAACCGATTCGGGCGTGACCTTCGGTGGCCGTATCCGCATTCAGGACTCCAACGATGGCGGTGCTGGCCTGAGCCCGGCGCTGCTCTACGTCTCGTACGAAGGTCTCCGCGTCGAAGTCGGCAACGCCAACACCGCGTTCGACTCGGCCGCCCTGCTCTACGATTCGGAACTCGGCTTGGTCGATTCCTCGTTCGGCGACTCGCGTTCGAGCTTCTTCTCGTTCGCGACCGACTCCTACAGCGCCAATCGTATGGGCGTCTTCGCGTCCTACACGATGAGCGGATTCTCGGGCAAGATTTCGTTCATCACGCCCGACCAGACCACATCGACGGCTGTCAACGAGGAGGTTTCGGTCGCGCTGTCGTATGAAAGCGACCTGTTCTCGGCCTCTGCAGCCGCCGCTCAAGATGCGAGCGGCATCGCCGGCAACGACGTCTGGTTCATCGGCGGCGCCTACAAGGGCCTTCCGAACACCGTCATCGGCCTGAACTACATTGATGAAGGCATTGAGACCAACGCCCTGAGCCCGACCGCCGGCGCGTCTCTCGGCTCGACCGTCGTTCTCTACGCGAACTACGTGATGGGCGCGACCACGCTGAAAGGCTACGTCGCGAACAATGACTACGTCGCGAACGCCACCGACACCTCCTTCGGCATCGGCGCGGACTACGACCTCGGCGGCGCCAAGCTGACCGGCGGCGTCCAGCGCGGTTATGACGAGAACATGTACGCCGACTTCGGCGTGCGCTTCGACTTCTGATCCTGACGGATCAAGTCAACGGAAAGAGCGGGCGAAAGCCCGCTCTTTTCTTTTTGCGGCCGTGCGGTCTATGTCGGTTCCGACCGGCAGGAGGACACCATGGCGCTTGACGACATTCTGACCCGCATCCGCAGGGCCGAGGCCGCCGCCGGACGCGCGCAAGGATCGGTGACGCTCATCGCCGTGTCCAAGGTCCAGCCGCTCGACCGGGTGGAGGCGGTGCTGGCCGAAGGCCACCGCGTCTTTGGCGAGAACTACGTGCAGGAGGCGGCGGCGAAGTGGCCCGGCCTTCGTGCGCGCTTCGGCCCGGTCAGGCTGCACATGATCGGCCCCCTGCAATCCAACAAGGCCAAGGTTGCGGTGGATCTCTTCGACGCGATCCACACGCTCGACCGGCCGTCGCTTGCCGACAAGCTGGCGCGGATCGCAGAGGCGCAGGGCCGCTGCCCGGCGCTTTTCGTGCAGGTGAACACCGGCCGCGAGCCGCAGAAGGCCGGCGTCCTGCCCGAGGAGGCGGATGCCTTTGTCGCCCGCTGCCGTGGCCTTGGCCTGCCGCTTTCGGGGCTGATGTGCATCCCGCCCGAGGGCGAATCCTCCGGCCCGCATTTCGCGATGCTGCGGGACATGGCCGGGCGCAACGGCCTCCATGGCCTTTCGATGGGGATGAGCGCCGATTTCGAGGATGCCATCGCGCAGGGCGCCACCCATGTCCGCGTCGGCTCGGCGATCTTCGGGGCGCGCAGCTACGGCTGAAGCGCCGGGACGATGACTTCGGTTCCCGGCGCGGCCTTCCGGGCGATGAACAGAAGGTCACGGCGCGAAAAGGCAAGGCAGCCGGCGGTCGGAAAGCCCGGGCGCCGCCACTGGTGGATGAAGATCGCCGATCCCTTGCCCGGCACCGCGTCGGGCCAGTTCCAGTCGAGTGGCAGGATCAGGTCGTAAAGCGGATCGGCGCGCCGGAGCCGTTCCTGGCTTTTGCCGAAGGGCCTGTCCGTCAGATGGTTGTAGAGCGGATGATCGGGGGCGTCGCACCAGCGGTCCTCAAGCCTGATGGGCATGGCCCATGCCGGCAGCGAGGCGGCAGCGATGCGGTCGGGCCGGTAGAAAAGCCCGATGACGCGGTGCCGCCCGGCCGGTGTCGCCCCGTCGCCCTCGCGCTTGTCGGCGCTGACGCCGCTGCGCCCGATGGCGACCGGCAGCATCCGCCCGGCAAAGCGGACGACACCGCGCATCAGCACCATCGCCTCAGGTCCGGTCACAGAAGATGCCCCGACTTCCGCGCCTTGGTGGCAAGATAGGCGGCGTTTTCCGCCGTGTGACCGACCTTCAGCGGCACCCTTTCGGCCACTTCGATGCCGTTGGCTTCCATCATGCGGATTTTGGCCGGGTTGTTGGTCAGCAGCCGCACGGCGCGGAACCCCATCCGGCGCAGGATCGCCGCGCCGAGGCGGAAATCGCGCTCGTCATCCTCAAAGCCGAGCCGGTGGTTGGCCTCGACCGTGTCGAAGCCCTGATCCTGCAAGGAATAGGCCCGCATCTTGTTGGCAAGTCCGATCCCGCGGCCTTCCTGATTGAGGTAGAGAAGCACGCCCGCGCCCTCTTCGCCCATCTGGGCCAGAGCGCCGCGAAGCTGCGGCCCGCAGTCGCATTTCAGGCTGCCGAGAAGGTCGCCGGTGAAACAGGCCGAATGCAGCCGGGCAAGGACCGGCCGGTCGCGCGGCGGCTGCCCGATCTCGACCGCGTAATGCTCCTCGCCGCCATCCTCGGGCCGGAAGACATGCAGCCGCCCGGCCTTCGACGCCGCCATCGGCAGGCGCGCATGGACGACGGGATCAAGCGCTACCGGGGCCGACAGGGCGGCCTGCACCGCGTCCGCCGGAAGCGTGGTCAGGTTCTCCGCAAAGGCGATCGCCACCGCGTCCTCGCGCGGCACCATCAGCGCGGCGGGCAGAAGCCGCGCCGATTTCACCAGCGCGATGGCGGCGCGCGCGATCCCGGCGCTGCCGCCCCGCACATGCTGAAAAGGCCCCTTCATCGGCGACATCAGATCGCTCGCCGGATCGGCGACGGCACCGATCCAATCCGACCCGGCTTCGGCGGGCACGGCGATCCGCGCGAGGTCGCTATCATAGGCAGCGGTCTTCAGCGTTTCGGCCCTTCGGCTTGTGATGGCAAGTATGTTCGGCCCGAGAGCCGCCGCCGCGACGAAGCGTTCGGCACCAAGCGTTTCGGCGGCAAAGACCAGCGCGCCGCCCGGCCCATCCGTCAGGACGACCGGCACGCCGGCGCGCAGATCCGCCCTGGCCCGGTTCAGACGTTCGGCAATATCGGGACCAAGGGCCATCGCAAATCCGCATGATTGTCGGTCCCTAGATAGACCGGGGTGACGCAAATTGAAACATTCGCCGCGCGGGCGACACGTCGGCGTGAGCATGCCGTTACAAATCTTGCCGCCCCGCGGCAACGGTCGCATGTCTTGGCCAAAGCGGAGGCGAACACATGGCCAACCTGAAGAAGATCCTGCTTGTCGACGATGACGACGATCTGCGTGAGGCGCTCGCGGAACAGCTGGTCCTGACCGAGGATTTCGATGTCTTCGAGGCCGCCGACGGCCATGCCGGCATCGAGAAGGTGAAGGCCGGGATGTTCGACCTCGTGATCCTCGACGTCGGTCTGCCCGACATGGACGGGCGCGAGCTTTGCAAGAAGATGCGCAAGCAGGGGGTGAAGTCGCCGATCCTGATGCTGACCGGCCATGACAGCGATTCCGACACAATTCTTGGCCTCGATGCAGGCGCCAATGACTATGTGTCAAAGCCCTTCAAGTTCCCGGTTTTGCTGGCCCGCATCCGCGCCCAGCTACGGACGCATGAACAGTCCGAAGACGCGATCTTCCAGCTTGGTCCCTACGTCTTCAAGCCGGCGATGAAGATGCTTCTCGACGAAAAGGAACGGAAGATCCGCCTGACCGAGAAGGAGACGAACATCCTGAAGTTCCTGTACCGGGCATCGGAAGGTGTTGTGGCAAGGGATGTTCTTTTGCACGAGGTTTGGGGCTATAATGCAGGTGTTACGACCCACACGCTTGAGACCCATATATACCGGCTTCGCCAGAAAATTGAACCAGATCCGTCGAATGCACGCCTTCTTGTGACCGAATCAGGCGGCTATCGTCTCCTAGCGTGACAGTATCGAATCCCCTCGCCACGTCGGGGTTATGACGTGGCATCCTCCCTGTTGGACTGGCCGGGCTCACGCCCGGCCTTTTTTTGTCCAAGGGAACAGTTGGCCCGGATCAGTTCGCGGGAGCGCTGGCAGCCGGCGGGAAGTCGATATCCGCCAGAAACGGATAGGCGATGGCGGCAAGTTGCTTGCTCTGTGGCCCCTCGACCCTGAGGAAGTACCACTTGCCACCCTCGCTCAGCGCCAGAAGCGGCTGCCAGTTCTGCATCGCCTTGCCATCAGCTTCGCTGACGAAGCTCGTCTTCAGGATCGACCAGACCACCGGCGTGCCATCGGCAAGCTGGGCATCACCCGCCACGGGGGTGCCTTCGGCGGCGGCGACATCGCGGAAATCGGTGGTCTTCATCAGCGCGGCGGTCTGTTCCACCAGCTTCTTCTGAAGGTTCTTTTCCTCGATCCCAGAGGCCGCGCCGAAGACCGTCAGCACGCGCGGCGGCAGAGCCGCCACAATGCCGGCGGCATCGCCCTTGTCGACCGCGCGCAGATAGGAGGCCGCCGCCTTGTCGAGCGTACCTGCCTCTTCCGGCGTCAGGTCGCGGGCGGCGACGGGCAAGCCAAGGAGACTGGAAACAAGAAGGGAAATCGTAAACTGGTGGCGAAGACGCATGAGGGACCCCGGTATGCACGGTACGACAGATTCGCGCGATCATGCAGGTAGAGGGGCCGCCGCTCAACCCCAAGTCTCCGTGATGGGCGCGTTGCCGCTGCGCGGAAGCGCCGTTATGGTCCCCCGGCGAACGAAAGGACAAGCTCATGGCATTCACCATCGCGACCTGGAACATCAACTCCGTCCGGCTGCGCGAGGCGCTGGTCCAGCGCCTGATGACCGATGAGATGCCCGACATCCTTTGCCTGCAGGAATGCAAGTCGCCGGTGGAGAACATTCCGCTCGCCGGGTTCCATGCGCTCGGCTACCGTCACCTCGTCGCGCGCGGGCAGAAGGGCTACAACGGCGTCGCGATCCTGTCGAAACTGCCGATGGTGGAAGCGGGCGCGGGCGACTATGCCGGGCTTGGCCATGCCCGCCACGTCGCGGGGCAACTTGAGAACGGCGTGACCATCCACAATTTCTATGTCCCCGCCGGTGGTGACATCCCCAACCGCGAAGAGAATGTGAAATTCGGCCAGAAGCTCGACTACCTGACGGCGATGCGGGACGAATTCCATGCCGCGAGGCCTGAACGCGCGATCCTTGTCGGCGACCTCAACATCGCGCCGCGCGAGGATGACGTCTGGAACCACAAACAGCTTCTGAAGATCGTGAGCCACACGCCGATCGAGGTCGATCATCTTGGTCAGGTGCAGGACGCCGGGCGCTGGGTCGATGTCACGCGGCAGGATGTGCCCGATGGGCGCCTTTACAGCTGGTGGTCCTATCGCTCCGCCGACTGGGATGCGGCGGACAAGGGCCGGCGGCTCGACCATGTCTGGGCGACCCCGGACATTGCCGGCGCGGCGCATGGCAGCCGCATCCTCCGCGCCGCGCGCGGCTGGGACCAGCCATCCGACCACGTGCCGGTCTTCGCGACCTTCGATCTCTGACGCCGACTTCAGACCGCGAAGGGCGCGCGTCTTAGGTCGCGGATGCGCCTGAGTTCCTTGACCTCGAAGGGCTGGAGCGTCCGGGCAGCAGAGCGGTCATGGCGCAGCGTGCCGCCGGCCGCGAACCACTCCGCCGCAACGGTCATTCCGGCTAGCGGGGCTTGGCGTGCAAGACGACCGGGGGTGAAGCTTTGCACCAGCGCGCCGGAGGCCAGGAACGTCTCTGGCTCGGCAAGCAGGATCGTGTGGTAGTGGACCGTCGCGGTACGCAACGCTTCTTCCACGGCTGTCGCGCCGTCGATCAGGTCGCGCGCGCGGACGAGGACGCGCTCGGCCCCGAACTGGTATTCGACATCGCGGCCGCCGATGGCGACAAGCTGGTCGGGCAGGGCAACGAGATCGTGGTCAAGCCCGTGGAAGGGCGCCTTCAGCCGCACAGGGCAGAGGCCGGGAACCACCGGCAACTCGGCGCCGCCCTGCCAGAGGACGGGTAGCGGCACGCCACCGGGGCCAAGCACAAGATCGCCGGGGCGCAGCGTTTCGATTGAGCGCGGGCCTTCGGGCGTGACGACAAGCGATCCGGACAGAAGGCCAGGAAGTGATCCGACCGGCATCAGATGATCGGCAACCGCCATGCCCCGGATCGCGTCATGGCGGAAGGCGTCATGGCGCGAGGTGAAAAGCGTGGCGATCTGGTCGCTGCCAATGGCAGGCACCGGCCCGCGCCCAATGCGGTGGACGATGCCGCGGTCGCCCGAAAGCACCGTCAGAACCGCTTCTTCCCGGTCGCAGTTCCAGAGATAGGCGAGGTGGAGATGCGCGCCGCTTTCGCCCGGCAGGACGGCGATATGGCTGACCTCGGCGCCGTCGCGGATCAGTAACGACAGCTCGCCATCGCGGCGCCGGTCGAGCGCGAAGATCCGCTGCGGCTCAAGCCTCGGGCCGATGCGCAGGATCGGGCCATAGGCACGGCCAAGTGCTGCGGCATCGAAAGACAGAAGGAGCGTACCCTGCCTGAGCGGCCCTTCCGGCACCGGCCCGATGCGGCGGGGGCTGCCATCGCCGCCGCGAAGCGCGCGCCAGCTCATCGCGCGGCCTCGATCTTGCGGATCATTCCGCCTGCCATAGGTGCCCCCGCACATTCGGGAGGCAGGTCCACGCCTGTCACGGGCGGCCTTGAATTGCCGCCATTCGTTCCGGTTCGGCCGCCCCGTTTTCGGGTGCGGACCGCGTTCGCCTGCCTCGGCTTGTTCTTGGATCATAACCTAAGCGGGTGACCCGCCCGCTGTTAAGGGCGCACGGGCCGGGGTGCGCGTTGAAGCGCGGGATGGGTGTCCTCCGCGCAACAGGGGCCGGATTGCGACGCCCGGCCAAAGGCGCTAACCCTTGGCCCCGCGCCAGCGAAGGAGAACCCCCGTGACCAACCCCGTCGATCCCGTCGCCCTGACCGCAAGCCTTGTGCGCTGCGCCAGCGTCACCCCCGAAGAAGGCGGCGCGCTGACGCTCCTGACCGGGCTTCTGACCGGCGCCGGCTTCGAATGCCACCGGGTCGACCGCGCCGGCATCCCGAATCTTTTCGCCCGCTGGGGTGCGAGGGGCGCGGCGCGAAGCTTTGGCTTCAACGGCCATACCGATGTGGTGCCTGTGGGCGATGCGGCGGCCTGGGCGCACGACCCTTTTGGCGCCGAGATTTCCGAAGGCAAGCTCTGGGGCCGGGGCGCCACCGACATGAAATCCGGCGTCGCGGCCTTTGCCGCCGCCGCCGTGGACTTCGTGCGTGAGACGCCGCCCGACGGCGCGGTGATCCTGACCATCACCGGCGATGAAGAGGGCGTCGGCAAGGACGGCACCGTTGCCATCCTCGACTGGATGGCGGCGAAGGGCGAGGCGATGTCGGTCTGCCTTGTGGGCGAGCCGACTTGCCCGGAACGCATGGGCGAGATGATTAAGATCGGCCGGCGCGGCTCCATGACCGCCTTTGTCGAGGCGAAGGGCGTGCAGGGCCATTCCGCCTATCCGCACCGGGCGAAGAACCCGCTTCATGCGCTGGTCGATTGGCTTGGCCGGCTGACGGCGAAGCCGCTGGACGAGGGGACAGCGCATTTCGACGCCTCGACGCTTGCCGTCACCGGGATCGACTGCGGCAATACGGCGAACAACGTCATCCCGGCCAAGGCCCGGGCGATGGTCAACATCCGCTTCAACGATGCCCATTCCTCGGCCACCTTGAGCGACTGGCTGCAGGCCGAGGCGGAGGCGGTCACGGCGGAAACCGGCGTGACTTTCGCCCTGGACATCGAGGTTTCGGGCGAAAGCTTCGTGACACCGCCGGGCGCCTTCGTCGATCTGGTTGCGAAAGCGGTGAAAGCTGAAACCGGCGTCGAGCCGGTCCTCTCCACCTCCGGCGGCACCTCGGATGCGCGCTTCGTCAAGGATCACTGCCCGGTCGTCGAATTCGGGCTGGTCGGCACGACCATGCATCAGGTCGACGAGCATGTGGAAGTAGATCAGATCGGCCAGTTGAAGGCGGTCTACGGGCGGGTTCTGAGGGACTACTTCGCCTGAAACCGCCCGCGGCTGGCAGGTGGTGGAGCCTCCGGCGGAGGTATTTTCAGCAAGATGAAAGCCGCAAAGGGCAGGCCATTTCCGCATGACGCCGCCTGCCGCACATGGTAGCTGAAGACATGGCCCGTATCCCCTCCAAGACCGAAATCCTCGAATGGATTGCCGAAAACCCCGGCCTGACCGCCAAGCGTGATATCGCCAAGGCCTTCGGCATCAAGGGCGCCGAGCGGATCGACCTCAAGCGCATCCTGAAGGAGCTTGAGGGCGAGGGCGCGCTTGAACGACGGCGCAAGACCTATCTCGACCCCGACAAGCTGCCGCCCGTGACGATCCTGATGATCCTGCCGGCGGACCGAAACGGCGACCAGTTCGCGCGGCCGCTGGAGTGGGAAAGCGAGGCACCTGCGCCGCGTGTTCTGTTCAAGGCGGGCAAGACCGATGCGCCGGTCGCTGAAGGCGACCGCATACTTGGCCGCGTGACAGAGGTCCGAGGCGAGGATTACCAGTACGAGGCGCGGCTGATCCGCAAGATCGGCACCAACCCGCACAAGATCCTCGGCATCTTCCGAAAAGGGGCCGAGGGCGGGCGGATCGTGCCGATCGACAAGGGTGCCGACAAGGACTGGCTCGTTGCCGCCGGGGCGACCGAAGGCGCGAAGGACGGCGAGCTGGTGGAGGCGGAGCAGGCAGGCCCCAAGGGCCGCATGGGCATGCCCCGCGCGCGGATCATCGCTCGGCTGGGCGATCCTTCCGCGCCGAAGGCGGTCTCGCTGATCGCGATCCACCAGCACGGTATACCCGACGACTTCCCCGATGACGTGATCGCCGAGACGGATAGGATGGAGCCCGCACCCTTGGGCGACCGCGAGGATCTGCGCCATCTCCCCTTCATCACCATCGACCCCGCCGATGCGCGCGACCATGACGATGCCTGCTATGCCCATGCCGACGACGACCCGAAGAACGAGGGTGGCCATGTCGTCTGGGTCGCCATCGCCGACGTCGCGCACTATGTGACGCCCGGGTCCGAACTTGACCGCGAGGCGCGGAACCGGGGCAATTCGACCTATTTCCCCGACCGCGTGGTGCCGATGCTGCCGGAGCGGCTGTCTGGCGATCTCTGTTCCTTGCACGAGGGCGTTGCGCGGGCTGTCATTGCCGTCTGGATGAAACTGGACGCCAAAGGCCGGAAGGTATCGCACCGCTTTACCCGGGCGATGATCAAGTCGGTCGCCAGCCTCAACTATACCGAGGTTCAGGAGGCACAGGACGGTCAAGCCAACGAACGTTGCGCGCCGCTACTGGCCGAGGTGATCGCGCCCCTTTACGGCGCCTACGAGGCGACGAAGACAGAACGCGCCATGCGCCAGCCGCTCGATCTCGACCTGCCGGAGCGGAAGATCGAGTTGACCGACGAGGGCGAGGTGAAGTCGGTCGCCTTCCGCGAAAGGCTCGACGCGCATAGGCTGATCGAGGAATTCATGATCCTCGCCAATGTCGCCGCCGCCGAGGAACTGCTGCGACTCCGCCGCCCGCTTCTCTTCCGCGTCCATGAGGAGCCGAGCCCGGACAAGCTCGACGCGCTGCGCGAAGTGGCGGAGGCATCGGGCTTTACCCTTGCCAAGGGCCAGGTCCTGAGGACCGAGCATCTGAACCGGCTTCTGGCCCAGGCCGAGGGCACGGATTTTGACGAGCTTCTGAACATCTCGACGCTGAGGTCGATGACCCAGGCCTATTACGCGCCGGAAAACTTCGGCCATTTCGGCCTTGCCCTGAAGAATTACGCCCATTTCACCTCGCCGATCCGGCGCTATTCCGACCTGATCGTGCATCGGGCGCTTATCTCCGGCCACGGCTGGGGCAAGGACGGGCTGTCGGCTGCTGATATCGAGGCGCTGAAGGAAACCGGCGAACATATCTCTGATACCGAGCGGCGGTCGATGGCGGCGGAGCGGGATACGACGGACCGCTACCTTGCCGCCTATCTCTCGGAGCGCGTGGGCAGCGAATTCCCCGGCCGGATCAGCGGCGTCACCCGGTTCGGCTGCTTTGTCAGGCTCGATGAGACCGGCGCCGACGGGCTGATCCCGATCCGCACACTTGGGCGGGAGTTCTTCCATTACGACCAGCGGACCCAGACGCTGACCGGCGCCGATACCGGCATGACGATTTCGGTCGGCCAGCGCGTGACCGTGCGGCTGGCCGAGGCGGTGCCGGTGACGGGCGGGCTGATGCTGGAACTTCTGTCGGTCGAGGGCGGGCCGATGCCGGGCGGCGGATCGGCACGGCGCGGCGGTCCGGTCAGGCGGCGGGTTGGTCAGGCGCGGGCGAAAACCGCCAAGGTGAAGCTCAAGGTTGAGCGGCGGCGGCGGTAACCGCCTCAAGACGCTTCACGCGCGGCGCCATCGGCGCTACCCTGTCAAAAAAAGAGCAGGGCAATCGGGCATGCAGCATGTCACGGCGGCATTCATTCTATTGGCCACGCTTCCGCTTGAGGCCAAAGCGACAGATGCTGACATATCGCACGGGGGGCAGGGGATGAGCGGACCGGAACAGCTTGTGCCGGCGACGGCGAACCTGACCTTTGGTGACTGGATCGCCGGGTTCCGCATGAGGGCCGAGGCTCAGGGTATCCGCGCGGAGGTGATGGACGGCGCTTTTGCGGGCATCGAGTACAACACCAGCGTGATCGAGAAGGACCGCAATCAGAGCGAATTCTCCCGGACCATCTGGGACTATCTCGACGGCGCCGTGTCGGCGGACCGCATCGCCAACGGAAGGGCGGCACTGGCCGCCCATGGCGATCTGTTGCAGCGGATCGAGGATGCCTACGGCGTCGACAAGGAAATCGTCGTCGCGATCTGGGGGCTGGAAAGCGCCTATGGCACCTTCCGGGGCAACATCCCGATCATCCCGGCCATGGCGACGCTCGCCTTCGACGGGCGGCGCGCGGCGTTCTTCGAGGGCCAGCTGATCGCGGCGCTGAAGATCCTTCAGGCGGGCGACGTCGATGCCGGCCACATGACCGGAAGCTGGGCCGGCGCGATGGGGCATACCCAGTTCATGCCGACCTCCTTCCTTGACCATGCCGTCGATTTCACCGGCGACGGGCGGCGCGACATCTGGTCGGACGATCCCGCCGATGCGCTCGCCTCGACCGCGGCCTATCTCAGGCATTTCGGTTGGCAGAAGGGCGAACCCTGGGGCGTGGAGGTCCGCGTGCCGGAGGGTTTCGACTACGGGTTGACCGGAGAGCGGGTGAAGAAACCCGCCGGCGACTGGGCCGCGCTCGGCATCCGCGACATGGAAGGGAAGGCGGTGCCCGATCATGGCGCAGCCTCGATCCTGATGCCGGCGGGCGTGCGGGGCGCGACCTTCATGATCTTCCAGAACTTCCACGTGATCGAGCGCTACAACGCCGCCGATGCCTATGTGATCGGCGTCGGCCACCTTGCCGACCGCATCGCCGGCGGCCCGCCGATCCGTGCCGACTGGCCGCGCGAGGACCGCGCGCTTCTGGCGGCGGAGCGGCAGGAGTTGCAGGCGAAGCTGACCGAGGCCGGCTTCAGCACTGGCGGCGTGGACGGCAAGATCGGCCCGAACACGATTGCCGCCATCCGGGCGTTTCAGCGCACGGTGGGGCTGGTGCCGGATGGGTATGCGAGTGTTGAGGTGCTGGGGAAGCTGAGGTGAAAAAGCTTCATCGCGGAATTGCGTAGGGCAGGTTTAGAGTCCATTGCCGCCGTTCAGGCCGATGCCATAGGCTTCCGCAAATCGGAGAAGTTGGGGAGGCACCCCTTGAAGTCCATCAAAGCGGGAAGCTTGGAAATCCACTACTATGAGGTCGGAGATGAAAGTGGCAATCCGGTGATCCTGCTGCATGGCTTTCCCTACGACGTCCGCGCCTATGATGCTGTCGCCGCCAATCTCGCCGGGCATGGATATCGCTGTCTGGTCCCCTATTTGCGTGGCTATGGTCTGACCCGCTTCCTCTCCCACGAGACGATGCGGTCCGGCCAGCAGGCCGCGCTCGGTGCTGATCTGCTGGCCTTCATGGACGCGCTCTCCATCAGAACCGCCCTTCTCGGCGGATATGACTGGGGCGGCAGGGCCGCATGCATCGTCGCCGCGCTCTGGCCAGAGCGGGTTCGCGGCCTCGTAAGCTGCGGACAGGGCTATAACATCCAGGACATCGCGAATGCCTGGAAACCCGCCCCGGCGGTTGAGGAGGCCCGCTACTGGTACATGTATTATTTCCATACTGAGCGAGGGCGGGTCGGGCTGACACAGAACCGACGCGATGTTTGCCGATATATTTGGTCGCTGTGGTCGCCAAGCTGGCACTTCAACGATGCGACTTGGGCTGCGACTGCCCCCTCATTCGACAACCCCGACTTCGTTGAGATCGTGCTGCATTCCTATCGTCACCGCTTTGGCGGTATTGCCGGAGATCCTGCTTATGACGGGATCGAGGGGCGGTTGGCCACCCAACCCGCCATAACGGTGCCCTCCATCGTGCTGCAGGGACAGGATGACGGGGTTGATCCGCCAACCAAGGAGGATTTCGACTACCCACACTTCACCGGATTCTACGAGCGCCGGATCATTGACGGGACGGGGCACAACCTGCCGCAGGAGGCCCCTGAGGCCTTTGCCGACGCGATGTTGACGCTGGCAGAGGTGCGATAAAATATCTGCATGGCAACGGCAGCTTCGTCGTGCAAAGCCAACGAACAGGTTTGCGGACCCCGCCAAGGAAAAGACCCGCCGGAGCGGGCTTTCCATCATCGGCGTAACCCCGCCTCAGGCCTTCCGGGCCGCCCGCATCGCTTCGTCAAGCTTGCCGAGCGCTTCGGTGAAGACGTCATCGCCAATGGTGATCGGCGACAGGAAGCGGATGACGTTGCCGTAGACGCCG
This sequence comes from Rhodobacteraceae bacterium UBA6273, assembly GCA_002440625.1. Taxonomy (GTDB): domain Bacteria; phylum Pseudomonadota; class Alphaproteobacteria; order Rhodobacterales; family Rhodobacteraceae; genus Albidovulum. Next base: position 443 of record DJUV01000231.1, on the reverse strand, counting down.
CAGGTCAAAAGGATCAGGCCGCGCTTCAGCGCCTCGACCCGGACCTTGCCGGCGAAATCGGCGGAGGGCTGGCCGGTCTTGGCATCCTTGAACTCGACCGCGTTCATGAAGCCGGGGCCGCGGATGTCGGCAATCTCCGGCACTTCATCGCGGAGCGACTCAAGATGCTGCTTCAGGCGCGAGCCAAGCTGGTTGGCGCGGTCGCAGAGCTTTTCCTCTTCGATCACGTCAAGGACGGCATTCGCCGCCGCGATCCCCATGGGCGAGCCGCCATAGGTGCCGCCAAGGCCACCAGGCCCCGGCGCGTCCATGATCTCGGCCCGGCCGGTCACGGCGGCGAGCGGGAAGCCGCCGGCCAGCGCCTTGGCCATGGTCATCAGGTCGGGCTGGACGTCGTGATGCTCCATCGCGAACATCTTGCCGGTGCGGGCAAAGCCGGTCTG
>DJUV01000229.1 GCA_002440625.1 Rhodobacteraceae bacterium UBA6273 | reverse complement strand
CCCCGTGGGGTATTTGAACAACGAAGAAGCAGGCGACCGGAGAGAGTGGAATGACCGCGACGATCATTGACGGCAAGGCCTTTGCCGCGAAGGTGCGGGCCGAGGTGGCCGAACATGTGGCGCGGCTGAAGGAAGAGCGGGGGCTGGTACCGGGTTTGGCCGTGGTTCTGGTGGGGGAAAACCCGGCGAGCCAGGTCTATGTGAAGTCGAAGGGCAAGCAGACTGTCGAGGTCGGCATGGCCTCTTTCGAACATAAGCTTGATCGCGACACGTCCGAGGCCGATCTTCTGGCGCTGATTGACCGGCTGAATGCCGATCCCGCAGTTCACGGTATTCTCGTGCAGTTGCCGCTGCCTTCTCATCTGAACTCTGAACTTGTCATCAACCGGATCGACCCGGCGAAGGACGTTGACGGGTTTCACATTTCCAATGTCGGGCTTTTGGGGACCGGGCAGAAGTCGATGGTGCCCTGCACGCCCTTGGGCTGCCTGATGATGCTGCGCGACCATCACGGCAAGCTTGCCGGGATGGAGGCGGTCGTCGTCGGCCGCTCGAACATCGTCGGCAAGCCGATGGCGCAGCTTCTTCTTGGCGACAGCTGCACCGTAACCATCGCGCATTCGCGGACGAAGGATCTGGGCGAGGTTTGCCGGCGCGCCGATATCCTTGTCGCTGCTGTGGGCCGGCCCGAGATGATCCCCGGCGACTGGGTGAAGCCGGGTGCGACCGTGATCGACGTAGGTATCAACCGGATCGAGCGGGACGGCAAGCAGGTGCTGGTCGGTGACGTGGACTATGCCGGTGCGGCAAAGGTCGCGGGCGCGATCACGCCGGTGCCGGGCGGGGTGGGGCCGATGACCATTGCCTGCCTCTTGGCCAATACGCTGACCGCCTGCTGCCGTGCCAATGGTTTGCCGGAGCCAGAAGGGCTGACGGCCTAACCGACCGGCACCATGGTACCCTGCAGGAGTGCCACGAGCTTGCGCTGACCATCCGTTTCCGCCTCCACCTCGGCGGTGACCACGGTCAGGCGGCGCCCGGCCTTGATGACGCGGCCGGTGGCGATCAGCCGGTCGCCGATGGCGGGTGCGAGGAGGTTGATCTTCATTTCCGCCGTCATCACCTCGACCCCTTCGGCGAGGAGCGACAGCGCCGAATAGCCGGCAGCGCTGTCGCCAAGCCCGAAGGCCAGGGCAGCATGACCAGCGCCGTGCTGTTGACGCGACCCCGGCAGGACGGGCGCGGCGATCACGACAGTGCCGGGGGCGACCGACAGGATATTTGCCCCGAAGGTCGCCATCATCGACTGGCGCGCGAAGCTTTCGCGGATGCGGCGGTCGATTGCCGCGGGGTCGGGATCAGCCACGCGCATCATCCTTCAGGATCGGCACCGGCAGGGCTTTGCGCCCGGTCAGGATCGCCATCGCCCCGTCGAGCATCAGCCCCGAAAAGGCGAGATCGTCCGAGGAAAGCCCGCCGGTATAGGTGCCGTAGGCGGGCAGGATGACACGGGCGCGGTCGTAGAGGAAGCAGCGCCGGGACTGGCCGGCGAGGCGCATCTTCGGATGGTAGTGGCCCGAGACCTCGCCCTCAGCGCCAAGAAGCGCGATGTGACGGAAGGTGAGGGGGCCAAGCATCAGTTCCGCCCGGTGCTCGCCGCCAAGCGCGACGGGGCCGGGATCGTGGTTCCCCTCGATCCAGATCCAGCGCCGCCCCGCCATCAGCCGCGCAAGCCAGAGCGAATGTTCATCCGCAAGCTCCGACGCCTGAAGATCGTCGAAGCTGTCGCCGAGGCAGATCACCAATCGTGGCGCGGTGGTCGCGATATCGGCGTCGAGCCGCGACAGGGTTTCGGTTACCTCATAGGGCGGCAGGAGCGTGCCGCTGCGCCGGGCGATGCGTTCCGACTTGCCGAGATGCAGGTCGGAGACGATGAGCACGCCCTGTTCGGCCCAGTGGAGCGCACCGGAGGGGAGGGCGCTCAGCACGGCGCCGGACAATCGGAAGACATGGGAACTCATCCCCCTGTCCTGACGCGCGGGCCGGGGAAAGACAACCTTCGTGTCATGGGAAAGACCGTTTCCGTCACGCCAGCCCGGCTTCGGTCATGAGCCGGGTCGCGGTTTCCTCAAGGAGCCGGTCGCGCGCCGCGCCTTCGACGGCGATCTTGCCGCGTTCGAGAAAGAGAGGCGCCGCGAAGGGGGTGACACGGTCGAGCTTCAGATGGTCGATCCGGCAGGCGATGCGGTCGAGCATCGCTTCGATCCGGCCGAAGGAGACAAGGCCGCGCATCGCCTCTTCGCGGGTGATCTGCAAGAGGAGGTGGCCGGGGTCGTAGCGCTGCAAGGTGTCGTAGAGGATGTCGGAGGAGATCGTCGCCTGACGCCCCGACTTCCGCTGACCGGGATGGTTGCGCTGGATCAGGCCGGCGACCAGCGCCACGTTGCGAAAGGTGCGCTTGATCACCGCGTTGCTTTTAAGCCAGGTCTCAAGCCCGGCGCGCAGCGCCTGCCGGTCAAGAAGCGGCAACACGTCGGTGACCGGATCGAGGCCCCAGATCAGCGTCGCGTAGTCGGTGGCGACGAAGCCGAGGGGGTTCAGGCTCTCTTCCTCCATCCGCCGGGTCAGGAGAAGGCCGAGCGTCTGCTGCGCTGCGCGCCCGGCGAAGCCGTAGAGGCAAAGATGGGCGCGGCCCTCGGCAGGGAAGGTTTCGACCAGAAGCCGGCGCGGTTCGGGCAGGCGCGACACCTCGCGCTGAAGCGCGAGCCAGCTTGCGGTATGGGCGGGGAGGCCGGGCCAGCGCGGTTCGGCGAGATGCCTCAGGATGCGGTCGTTGAGCTGGGTCGAGGTGGAGAACTTGGTGCCCGAGAAGACAGCGATCTTCGGCTCGCGGCCCGGCGCGGGGGTCACTTCAAGCGCCATTTCCCTGAGGCCGACATAGCGCACGATCTGGCCGCCGAT